>CALDSK010000098.1 GCA_937911865.1 uncultured Synechococcus sp.
GGTGGTACTTAAACCTTACTTCATTACCCTATTCGCAGCCCCTATTGGTGCAACAGCGCCAATCTTCTCCTATAATTCTGCCATCAGCAGGCTGTAACTGAGTGCAAGAACAGTAATTAATTGTGCAATGTAATGAGTTCTTTCGTAGTCATACGACTCGGGGATAAAGCACTCATCGCATTTACAGCACTCATCGCTGACGTCACCGCCCCTTCGTGCAGGCAATCGCTGAGATAAGCACCTGTATGATAAGTATTATGTTCCCCACTTGTAGCTATGACCTCATCTCGATATCGAAAAGCGTCAGCATCAAAAAATGGCGTGTGATGCTGCTGCACATGGATGAGCTTATCTGGAGAGATTTTGCTTTCTAAGTTGAAGGCCAGACTATATGCTGTTTGAGAAGTGATGCCGCACAGCTGGTTGAGATAGGCGTTATAACCCCAACCGATGTCCGTTTGAAAGAAGTCGAATTCGGAGCCTCGTTGAATATGAAAAGGCTTATAGAGGGTGCGATCGCTATGCAAAACCGTCTTCGCATAGTTTGGTCTCCATGCCTGAAACCGTTTTACCTCGTCAGGTCTAGGATCCGCGACTAAGCGTAAAAATTGATCTGGCGGCGCAGCAAATACAAGCTTGTCAAACTGATGAGAAAAAGGACGACTATCTCCGAGTCTCCCATCGATTTGAATCCTTCCATTCGTACGATGAATGGCTCGGACCTCAGCGCTCAAATGTACCTCGCCCGAAAACCTGGAGAGAATTTTTTCAATATAAGCATACACACCGCCTTTGATTCGAAACCAATGACCAAACACGTAGCGCCGCAGTGACGGAATTGCTAGCTGGGCCGGAAAGTTATCAATGGCGTTGTAGGGCATAGAGTAGCTATACATCGTCAGGACTTTCAGCCAGGTTGTTTGGTCATTTCCCTTTGAGAAATACTCTGATAGAGGCTGACTGGCTAACTGCTCAATGCGATCGCGATGGGTCTTTATCCATAGTCCAAGGGACTGCGCATACAGTGCTTCCAAATGCAGCAGCACGCGCCACTTTTTTACTCCCTGAAAGTTGTTATTAATCATCACTGTCGATAGAAAGTGACGCCCACCTTTAAGGAAGAGTCCTGAGCCAACCTCTACTGGTTCTAGGGACATGCATAAGTCTTCCATTAGTTGCCGAAAGTGTGTAAACTCTGCGGAAAATTCAAGCACACCTAGCTCTAGTCGATCTGAGCAGTTTGTCTGAGGGGACACATTTTTATTTAGCGTGCGAATATGTCCGCCCAAGCTACTTTGTCGCTCATATACAGTGACTTCATGGCCTTGTTGATCCAGCAGATAAGCTGAAACCATGCCGCTAGCGCCACCGCCCACAATAGCGATTTTCATTGCCGAAGCCTCCTGTTAATATCTAAAAACTGAATGTCTAAAAACTGAATGTCTAAAAACAAAGGTGAATCAAGCCGCTGTTAGCAACGGTACGCCCGATAGCCGCTGGTATAACATGGCTCCAGTCCAGAAGGTCGGCGCAAATCCTGGATAGCCCGAGGACGCATTGCAGAAGTAAAAGCTCTGAAGAGAGGTGTTGTGGTTTAATCGCCCCAGGCCCATATTTTTAGGTGTCAGGCTAGATCCTTAGGAATTACCCTGCGGGCAGCGGCAAAAGCGTTCGTTTGTGGTGAGGCTGCCGGTAATTCTAAAGACTAAATGCTCTCGAATATTAGGCATATAATCTCTTTCGACGATGTTGAGTATGGTCTCTAAAATTTCTTCTTTTTTACGGTTGTAGGCTTTGCGATCACGCTTTTGCAATTCATCAAAATAGCGATAGTTCGCCACCGTTAAAAACTCAAGAATCTGGCAATCCTCAGGGTAGTCACGCTTGGCTGTAGTCAACAGCGTTGGTGTAGTAATGGCAAAGCTGGGCCGAGAGAAGTCATTTTCCTCATACATACGCTTAAAGGCTGCATTGAGATCGACATCTTCGCTGTGGAAAGTATTCCAGGGGCCAAAGCCATACTCGCGTAAGTCCAAATCCTTCACAGCGCAGTAGGCCATGAAGTTAGATGGTGAATAGTCGTAGTCCAGCTTACGCTGCACGCTAGGAGAGAATTTGTGAAGGCCAATCATACTGGCAGCCTTTTTAGGATCGATGTTGCAAATGATGCGATCGCCCCAAAACACACAGGTTTCATGACTACGCCGATCAATCGCCTTCACGCCCTTCACCGTTCTTCTCTCAACCAAAAATTCTGTGACTTCTGTGTCAGTGAGTACCTTGCCACCATTCTCTTCGATGCTGCCCACCAAGGAATTAATCACATGCTCAAAGTGCTGAGTGGGGTAATAGGCTCCTTCTTGGTAGCCGGTAAATAAAATGACCCAGGCATAAAAAGAGAGTTGTTCGGGTGGGAGCAAAAAGTCTGGCCATTGCAGCGCCAACAGTGTTTGGGCGGCTTCAGGAAGCTGATATTCATCAAACACATCTGGAGTGTGCTGCCATAGTGGTGAAGCGCTCAGAGCAACTGGCAGCTGTTTGAGCAATAGCTGAGGGCGCATCGGTGGAGAAAGACACTTTAGCCCCTGACGAACCTTTTGCACCGCTTGAATGAAGCCTTGAATGTGGCTTGTATGCTCAGGGAACAATGCCGATAGCTGCTTGGCTAGCTCGTCCGATGCAGACGGAATCTCCAACGAGTAGCCAGGGATGTGCATATGGTCAAATCCATTGAGGTCGTAGCGTTCGAAGGTGATATTTTTATCGAGTCCAAGCTGCTTTAAAACTCGGTTAACGGTGTTGCCTTCGCCACAATCCCAAACGTAGTGCAGTTGAGCATTGAAATGGTATTTTTTGGCCATGGTAAAGGTATGGCCAAACCCACCTGGATATTCATGCGCCTCAAGTATATAAACCGTTTTACCGTCCTTCGCCATCAGTGCACCAAACACTAGCGCCGATAGGCCACTGCCCACAATTAAGTAGTCTGCTCGCTCATTCTCTCGCATTGCCTCATATTCGCAACGAAACCATAGGTTTTAGCGTAGAAGTTAACCTTGAGGAAGCTGTGAGGAGCATCCTGTTTAATTTGCTAGTTGAGGCAGCTCGCAGCTGCCTGCATCAAAGCTGTAGGCATCTAAGTCAATGGTGACTGGCTTCACTTTCCAAATTTTGTCACAGTACTCTCGAATAGCACGATCAGAGGAAAATCGGCCACTGTGAGCGCTGTTCAAAATAGACATGCGACACCAGCGATCGCGCGCCTGATACGCCTGACTCACCTGTGCTTGAGCCGATAGGTAAGATGCGTAGTCAGCTAGGAGTAAATAGGGATCGTGCCAGAGTAGATTATCTATTAGCGGCTTAAACAAATCGCGATCGCCCTTAGAAAAGTAACCTGAAGTCACTAAATCAACCACTTCTTTTAGCTCAGCATTTTGCTGGTAAATGGCATAAGGCCGATAGTCCTGCTGCCGCAGCGCTTTGACTTCCTCGACGGTTAGCCCAAACAAAAAGAAATTTTCTTCTCCGACTGCATCCCTAATTTCTACATTGGCCCCGTCTAAGGTGCCGATAGTCAGCGCACCATTCATCATAAATTTCATATTGCCAGTGCCAGAAGCCTCATAGCCCGCTGTGGAGATTTGTTCAGAGAGATCGGCAGCCGGGTAGATTTTTTGACTGTTGGTGACATTGAAATCGGGCACAAAAACAACTTTGAGGCGATCGCGTGTCACCGGATCGCGATTGACCACATCACCAATGGCCGTAACAAACTTGATTATCAGCTTGGCCATGGCATAGCCTGGTGCGGCCTTCCCGCCAAAGATAAAGGTTCGTGGCGGAATATCAAGGTTAGGATTTTGCCGAAGGCGATTGTACAAAGAGATAATGTGGAGCCCATTTAGGTGCTGACGCTTATACTCGTGAATCCGCTTCACCTGGATATCAAACAGAGAATGAGAATCGATGGTCATCCCTAGGCGCTGCTCGATATGATTTGCCAGGTCTTGCTTAGTGGCCTGCTTCATCTGCTGCCAATCAGCACAAAAACCAGCATCATCAACGTAGGCTTCTAGCTGCCGAAACTCTTCTAAGTGAGTAATCCAACTACGGCCAATCTTGTGGTTGAGCAGTGACGTGAGCCGTGGATTATTGACGACGATCCAACGGCGAGGGGTAACGCCATTTGTAATGTTGGTAAATTTCTCAGGGAAAAATTCGTAGAAGTCTCGTAGCACCGTTTTCTTGAGGAGGTCGGTATGTAAAGCTGCAACCCCATTAATCGCAGAACTGCCAACACAGGCTAGGTTCGCCATGCGCACATAGCGTTCGCCACTTTCGTCAATCAAGGACATCCGGGTCAGGCAATCACCATCGCCCTTGCACCAAATACGAACAGACTCCAAAAAGCGCGCATTAATTTCATAAATGATTTCCAAATGACGCGGCAACAGCTTTTGAAACAGGCTCACGGGCCACTTTTCTAACGCTTCTGGCAACAGGGTGTGATTGGTGTACGCCAACGATCGCTGGGTGATGTTCCAGGCCGTGTTCCAGTCGAGGTGCCGCTGATCTAACAGCAGTCGCATGAGTTCGGCAACGGCGATCGCTGGATGCGTGTCGTTGAGCTGAATCGTGCACTTTTTTGGGAATGCATCAATGGGTAAATCGCAACCATCTAAAATGCGTAAGAGGTCTTGCAGAGAACAGGAGACAAAGAAATACTGTTGTTCTAGTCTCAGCTGCTTACCCCTGATTTGTTCATCGTTTGGATAGAGAACTTTGCTCAGATTTTCGGAGGCCACTTTGCGATCGACCGCGCCGTAATAATCTCCTCGGTTAAACGCGTCAAAGTCAAACGACTCTGGTGCTTCCGATTTCCATAGGCGCAGCGTATTGGCCGTATCAACCCGATAGCCCAAAATCGGCGTATCGTAGGGTACACCCATGACTTCCCAGTCAGCCACCCAGCGTATGCGGTAGTTTCCGTCATCGTCGGTATAGCTTTCCGTGTAGCCACCGTACTTTACAGGCACGGCCCATTCAGGGCGAGCAATTTCCCAAGGATTGCCATAGCGCAGCCACTTGTCAGTAATTTCGACCTGCCAACCCTCTCGAATTTCCTGATCGAAAATACCAAATTCGTAGCGAATGCCGTAGCCCAAGGCAGGCACTTCCAGCGTTGCTAAAGAATCTAAATAACAGGCGGCCAGACGACCGAGACCACCATTTCCTAGACCAGGCTCTTCTTCTTGTGCCAACAGATCCTCCAAATCCAGACATAGAGAATCCATGACGTCTCGAATGGGCTGGTACAGGCCGAGACTCACCAGATTGTTGCCCAGATGTGGCCCCATTAAGAATTCGGCAGACAGGTAGAAAACGGTGCGAACCTCTTGGTCAATGTATGTGGCGGTGGTGCCCAGCCAGCGTTGCAGCATGCGATCGCGCACTGTGTAGGCTAAGGCAAGATAGAAGTCGTTTTTACTGGCGAGCTTGGGAAATTTGCCCTGGATATAAAACAAATTATCTAAGAAAGCGCGTCTCAAGGTTTCTGGACTCAGCCCTGTGCGATCGTCTTCAACCCTCAAATTGGTAGACGTGGGAACATTGGTAGAAAATGTCATACCTGTCTCCTCTTGGTGTCCCTTCTTTATATCGCTAGAAACAAGAGATTAGCTAAGTTTGTAATGCTTGTTAGGAATGATCAGATAGCTAAGGGAGTAGCACTTAAATAATATCCCCGCTACGACGGTTGTATTGTAATCGCCCACTTCGGCAAGTCTAGTGAAGGATACCAATCGACGCGAAACTCAGCTAGGGTCTGTGAGTCTACAGAAATGCCTTTTTCATAGGTGCCGCTGAGATAATAAACAATCGGCTCAAAGCCTTTCCAAGTCATATGAGAGGCCCATTCTAAGATGGTTTCCACTGAGTCAAGAATGGCCCCATTCCAGAACTGCTCAAGTGCAGCCCAGCAGCGCTGTCTTGGTGAGCATTCCCTAGCGCCGCAAAGCGACGCGGGGTCTCACCGCTCCACCGGATTATATTTGCTGTGATAAGGCGGATAGTAAATGAGTTCGAGCGTTAGACCACTGTCTCGGGCAAAGGTGACTAAGCGTTTGATGAATTGTGTACGGTTGGAACGCGTTGCCCCACCGCTATCGAGATTAATCGCTAGGGTGGTAATGTCACGATAATTCTGTCTGTTGTTTGTCCACCAGTTGACGAGACAATCGACTACAAAGTCAGGTGTTTCAGCTGACTCACCAAAAAAGATAGTCAGTTCATCAGTCGCTAGATTGAGAATACCAAAGGGCACTAAGACCGCTGTCCATTGGGTGTCATGGTCGTCAGCATTAGGGGCCACTAATCGACGGTCGTGACCGCCACGAGAGAGGGTGCCCACCTTCACTTTGGCCTTCGCATCCATCGATATTCTCAAGGTATGAGGGTCTGCATCGGCCGCAGCATTAGCTGCTTTGACATGGTCAAAAATAGCATCCGTCTCTGGGATTTTCTTCTGCGGTTTAGTTTTCAGGGTTTACGCAAACGATACCCCAGACGATTTAGGATGTCACCCACGGTTTGACGCGTTGGCAAGTCCTCATCTGCGTAGCCCTTTTGAAGAATCAACTGGTCACGCACTTCGCGAGCCGTCACTTTCAGGTAGCGAAATGTCGTTTGAAACTTTGGATCGGCTTGAGCCTCTTCATCCACCAACTCACGAATATCTTGCTCTAGATGAGGCAGCAACGCCTCCGTTTTTTTGCGGCCTCTTGCTGAGTAGTTATCCTCGTACGGGATACCGCTCTCTAGACTGTCGAGCCCACGTTGAACCATCACTCTATCCCAACCCATTGCCCTTTCTGTCTTCCGGGCTGAGCCGCTGAAATAGTCCAACGCTACTTGCGCAGTGAAGGCTCGTCTCTTGGCTCCTGTCAGTTTACGGGCTGCATCCTTAAACGTTGCTTTCACTTGCTCTGTCAGCATGGGGCACTAAGAGAAGGGTTTACCACTGACAGCTTAAGTGATTTTGGGGGTGTTATTAAAGAGCTAGTCCCTTGAGCATCACGCTCGGATGTATCCCTTTCTATGTCATCGTCATCGCCCAACTGAGCATGGTGGGAAAATCTATTAACATCGTCCCGTTCCAGTGCTGTTCAAGTACACCCCAACACCGTTCTATCGGATTGTATTTGCTGTGATAGGGCGGATAGTAAAGGAGTTGAATTGGTGTTCTAATCTGGTCTACCCAATCGACCATCCGCTTGAGAAACTGAGTTCTCACACCGCTATTCTCAGGACCATTGTCCATTTTGATTTGCAGTAGCGGTATCTGATGCTGACACTGTGGTGTGAGTTTCTCCCACCAAGCTTTCAAGGTATCGACAATGAAATCGCTTGTTTTATAAGAACAGCCAAAGCTGATGAACAACTCTCCGGTATCTTCATCGACAATGTCGCAAGGAATATAGCGTTCTTTTATCCCCATATCATGGTCGTCGGCTCGCCGATTTCCTCGGGTGAGTCCACCTCTCGATAAGTTACCTAGATGAACCGTCGCTTTGCAGTCTGAACTCACCCTTTTGGCACAATGTTCTACGGCTTGCTGGTCTTTGTCGGCGATGTTATCAAAAATCAGATCGGTCTCAGGGACTTTTTTAGGCTTGACTTTAACCACTTTGCGCAAACGATAACCCAGTCGATTCAAGACCACTGCCATCGTACTGGGCGCGGGCAGTTGCTCGTCCCGATAGCCCTGAGATTTTAGTTGACTCAAGGCTTCTGCGGCGGTCAGTCGAGTGAAGGCCACCGAGCTAGTAAAGCTCGGCTCCTGCTGGGCATGCGCTTCAGCCAGTTGTTTGAGCGCTGCGGCGGCCGAGGGTTCGCGCTCTTCCCAGCGCTTGTTGCCGCTGCGGGCTGATTGCGCACCTTGACAGACAATCTCTGTGCGTTGCTCGGCTATGCCGACGCTCACGCTGCGTCGATTCCAACCGAACTTGCTTTCTGCGCTGCGAGCGCTGCCGTTGCAGTACTTCAGCGTCATCTCTGCTTGGAATGCTCTGCGCTTGACACCGGTTAGGTAGGTAGCAGCTAGACGCAAATCTTCGAGCTGGGACTCACTCAACTGTTGGTCCATTCGCAATCGCCTGAATCTTCCTTTGAGAGGTTGACTCATTCATTTTATCCGAACGGTATCTTTTTTGGCAGAAACTACCTTAGCAGTCAAAAGACTTATGTTGTTAAATCCAGCTAGACGTTACGACACCAACGTTAGCTATCGTACGACAGTGCCATTTAGCGTTTTGTTGTTGTGAGGTAGAAGCTGAAAGTGATGAATTTTTTTGTCTAACCTTTTTGCCTAACCATTGCTAATTACTGATGCTGATTGAGCAGTGACCTATGACAGACATCTTGAGACTGACAGTACCATTTCGATCTTTTTGCCTCACCAAGCCGACACAAAATTGACACTATGAAGATTCCTGTACCGTCTTGACTAAGGTATTAGACTTGCCTGTTATTCAGCTCACGTAGCGCTTCTGAATAACCTTAGATTTCGCTACAGATGTGAAGGTTTCGCGATGTGCCACTTGAACAACTGCCTTCTCAGCCTCATCTTGCCTGGGAACAGGCTACTTCAAAGGCTTATAGCTTTTTGTCGCCTGTCGTTTTGAGGTCTTAAAAATATCCTGAGTTGTAATTAGAAAGGTAATTGGAAATTTTGTGCTGCGAGTGTCATCTAAAATCAGCCGGTTTTGAACCACGCTGCTTATGACCGCGAGCTTAGGTTCTGCGGTTTCTTAGCGGTTATGCATTTTTTGATCTGGCGCCAACTGGCCTATGAGCTGCTGTTTAATTTCAACAGATGCTGGCGGCGTTTCTGTTAATTGAAGAGCTGGTGAATGGATGGGTTGTATGATAGTAATGCAGTTGTCTGCGATCGCATCATCTAAAATAGCCAACAGTCTTTTCTCTTGTTCGTCTAGCTTGTTTGATTGCTCACTGCGGTAAACGCTGATTTGTTTAGCTACGCCCGGTGCTAGCTCACTATTGAGCAGTGCAATCCGAACCAGCGTTTCTAGACTATTAGATTTCGAGTTGACGGTTAGCATCGTGACTTCTGGCAGCTTTCCTGCTGGTAGCTTTCCTTCTGGCAGTGAACTCAATGTAGTGGATTATTCTCAATAGGTAACTCAGTTGAAAGAACCAATTAGGCTTGTGTTTTTTGTAAACTAAGCTGTTGATCCTCGTAAAAGCTACTGAAAGAAGACGCTACAGTACTCTATTGGCGGCAGAGAAACAGTTAATTATGCGGTGATTTTTAGAGGATATAGAGGATTGTGATGGAATTTGCAGTCGTAGGTACACGTACACGATATGAGAGTCTATTTACGTTATTATCTTTTGGTTGTGATTGTCTAGCTCTCTATGCTCTCTCTACACTGCTGTTCTGCCTATGCCTCCCAGGCTGTGTAGTCTCGTTCTCCATAAGACTCTCCGCTTAGCGTCGTTAAAATTGTATAGGCTAGATCTCGTGATTGTTGGGCTGATCTAGTCTTAGCATTTTGAGAAAAATAGGAACAGCTTGCTCAATCAGTAGAGACAGTAGAGAACGATACTTCTCTTGCTTCGCCATTTTTACGAGGATGAATGCTGCTTTGTTACGATCGGTTGTGTCGGGATATTGAAACGCTTCAACGATTTCCTGAACAGGAAGTTCTATCGTCGGATAGTTGCGGGCGATCGCAACTATCACACGCATTGCATTATTGCGAACCAGCGAATCTGGATCTTTGCGGGAAGGTGTAATGGTCTTTACATAGCTTTGCGCATGGTCAGTAAACGCCAGCAGATAGGCCGCATAACCGCGATATTCTCCGTTCTTGTCTTCTCTCAAATTCTGCATAAGGCTTTGCGGCTACCGCTAGTAGTCTTGATATGTATGTTGAAAAAACGATGAAATATCCGAGAATGAGAGTCATCAGTGGAGATTTTTCGTGTAGCTTCAATATCCGATCTTTGTTTAGTCTATATACTCCGTGAAGCTCACTGTTGTTGTCTCTCGCCCGGATGCAAAATTGTATCCACCTTATGAACTGTCATAGCTTGCTACAGGCGATATTTAATCGATAAAGCTATTCAAATCGGCAGCGCAAAGATGCTTTGAAAGATGCTTTGATTGAAAGGCTAAACAAATTCTGAGTGGGGCAACGCAAATTAGGCAAGAGTTAGACAAGAAACGGTTCAATCGTTTTAAGCACTGATATGACTACTTAGTCTTTCAGATTCTTGCTTTAAATGCTGATTCATTTGCTCAAAGCCCTGCCGGGTGTTTGTGTTTAGGCTTTTCCATAGCAGAGGGACTAGAAGACCTGTAAATATTTCCTTGTGGATAAGCCGTGTGCGCTCGGACGTGATGGGCTGAAGTGTGAAGGTGTGAATCCCATCGAATATTCCAGGCACGAGTAAGTGACCGGACCACTGAAAGATTTTGTTCTGTTGGCTTTGCGTAACGGTCGGATTAAAGGTCATTGACCGGCTACCAGGCGGCGTAATCTGAATAGTAAGCTGATTGCCTACCTTCGGAATGCCTGTAATTTTAGGAATGAAAGGATTCCAGGCAGAGTATTTGGGAAAGTCGGTCAGGATTGTCCATATCTCTTGAGCAGAAGCTTGAATCGTAATTTCTGTCTTGAGCTCTTCCATAATACGTTTTTAACCTAGACTGTACGGTTCTTGGAATGAATGGTTAGATACTAGACTGTACGGTCTGATAGAATTAAGAAGTTGTGACAGTTTTGAAATAAAAAGGGGTTCATTTTGGAAATACCTACCGAATCGGCAGCGCAAAGGCGCTTTGATCAAAAGGCTGAACAAATTTTGACTGGGGCAACGCAAATATTTTTGCAGCGCGGCTATGAGCGGGCCAGTATGGATAAAGTGGCCAAGGCTTCTGGGGTTTCTAAGCAGACGCTGTACAGTCACTTTGCCGATAAAGAAGCGCTGTTTGTTGCGCTGGTAGACAAGATGAGTCGGCGGCGATTAGAAGAAGCCTTTGGTTCTGCGCCGCTGAAAGGAGAACCGAAGGCGGTGCTTAGCCAACTGGCAAGAACGACGCTAACGCAGCTGTCGGCAGATGAAGACTATCACGATTTTGTCCGGCTGATGATTGCAGAATCGAAACGGTTTCCGGGGCTAGTTGAGAAGTTTATGCTAAACGTGACGCGGCCCAGTTTGTTGAAGCTAACTGAGTTTTTGTCTTCTCCTGATCTGAACATTGAAGATCCAGAGGCGACTGCGCATGTATTATTAGGTGCTGTTGTCTTTTTTATGCTGACTCAGGAGATTATGCCAGGGAAGGCGGTGATCCCAATGGAGGCCGATCGGTTGGCGACTGCACTAGTGGCTTTGCTGTAAAGGACCGAGCTACAGAGAGCCGAGCCACACAGAGCCGGGTTACAAAGAGTTGAGTTACAAACATCCGAGTTACAAAGAGCTGAGCTGCCAGGTGTGGTCTTCAGCTAATCGTAAAAGTGATCGATGGTGCTGTTCTAGTGATTCTCTATGGCCGACGCTGATGTAGGCTGCTTTGGCTTCGGACAGATGACGATAGAGCTGTTCTTCGTTGGTGCGGTCGAGGGCGCTAGTGGCTTCGTCTAAGATGGTATAGGCAGGCTGGTGAATGAGCACACGCGCAAAACTCAGTCGCTGTTGTTCTCCTAGAGAAAGCACATCGCTCCATTCTTCTAGGGTGTCAAAGCCTTTGTCATAGCGCTCTGCGAGGTCGGGTAAGTTAACTTGCTGGAGTACAGCGGTGAGCTGCTCATCGGTTACTTGAGCGTTGGGATAGGGATAGAGCATTTGTGCTCTGAGGTTGCCCAGCACCATGTAGGGCTTTTGGGGTAAAAACAATAAGTCTTGGATGTTGGGTCTGAGGATGGTGCCAGTGCCAGAGCGCCAGAGACCTGCGATCGCGCGCATGAGCGAACTTTTTCCACAGCCGCTTGGCCCCATTACCAGCAGCGACGCTTCTTGATCTAGCGTGAGTGAGAGATTTTCTATGAGCGTTCTTTGATAGTTGGGCGTTTGCAGCGTAAGGTTGTCGAGCGATAGCGTCGGCGCGGCTGTAATCAAAATGGTGGGAGAATCAGCGAGGTCTGTCACTTTAAGCTCCTCGGTCTCTTTCTCTTCTGCCTCGATAGCTAGAGATGCCGCTAAGATCGGTAGTTCTTCCGAGTCATTAGACGCTTCGGATTTTTCGAGCTTGGCGCTTTTGAGGTTGGTGCTTTCAAGGCCGCCGATAGCCTCAGAGAAGTCATAGAGTCTATCAATACCTGCGCCGAATGCTGTTAAAGATTGCAGGCGGGCGACAATGACGTTGAGTGAAAAGAACACGCGAATGAACGCGCCTTGAGCTTCGCTGACTTTGCCCACTTCCACCTCTCCATTAAATACGCCGGGTGCAACGACAATTGCTGGCAGAACGAAGGGAATGAACTCGTAAAAGTTAGTGAGGCCATTGAGCGCTAGCTCCCAGCTCAGTAGCTTTTTATAATTATCGAAGGCGGCAATAAACCGAGATTTGATTTGCTCAGACTCTTGCTTTTCGCCCTGATAGAACGCGATCGCTTCCGCATTCTCCCTGACTCGCACCAGACTAAAGCGAAAGTTTGCTTCTTTTTTTAGCTGCTCAAAGTTGAGCTTTACCAGCGGCTGACCAAAAACACCAATCGTTAGTACCGTGCCTGCTACCGCGTATATCACCAAAAACAGCACCAGCTCTCTAGAGATTCCCCACAGTACGCCGCTAAACGCAATGATAGATAATACTGATTCAACAGCAACGAGGGCCAGGGCTAGTGACTCTTGGGTAAAGCTGCGCACGTCTTCTGCGATGCGCTGGTCTGGGTTATCAATATCAAGATTGAACTGGTTAATATTGTAAAAGGCGCGCTTTTGAAAGTACCTTTCGATAAAACTATCGGTGAGCCAACGTCGCCAGGCCAAACCGAGGCGATCGCGCAAAAAGGTATAGCCTGCCAGCAAGGGCGCATACAAAACTAAAATACCGAGAAAAACGCCAACTGTTTTCCAGAAGCGGCTCTCACTCTGGGCAGACAGCGCCGAAATTAGCTCGCCTCGCTGAGTGTTTAACAAGACACTGAGACCTGTGTATCCTAACAGCAGCAACACGATCAGTAGCAGCAGCCCTCTTGCTTTCCACTTATCTTCTCCAAACCAGTAGGCTTTTGCGATCGCCCAAAAACGCCTAAATACTTTGAGGTTGAATCTTTCCATGTGCTTGATCTAGGTGCTCTAGTTGGGATGCTTTGATTAGAATGCTTTAGTTGGGCGCTTAAAAGCTATATCAAGAGAAAAATCTAGTTAATTAGATAGATTTAATTTGATCAAGAAAAATCTATTTTTTGAGCTGGTGAGGTATATTTTCGATACTTCTATTTCAATTGATGATAGTTCTAATAATGCTTATTGGATTGGCCTGAATCGTACTGTTAATAGTTAAAGATCGCTGGCTAGTAGTTAAAGATCGCTGGCCAACTTGTCATGCTATAAACTTCTCTAAGACTATACGGAGAGAAGTATGTTATGAAGAACTTTCTCATGATAGATGTTCTAATTTGAAGATGTAAAGCTACACTGTGTCGCTGAATTGGGCCATAAAAGGCTATTTACTAGCTTTTTCTACCCCGATGTTGATATGATGCCGACCTGTGGCAATATTCGATAAAACCACCTTACTTTATTTCTGGTTGTGCATTAGTTTGTGTATTGAGAGAAACAATGAAAGTTCTATTAATCCTAGAATCTACTAAATGTAATGATGAGAGATAAAGTATTGCCTGTATCTTCTGTCGTTTGTTTTTTTGAAAAAAAGTAGATCAAAAAGAGAATATTAGGATAACATTGTTGTCTGTAAGCATATTTGAAAAAAACGCATATGTCCGATACTGTAATGCCTCAACTTGAAGCGATCGCCGCAGATATAGAATCTCAAGAAGCTGAAATTGCTGCACAGTTAGAAGCAATGAAGGAGAAGAAGGAAGCTATTCGTGCCGTCATCTCCATGTTCGACGGATCCTCTGACACGACAGCTGCGGCATCTGTTGCTGAGAAAGCAATCGCCTCAGCAAAGACGTCAACGGCTAAGAAGTCCGCTTCGACGACTAAATCTACGGCTAAGAGCAAGACAACTGCTAAGAAGAAGACGAAGAAAAAAGATGGTCGGGCTGCTGATTGGCAAAAGTACACGCTTCCTGGCGTCAAAGATCAGCCTATGCCCGAGGCTGTACAGATGATTCTTGCAACGCAGCCAGATAAGGACTTTAAGATTGCAGAAGTTATGTCTGGCCTGTTTAAGGACAACATGCCTAAGAATCAGTATCTAAAAGCTCGCAACCGAATCTCCAACATTCTGTCTGGTGGCGTTCGCGCTGGCGAATGGTACAAAGGTGAGCGCGGTGCCTACCGTTTGACTTCTGGCTAGTTGCTCTTTCAATCAATCGTTAAAAAAGCTCACTACGTGGCCCTACGTAGTGAGCTTTTTTCTTGAGGCTTAAGCAGGCTTCGTAGCGTTGCTGGAAAGAATGTCCTGTGATTCTATGAGCGTAAAATTAAGAGAATAAGTTTTCTTCAACAGGATTGGGGCTGACATTCAAAGCCTGTTGAAGTGCGGCTAGGGCGTCGGAATAAAGCTTAGTAAAGCTTAGTGCGGTGATACTCTCTGGCACACCGCACTGCTGTACAACAAAACGAACAACGCTCCAAAATATCTGGCTAAACTCTGGAGAGAGCCAAGAGGCTGCAAACGTAGCTTTTGAAGCGTTGCTTAAGACACTTGCAGCTCAAGATACTTACGAAAGGCTACAACCTACGTACGACTTGACGGGTTGAGCTGGCAGAGGTCAATTAACCGGTGCGTGGTTAGCTATCGCCGAATGCGCTCGGCGATAGCTATATCAGCCATATCTTGGATTTGTGAATGCGATCGCTTACACAAACTCAAACGCACTGCTGTTGAGCTGCAGATTTTGACCTCTTTTGATGACCGCAATCAGCTCGTCTGACTGGCCGTTAGGACTATCGATAAACAGTGCCTGACCGCCTTCTACGCCTTTGGGCGCTGCGCCTAGTCGGTAGCTGTGCTTTGCACTCAGTTGAATGACGTCTCCAGCTCGCTGTCTGAAATCGGTAATAAGCGCATAGTCGTTAAGACCCGCGGAGGACGCTTTTCCGTCGGAGTAATCGGCACCGGTTTTGTAGCCAAGAATTAAGCGATCGCTGCCCCCACCGCCAGTTAGAACATCTTTTTCGTTGATTGCGTTTTGCGCAGCGCCCTGAAGCAAGTCTTTACCGCTGCCACCCATTAGGCGGTCATTGCCTGCCTCTCCAAAAAGGCGATCATTGCCACTGCCGCCAGCGACTTTATCATTACCACCTTTTGCTTGTATAACATCATCTCCTCGTCTGCCATATAGACTTTGAGCAGCATTGCCCCCTATTAACTTGTCAGCGCCACCTGTTCCTTTAATGACTGAGCGGTTGTCGAAGGTGGGTGCGGGGGTAGGCGAAGGTGAAGGTGTTGGTTTAGGCTCGCTTGGTGTGGGTGTTGGCTTTGGCGAAGGTGACGGTGAAGGCGTGGGAGAAGGCGTCGGTTTCTCGATGGTTCCTTTGCCAAATACCTGGGTCCAGTAGCTGCCGTAGTTGACATTGCCAGTGTCGTTTTGTTGAAAGTAATAGCCTAAGCCAATCTCGTTGTAGCTGGAATTTAATAGATTGGCTCGGTGGCCTGGACTGTCGATCCAGCCCTGAACAACTAACTCAGGTGTTCCATAGCCAGCCGCAATATTTTCGCCAACAAATCCAGATTCGTATCCAGCGGACTTCGCCCTGTCAGATGGGCTCTCTCCTTGCTTTCCGGTATGACTAAAGAAGTCTTCTTTTGCCATAGCCTGAGAGTGTCTATCTGCCGCTTTTTCCAGACTTTGATCTAGAACAAGTGGTTTCAAGCCGTTCTTGCGGCGAAATTCGTTAGTGAGTTTAAGAACTTCTTGTTCAAATGCATTGTTCAGCATGGTTTTCTCTTTTACCGTAAAAGACTGGTGTTGTATCTAGAGATTCTGTGACCTGCTTTCTGCTGCCTCATTCTGCTGCCGTCCTGATTTAGCCATTGTTAAGCCGTCTTATTGATTGGTGGATGCGATGGCATATTCGGTCGTGAGAGAAGCCAAATCAATTTGGCTCGGACGAATAAAAACCGCTAGCCGCAACAAAAAGGCCTATTTTTCACTGGGGAACAATAGGAGACGGCGGATGGCTGCTTTGGATGGCGAGGGTCTAGCGACCACTCACGAGAACGTAACCAGATATGCTGAGCTGATTAAGGTCTTGTGCATTGAGGCTTTTTGCAGATGTAATCAGGTTCAATCTCGATTTTCAGAGTTCTTTTATAGATGACGTTTTGGTGAAAAAACAGCTAATTTTGCTGAGTAAACATCATTGAGTGACTTACTCCCGAATACTGTCAACAGATGCTGCATCCGGAACTTATTTATGCCCTGTGCATTGATTCCTTGTATCCGGCTAATTTTTCCCGATTTTTGAGGTTTAGTGGTTGATCCCTACCCATACATCGCATTTGCAAATTAAAGCTATGGATCTGGGCTGTGTGAATTTGGGCTGTGTGAATTTTAGTCGTGTGACTTCTCGCTGCCTGACTTTTCGCTGTGTGACCTCTTAACTATAAATCTGAGGGTTAACTATAAATCTGAGGGCAGCGTGCTAGTTAAGAGTCAACTGCTGCAACTGCTCTAGGTTCAAAATGTCTGTCGTAACAACGTACACTGTGCTGCCCACGTCTGGTGAAAACACGTTGAGATAATAGATTTTTTCAGGCTCGTTAGGGGCAATAACTTCAAAGACTCGGTGACCAGTGTCTTCAATATCATCGCGTTCGTTGAGCTGATAGCCTTGCGCTTCCATCTGGTCTATTAACTGTTGCGCTGCCTGACGGTAGTTGCCCGCTAGCTGATGGCAGCCTGCTAAGCCGTAGCAACCAGATTGAGCCCCTGCTAAATGAGGAAACTCCTCGCTTAAGGGCATGACTTGTCCGTAGTCTGCTTCATTTCCTAATGGAGAGCTGAGTGCAGCCGTCGATAGTGCCTCTTCAGCTACAGCCGGTTCCGATAGATCAGAAAGCTGTAGAGATGCGGAGTCAGTAGGTGTCTCTGGAAGTTGAGGAGGCTGTTCAGCGGGTTTGTTAGCAGGTTTTTCAATTGGTTGGTCAATGACTTGAGGTGGCTGCTCTGGTTGAACGACTGCTTGAGTCGGTTGAATTGTCTGAGGCGGGTCTATTTCTGTTATTGATTCTGTTACTGCTGTAGGCAGGTTTTCTTTCTGTGAGTTTTGCTGTGAATTGTTTGGTGAGCGGCTAGCTGCAGGGAGGCTAACCGTAGAAATAGATAGGGGTTGGTTGAGTGCTAAGGCTTCGTCGCTGAGGCGATCGCTTTCTGCTTGCGAGACTTCTTCTTTTTTGAGCGATCTTTGTAGACTTACCTGTGGCCATGGCAATCCAAAAAGTGCCGTGTGCAGGCAGAAGGACAGCAGACATAGCTTCCAGAAGAAGGGGTTTAGGCTGATTAGCCCTTGCCCCTCACTCCAACTCCGCTCTTGCCCAACTTCTTTTGGTGTGGGAAGTTTTGGTGAGGCAGGAAGCTCTGAACTCTTCTTTGCCTGCTTTTGAACTTGGCGTAGCCTTCTAGAGACCTCAGGAGGGTAGCTAGAAGGCTTTTCAAAAGAGCTAGAGGATAAAGGCTGTCGGGGTGGCGTTTTCACATCATTCTTCTTTTAGTCTTGTATCACTATATTATTTATAGTAATAGCAATTGAGAAGTGATCTCACCAATAATGCTCAGAATATCTGATAGGATTAGTTGAAGCCTTTGCTGTTTGTAGAGCTCAACTGAGATCGAGATGGCATTTGGTGTAAATAGAGTTTTATAAATAAAGGCTATTTGAAATAGAGTCTCATTCGTTTGATATCGAAACACTCGCGGTGAGCGTATGTTTTGCTACCTAACCTGCCGATTTAGTTAGCTTTGTTTTTGTCTTTGTGATTGCACGTGAGTTCAAGCTGTGATTGACATTGACTTCAAGAAATTGTGCCTAATCTTAAGCTTATTCATTTTCAATAAGTAGGGGTGTAATATTTGTTGGATATATGGTTTGCCTTGATATTTATAGCATTTTGAGCTTTTGTTGATTGTTTTTGTAAGAATAACTCTCATTAGTAGTAATATACTCTTACTTTGCATTTTGATTAGACCGCTAAGGATATTACGCTATGAAGCTTTCAAGACGCTCACTGATAGTTCGGGGTACGGCTGCGACAGCTGCGTTTGCTGCGACTCAGATATTTCGCCCTCGACGGGCCAAGGCTCAAACCGGTGAAGTCAACCTTTATTCGTCTCGCCACTACAATACCGATGACGCCCTCTATGAGACGTTTACCGATCTCACGGGTATTCGAGTTAATTTGCTAGAGGGTAAAGCCGATGAGCTACTGGCTCGGCTAGAGACTGAGGGTGCTAATAGCCCAGCGGATGTCTTTATGACGGTTGATGCGGGAATGCTGTGGCGCGCTGATCAAGCAGGCATATTTGCACCTATCACGTCTACGGTGCTGACTAATAATATTCCTGAATACCTGAGACACCCAGAGGGCAAGTGGTTTGGCTTTTCTAAGCGGGCCCGGGTGATTATGTACAACAAAGATACGGTCGATCCTTCAGAGCTATCTACCTATGAAGCGCTTGCGGATCCTCGCTGGCGCGGTGAAATTTTGATTCGTTCTTCAAGCAATATCTACAATCAATCTTTGGTCGCTTCTTTGATTGAAGCGAACGGTGTAGAGGCGACTGAAGAGTGGGCTGAAGGCTTTGTTCGTAATTTTGCTCGTCCGCCGGAGGGTAACGACCGGGCACAGATTGAGGCGGTAGCTGCCGGACTCGGTAGTATTGCGATCGCAAACACATACTATCTCCCCCGCTATCTAGAAGACGAAGATCCTGCTAAGCAGGCCATTTTTGAGAAGATAGGTGTCTTCTTCCCCAACCAAGAAGACAGAGGGACTCACGTTAATATCAGTGGCGCAGGTGTTGTTTCAACGGCCCCTAACCCAGACGCGGCTCAACAGTTTTTAGAATATTTGTCGGGCCCTGAGGCGCAAGAGTTTTTTGCGAAGGGGAACAACGAATATCCAGTGGATGAAGACGCTGAGCTTGCAACTGCTGTAGCCAGTTTTGGTGAGTTTGAAGATGACAGTGTTAATGTCTCTACCTACGGCGAGAATCAGGCCGAAGCAGTGCAGCTGATGGATAGAGTTGGCTGGGAGTAAATAGGAATTAAGAAATAGAAACTAAAAAATACAACACCACAGTAGAGCCTGTGGTGTTGTATTTTTTAAATCTCTTTGCCCTTCTCTTTGTTTTACAACTTCTGGAACTTCTGGCTGGCTAGCTTTTGGCTGGCTGCTATTGTTCGGGAGAGATACGTCGGTAGCGTGCCTGAATGATGAGATGAAGGCCGTAGGCCAGCATGCCAAATGCAATAATGCCCATTAGAACTGCGCCGAAGGGCTGCTGTTGAATGACCTGTAGTGCACCGGCTGTGTTTTTTGCCTCGCTGGCGTCAGAAGAGCGGGCTGCCTGAGCGAAAAAGTAACCCACAATTGTAGAGACAATTCCTTTGCTGATTAGCCCAAATCGCCCAATGCGAATGGCCCAACTTTCTTCTGTCTGACTCATTTCAGATAGCTTTAGCTTTTTACGAAACTTGGTCTTAATGCCTCGGTAAATGCAGTAGAAACCGTAGGCAACGGCGCTAGCTGCGACTAAGCCAACTAGCCAGCGACCGAAGGGCTGAGAGAGTAGGGCGGCCGTTTGTTGATTAGAGCCGCCGCTGCTGCCGGAAGATGAGTCGCTGCTCAACGCGATTCGGAAGGCGGCGATCGCTAAGCTGCCATACACCAGGGCACTAACTGCATAAGACAGGCGGCGAAGGACGTTTTTAGCGCCGTTTTCGTCATGCTCGGGATCAAAGATAGCTGCTACAGCCCGCCAAATGACGTACCCCACTAAGCCAACGGCAATTAAGAACAGCATCACTTTACCGAAAGGCTGATTGGCAATCGTTTCGAACGCGCCCGTGGTGCCTGTAACTTTGCCGCCCCAGTTGAAGGCTGCCTGCACAGCGAGTATACCGACTAAGGCGTAGATGGTGCCCTTGGCCGCATAGCCAAATCGGGCTAGGGCCTCAATCCATTTAGCAGTATCGCTTCTGCTAGCTGTTCCGAACGACTGGTTGCTCATAATGACTTGCAGGTGGTCTGACAGGTGAACACTTTGTGGGGCTGAACGCTGATGTTTTGCATTTAACCGTGAGTGCTCCTGATTTTCCTCTACCTGCTGTTAGATCTGTTACCAGGTGCTGTTGTTACGGGCTTGTCCTATAGGAATAGGCTCTGTAGAAATGGAAAGCTGAAAGCGAAGGTGAGGAATAGAACAGGTAGGCTTGCGCGTCAGAGCAATTTGGGAAACGTAGCCAAGAATTAAGTTTGGTATTTTTCGTCGCTTAGAGGTTCTTGCTTCTGTTTATGATTGGCAGATGCAAGAACTCACTTTGACTCGACCCGATGACTGGCATTTACACTTGCGCGATGGCGAGGCGTTGAAGGCCGTTTTACCGCATACGGTGCGTCAGTTTGCGCGGGCGATTGTTATGCCGAATTTGAAGCCTCCTGTGCGCTCTTTGGCAGATGCGATCGCCTATCGCGACCGCATTCTTGCAGCCATTCCAGCCGGTCAGTCATTTGAGCCGCTGATGACGCTCTACCTAACTGATAACACCTGCCCAGAAGATATTTTTTCGGCCCAAAAAGCTGGGTTTGTTAAAGCCGTAAAATATTATCCAGCCGGTGCGACGACTAACTCAGAGTTTGGCGTGACTGATATCCGTAAGTGTGATGCCGTCTTTGAGGCTATGCAGCAGGTGAATATGCCGCTACTGTTGCACGGTGAAGTGACCGATCGGGATGTGGATATTTTCGACCGTGAGAAAGTTTTTATAGAACAACAGCTAATCCCGCTGAGAGAGCGGTTTCCTCAGCTGAAAATAGTGATGGAGCATGTGACGACCGCAGACGCGGTGGCTTTTGTTCTAACCGGTGACAATATGGCGGCAACCATCACGCCACAGCATCTGTTGTTTAATCGTAATGCGCTATTTCAAGGCGGCATTCGCCCTCATTTTTATTGTCTTCCTATATTGAAGCGAGAGAGACACCGGCAGGCGCTTTTGAAGGCGGCAACTTCTGGTAATTCTAAGTTTTTTTTGGGGACCGATAGTGCCCCGCATACTCGCAATAGCAAAGAGAGTGCTTGCGGCTGTGCGGGCTGCTTTTCAGCTTTGCATGCTATTGAGCTGTATGCAGAGGTCTTTGAGCGTGCTGATGCGTTAGATAAATTAGAGGGGTTTGCGAGCTTTTATGGGCCAGATTTTTATCAGCTGCCGCGTAATACCGAACAGATTACGCTGACTAAGATGGCCTGGCGCGTTCCTGAAGAGGTGCCCTTTACAGACTCTGGACTTGTACCTTTAAGAGCAGGCGATGAAATGACCTGGAAGATGACGTAGTATTTGCGATCGCTTAGACGTTACGTCTCTTTTAAAGCACAGCTGTTCAGAGTATGGCTCTTTAGAATATCTTGCAGACTGGATATCCGGAGAAACTGGTCTATAGAACTGGTCTATAGAGATTTAGTATCAATAGCTGAGCTGTATCACTCTGCATTTTTTGCGTCTTCATTTTTTAAGAAGAAGCTCTAGACAGCGGATCATGTCTAATTTTTGTGTGCTTATGTAGCCTTACATAACTCCGATTGAAGAAGCATTTTCAAGCTGAAGAAAAATGTTACGGCTATTTTAAGTCTTGGAATTTAAAGAGACTGGTTGCCAATAAGTTGATGTATAGTATTTATTGATGATTTTAATTCCCGATAATGGGTTTGTAAGAAAAGCTATGGCTAAAGTAGGTTTGTTTTATGGCTCGACAACTGGCAAGACAGCTGATGCTGCCGAGCAAGTACAGGCGGCGCTAGGTGGTGACTCTGTTGTGGATTTGCAGGATATTGCCGATGCAGAAGCGAGCAGCCTGTCCGAATACGACTATTTGATCATTGCTTGCCCAACCTGGAATATTGGTGATCTTCAGGATGACTGGGAAGCTGTGTTTGAAGATTTAGACGATGTTGACTTTAGTGGGAAAACCGTTGCCTACTTTGGTACCGGTGACCAGGTTGGCTATTCTGAGAACTTTATGGATGCCATGGGTCAGCTAGAAGAAAAGATTTCTGGGCTGGGCGGTAAAACTGTCGGTCAGTGGTCTGCTGAGGGCTATGACCACACTGAGTCTTTGGCGATTAGAGATGGTAATAAGTTCTGTGGGCTGGCTCTAGATGATGATAATGAGTCTGAAAAGTCTGCGGAGCGGATTGAACAGTGGACGGCTCAGATTAAGCAAGCTATGAGCCTGTAGGAATAATTTGGGGAATCGGCAGAGCTTGTAGCGGGCGATCGCAATAGCATCTTTAGGGCCTTGAGTCAGGCAGCAAGATGATTGAGGCGTCTCTACGGGTTCTGCTTTTTTGTTTATTTGCTTGAGGAGTACGCATTCCGGTGGAAAAGACTTTTAGCATCAGGCTAGTTAATGAGCGTCAGGGCCTAGATCGGACGATTGTAGTGCCTCAAGATGAATATATTTTGGACGCGGCAGAAGAAGAAGGGTTAGATTTGCCGTTCTCCTGTCGGGCCGGTGCCTGCTGTACCTGTGCGTGCAAGATTTTAGCGGGAGAGGTCGATCAGTCCGACCAGTCTTTTTTGGATGACGATCAGCTGAGCCAAGGGTATGGCCTGCTGTGTGTTGCTTATGCTGTTTCTGACTGCACGATTGAAACAGATGTTGAAGATCAGCTTTTTTAGTGGGCGTGCTTTGATCTGTCGGCTGTGATGTTAGCTATCGGTGTGTGAGCCAGTTAAATCTATTTCTATTGCTTCCTCTATGACCGTCAACTCTTTGACTGCCAACTCTTCAACTGCAAACTCTTTGCCAGGTGTTTCTGCGCTGCCGCCTGAAAACAGTCCTTATAAGAAGCGCTGGTATCAGCCGACGTTTTCGCCTGAGCATGGTGTGCTGCTGGTGTTGCTGGGCGCTGTGCTGACGGGCGCTTCGGTGGCTCAAGCCTGGAACGGTGATACTTCGTGGGCCTGCCTGGCTGCTTTTTTAGGATTACAGGCTGAGCATCCGGTGATTGTGCAGATCAAGCGGCGGCGGCGCTGGCGACCCCGGTATTTGGTTTGGGCGGGTGTATATGGTGGGGCTGCTCTGGCGATCGCACTTTGGCTGTCTTTTCGGCATCCGGTTTTGTGGTGGATTATTAGCGCGGGTGTGGTGGCGCTAGGGCTGGATGTGCTGTCTGTTTTTCAGCACAGGCATAAGGCTGTTGCTAATGAGATTGTGATGTTTGTTGCGATCTGTTTGTCTACGCTGTTTGTTTACGGTGCTACGACAGGCGAGATGACCAGTCAGGCACTGGGAATGTGGGCTTTGAATAGCTTGTTTTTTGCCAGTGCGGTTTTCAGCGTCAAGCTGAGGAAGAAGAAGACAAGTTCTTTGCAACCGGGCTTTATCTATCATGGCGTGGCGATCGCACTGGTTGCCTCTCTTTGGGCTATCGGCTGGCTCTCGCTATTCACCGCGCTGGTATTTTCAGTTGCGCTTTTGAAGTTGGCTGTGATTGTTTGCTGGCAAAACTGGTATCGGACCTGCCGGTTTGAGCATGTTGCCCGTTTTGAAACCTATTTTGCCTTGAGCTATACGTTTTTAGCTGCGCTTACAGTTCTACCGCCTAAGCTGCCGGTTGCTTAGGACTTGTTTTTGAGTAGCGCTGACTACTTCAGCAGGCTCTGTAACTTCTACGGTAGTCTCTGTAATTTCTGCGGTAGCCTCTGTAATTTCTGCGGTAGCCTCTACGGCGTCTACCTGTACACAGTCAGCAACCGTGTATTTTACAACAGGTACAGCGACTGCGCTGCTGCAAGAGGCTTTGGTGCAGACTGTTTTTTGAGGATCTTGAATTAGCTTGGCCCGGTAGGTAATTGTCTGCTGAGCGTCTTTACTCTCTTTTAATCGACTCTCGGGTTGGCCTATTGATTGCTTTGCTGCGGGTAGTACACAGATCTCTACTGACAGCTCGCGCAAGGTTTTTACCGCAGACTGTTCGCATTGTTCTTGAGCGCTGTCTGTGAGTATCTGGTAGCTTACTTTGTGGTCAAACCATGACCAGCCGTGTTTGAGTAACAGCTGTTGCTCTAGTACCTGAAGGGGGACAGGCAGTAGTCCCCACCCGCGGTATGCAGCCTTCGTTTGACTGACTGGCCCGCTGCGTGTCACCACTGACTTTAGGATTGCGAGCGTTAGCCGACCGTAGTAGCGACCGTCTGGCATGGAAATGGCTGTGGGGGCGAATCGATGCCCGCCGATGTGACTAACTTTCCAAACGCGGGTGTTGGGCAGCTCGCCTCGCTTGGCGCTGCGACTCGCGTCTCTAAAGAAGGGCTGGCCAAAGCGAGCGCAGCATTTGTCTCTCATACCGTGGGTGCAGACCAGAATGTCTTGCTGGGTAATGGATTGACCGATGCGATCGCCCTGCCAATAGGCTTCCAGGCAGTCAGCTACCTGGGTTAGATCGTCAAGCTGAAACTCGTAGCCCCGATAGCCGTTTATCGGTTTACGGATGGAAGGCTCACTGCCAGATAATGTCACGTCTGAAGGGACTGTTCTTTCGTATACCATCAGCGTCATCTTGTCTGAAGAGACCGCTGACGCGCGCAAGCCTCGGTCGATAGCGAGGACTTGAACTGACTGTTTGGACTTTATGTCTTTGATGTATTTGCGCAGCGTGGGGGGTACGCATTTAGAATTGAAAGCTTTCGCAGCCCAAGGCATGGGGCACTCGATCAGAACATAGGTTTGATAATGACCTGCTGTACCGATGAGGTCTTCGCCGATTTGTTGGCTAGCGATCGCGCAGAAAGAGGGTTTCATACCAGGATTGTTTACAAGTCGAGCATCGTTAGCTCAATTTACATTTATTGAAAATACTTCCCAATAATATACTACCCGTTGCTTTTTGGGACCCTACCTACGGCGCTATTTTTTATACTGCTTAGAAATATTGCTGTTGCATGGCCAAAGAGACTGCCTGTCGTGTTAGAAGCGAGCAACCATAACTAATTGTCCGTGGTGACCTGTCAGTCATCCGTTGCTTTCTACGTAATATTACGGTTACTTTTTATAGCCGTTTAAGAAAGTCTCAGGCCGTATTACGGTGTTAGCTGTCGTTCTTAAACAAGAACAATCGTCATCAGACCGGTGTATGCAAACTTTGGAAAAAGTTATGGTGATGGTCCAAAATGACTGGTGTGAAGGTAATTCTGCATAGTAATTTCTGCATAGCTGCACGTATGAGGTCTATGCATTCAAAAGGTATGCATTTAGAGGGCATGCATCCAGAGGGTATGCATTCAGAAGATAATTGAGCCATACTGACGCCTGAAGCTGATCTCTATTCCTAGCAGTCTCTATGGCGTTGACGATTCGTAAGCTCCTCTGGTTGCCTCTGATTGTTAGTTTTGAAGTTCTTTTGGTTACGCTCTATGCCGTGTCAGTCCATCTGAACGGTGGTGAGCCTTTTCCTCTGCTAGATGTAAATGGGTATAGAACTCTGCCGTCCTGGTTTCAGGCAATCCAATTGTTTCTGATGGGGGCGATTCCCTTTTGGATGTATTGCACTTACCCCAGCCCACCCTCTCAAAATCTACAGGTACCACCTTCTCGAAATCTGCTGGTGTTTACGGCGCTTTTATTTTTTTACGCGTCGATGGATGAGCTGTTTAAGTTCAATATCTTGTTTGGCCAGCATCAGCTGTGGAAGGGTATTTATTTGTCTTTGGGGTTGGCTGTTCCTATTTTGTTTCGCCGCGTTCTGCTACGCCTTTGGCGCTTGAGTCCTAAGGCGATGCGGTCAATTGGAATTGGAATTGTTACTTTTGTAGCGGGTGGTTTTGGGTTGGATCTATTTCGGGTTTACGTTCAGCAGCCCTACTGGTATCAGCTGTTTGGGCAGTGGCAGTTTTATCAGGTGGATTCGATTCGAACGGCTTTTGAAGAGCTGGCTGAGATGTTAGGAGAGACGCTTGTTATTAGCGGGATGTTGGGCCTGATGCGTCAGCGAAGGATTCAGTTTTTCATTGAGAGTCGAGTCGGGAGCGGGCATAAGGGATAACACGTGGCTAAGGCAGCTTTCTGTCATTTGGTCTGGCATTTGGTGCGCTTCACTGGTGTTGTCTACCTGCGCGATGAGATGAATCTTGCCTTCATCGCTGAGTGTCCAGCTGGTGGCTTCATTAATTGCGTTACGGGCTGCGTTACTGGGCTCATGATGTGGGCTGTTGCGTTCAGCTACAAAAGTTCTATCAAGAGCGCTGGTGAGAGTGCTGGCGACGTTGTTTGGCTGTGATGATGCAATTGCTGATGGTGCGATCGCTCTAGTATCTTGCCAAAGCCGACCGTTTTGTATTTGCTGCTGTGGGCTGATAGGCAGTCCGCCTCTGCCGGTCGCTACAAATTGACTGGTCTGTGTCGGCACGCAGCTGGTGACTATTTGCTCACTGATGTCTGCTACGTTGTCAGGCAGTTCGACGGTTTCTGTGCCTGGATTAGTCTCTAACCGCTCGATATTGACTACGCCGCTTAACCCAAACTCAGAGCTGGCTGTGATGTCGCTCTGTGAAGTGGTCTGCTCTCGAAACTGCGTGCCTAAGATGCTCTGTGCGGTAATCGTGACGTTGCCACCTTGGCCTCTAGACGCATCTGCCACAATATCACTGTTTTCTAATGCCAGCAGAAACGGTGTTTTGATGCTGATATTGCCGCCGTTGCCAGTTCCTCCAGATTCAGCAGAAATTCTACTTTGGTTGCGGCTGATGAGGGCTGTGTGCGATCGCACACTAATATTGCCACCGTTGCCTGAGAAAGTCGCTGCGCTTAGCCTGGCTGCGTTGTTGAGGGCTATGGTGTCAGCGGTCAGCCGCAGGGTGCCGCCCGAGCCAGTCCCTCTATTTCTAACGGCGATTTCTGCGCGATCGCTCACCTCCAACACAGGGGTTTTAATCGTCACGCTACCCGCATCGCCTTCAGGTGCAGAGGGCAGTCCTAGTTGTGTGCGCAATAGCTCATTACCGATAATATCTGCGCTAGAGGCGATGAGACTATGGTCAGCACCGTCTGGGCTTTCACCTTGCACGGTCACTGATTCTGTTGCAATAATAGTGACGTTGCCAGCATCGCCAGAAGCCGCCGCAGAAGAATCTACCCTGCCGCCTGCGCTAAGTGCCAAACGCTGTGTGTTGATCGTAACATCTCCCGCATGACCGCGATTGAGAGAGCTAGCGCCAATTAAGCTGGGTATTCGAGAGAATGCCTGAGTGCCGCTTACGTCGACAGAGACTGCGTTGTTAATAGTAACGTTGCCGCTGTTGCCGAGGCCGTAGGTGATTGATGAAACCTTAGAACCGCCTGATATGCTTAAGCGATCGGTTTCTATGGTGACGTTTCCAGCGCTAAAAGGCCCTACTGTAGTAGAGTCTATATTTGCTGTGAACAGCGCAGAAGGGGTTACTTCAACCGCTTCGTTGGCTACGACGGAGATGTTTCCGCCTGGTGCCGCGACGCTGCGTGAGAACAACCCACCGCCATCGGTCATGTCTAGTCTCCTGGCGGTGACGGTAATATCGCCACTGTATCCAAGCAGACTTTCTGTTGTTATGCTGCTGCCGACTGTGCCAAGCCCGGCAAGTGCTGAGATGTTCAAGCCTTGAATGGTGAGTGTTCCGGTTGAGTCCACTGCAATATCACCAAAGGGTTGCAGGCCTTGATTCTGTACGAACAGCATTGAATCTCTTTCTAGCGAAATGTCATTTCCTTGCAGATGAATTTGTCCGCTTTGGCTGCCAATGCCTTCGACCAGTGAGTTCGATAGCTGAATGTCTTCAAAGCTGTTGGCCTGGTCGTAGTTAAATGCCCAGATGGAAGGCGTGTCAGGGTTAGAAGAGAACTGAACGTGGCCAGAATCGACGCTGCCTAGTTCGATATGCCCACCGTCTGTTGATAGGTGGGCATCGTTTAGAAAAAGGCCTCTTCCTACTAGCGCGAGCGTGTTACCTGCATTTGTTTGCAGGTTTGTGTTGCTAACTGCTGTCATCGATAGATCTAGTCCCTGTACCAGCTGATAGCCTGAACCGTTGATACGAATTGGGTTAGCGTCTGTGCCTAGCTGTAGGCCTGTGGGTGCGCTCACTGTGAGCAGTGGTGCAGGTGCTGCGGTATCGAACAGCGTGCCATCTGCGAAGCGCAGCGATTGCGCTGTAGAGCCGATAAAAGCGCCGCCAATACTCAGGTTGGCCTGCTCCGCGAAGATGATGCCCTGGGGGTTGAGTAGAAATAGATTGGCGGTGCCATTGGCTTTGAGGGTGCCTTCGATCAGTGAGGGTGAGGTGCCAGTGACTCGGCTAAAGATGTTGGAGATGTCTGCTAAATTGTTGAAGTAAGCGCTGCCGCCCGAGGGAATTGAGAAATCCGAAAAGCTATGAAACAGATTGCTGCCTCGCTGCTGGCCTGCTGTTATCGTAAAGTTTTGGTTGTCGGATGTTGTGACTTCTGAAGAGAGAGCGGTATCCGCGCGAATGCTTTGAGCAACAGCGGGCCTTGTCCACTGGTATCCGAATGATTCAGTAAGTGCACAGAAAACCAGAAATGCGAAAGCCTTTAGATACAGCCGGGATGAGAGAAGGTGCATGCGCTAAATAACATAATCAGCCTCCATATAATTCCCTTCAACTGCTTTGTCGTGACTCGTTTAACAATCGAGTGCTTAAAATGGCTCGACTATTGAACCGATATGGATGACCAATTACTTATTTAGCTCCATAGCTTCCTAATCCTTGAGCTTCTCACGTCTTCAGCTTCTCACGTCTTCAGCTTCTCACGTCTTCAGCTCCTCAAGCCTTCAGCTTCTTAAGCCTTTTGCCGCTACTGCAGCTGGTTTTTACAGTCCCTGCTGCTTTCAATGTCACTGATGTTCATGAGGGTTGTGTTAGCAATATTATTGAGTGCTTCTCTGGTGAAAAAAGCCTGGTGCGCGGTAATGACAACGTTAGGGAAAGACTGTAATAGCTGAAACTTATCGTCTTGAATAATGGTGTCGGAGAGATCTTGAAAGAAGAGGCTGCCTTCATCTTCATAGACGTCAATGCCCAGGTAGCCGATTTGACCAGACTTGAGGCCGTTGATGGCAGCTTTGGTATCGATCAAGCCGCCTCGGCTAGTGTTGATTAGCATCGCACCTGGCTTTAGCTGCGCAATGCTGTTGGCATTGATCATATGGTGGGTGTCAGGCAGCAGCGGGCAGTGTAGAGAAATGACGTCGGCGTTACCTAGCAAATCTGATAGGTCTACGTACTGAGTGCCTATTTCTGTTAGCGCCTGATTCTCTCGTATGTCGTAGGCTAGTAGCTTGCAGCCAAATCCATTCATAATGCGCGCAAAGCATTCACCAATTTTCCCTGTACCTACAATGCCTACTGTTTTGTTGTGCAGATCGAAGCCTAGCAGACCATTCAGCGCAAAGTTGTCTTCTCGGACTCGGTTGTAGGCTTTGTAGAGCTTACGGTTTAGCATCATGACGAGACCTGCCGCATGCTCTGCTACCGCGTAGGGTGAGTAGGCGGGAACCCGGACTACTTTTAGCCCTAGCTCTTTCGCAACCTCTAAATCTACGTTGTTAAATCCGGCGCAGCGTAGCGCAATCGTTGTCGTGCCATTTTCAGCTAGCTGATGCAGGGTTTTGGCGTCTAGCTCGTCGTTAATAAATACGCATACGGCTGGAAAGCCAGCGGCGAGCGCTGTGGTTTTTGAGGTGAGGCGAGTTTCTAGAAACGTCAGATCGTGATGGTAGGTCTGGTTCGCTGTGATGAAGGACGCTTTGTCGTAAGGTTTTGCGCTGAAAAAAGCAGTCTTCATGGTGCAGCCTTCAATACGCTAGTTTTCTCGTACGTATTTCAAAATACAGTAAACCCAGTGCTCTATGCATACACTTCTACCAGCTATTGGTATAGCTCTAGACAAATCTCTATAGTCTGAGTAAAAAACAAAGATGACTAATACCTAGAAAACCTAGCTAGCATTGCTGCAAGACAAGATGTTTGAAGGCAACAGTTTGTAATGGCTTCTTGATAAGGCTGTTTGAGATTGTTCCTGGCTGGCTTGAAAGCGTTGCTCAAGCTGCTTTTATTTTTGCCTTTTGATGCCGATGTAGGCTGCCGCCCTAGACCTTTGGAGACCCTTTAATGACTGCTATCGTTTCGTCACAGTCTTCTGACCTTACTGCTTCTTTGAGCAGTGCACCGCTCTCTGAAGAGGCGTTGCAAAAAATAGATGCCTACTGGCGCGCCTGTCATTATCTGGCCGTAGGGATGATTTATCTACGCGATAATCCTCTGTTAAAAGAGTCTTTGGTTAAGGGCCATGTTAAGCACAGGTTGCTGGGGCACTGGGGCGCTTCTCCTGCTTTAAGCTTTACTTACATACACTGCAATCGGCTAATTAAGAAGTACGACCTGGACATGATATTTATGGCGGGTCCGGGTCACGGTGCGCCGGGGGTTTTGGGGCCAGTGTATCTAGAAGGGACTTACTCGGAGATTTACCCTGATAAGAGTGAAGATGCCGAAGGGATGAAGCGGTTTTTTAAGCAGTTCTCTTTCCCAGGCGATATTGGTAGTCATGTGACGCCTGAGACGCCTGGCTCTATTCATGAGGGCGGTGAGCTTGGCTATAGCGTGTCTCACGCGTATGGCTCTATTCTGGATAATCCTGAGCTGATTACCTGTGTTGTTGTGGGTGACGGTGAGTCGGAGACGGGGCCGCTGGCGACGGCGTGGCATTCTAATAAGTTTATTAACCCGGCTCGGGACGGTGCGGTGTTGCCTGTTTTGAACCTGAACGGCTATAAGATTGCGAATCCGACGATTTTGGCGAGAATCTCTCATGAAGAGCTGGAATATCTGTTTCGCGGCTATGGATATACGCCCTACTTTGTAGAGGGGAAAGATCCGGCTGAGATGCATAAGAAGATGGCGCAGACGATGGAAGCGTGCGTTTTGAAGATTAAGGAGATTCAGCGGGACGCGCGGATTAACGGTAAGGTTGAGCGGCCGAAGTGGCCGATGATTGTGCTGCGTACGCCAAAAGGATGGACTGGGCCCGCTGAGGTGGACGGTAAGAAGGTAGAAGATTTCTGGCGATCGCACCAGGTTCCGATGGGCGGTATGCACGATAACGAAGAGCACTTGCGCAGGCTAGAGACCTGGATGAAGAGCTATAAGCCTGAAGAACTCTTTGATGAAAATGGCACTCTGATTCCTGAACTAAAAGAACTTGCACCCACTGGCGATCGCCGGATGAGCGCGAATCCGCATGCCAATGGTGGTCTGCTGCGCCGGGCGCTGAACATGCCTCGATTCCAGGACTATGAGATTCAGATGGAAAGGCATGGGGTGGAAGAGTATGAGAATACTAAGGTGCTCGGTCAGCTGATGCGTGATATTTTCCGCCAGAATCCGAACAGTTTCCGCTTGATGGGACCCGATGAAACCGCTTCTAACCGATTGCAGGATGTGTATGAGGCGACGAAGAAGGTGTGGATGGCTGACTATTACCCAGAAGATGAAGACGGCGGGCAGCTAGCGCGCGATGGTCGGGTGATGGAAATGCTGAGTGAGCACACGATTCAGGGGTGGCTAGAAGGCTATTTGCTGACGGGACGCCACGGGCTATTCCATACGTATGAGGCGTTTGCGCACGTGGTGGATTCGATGTTTAACCAGCATGCTAAGTGGTTGGATATTTGCAAGAATCATGTGCCCTGGAGACGCTCGGTGTCTTCGTTGAATATTTTGTTGTCTTCGTTGGTTTGGCGGCAGGACCACAACGGGTTTAGCCATCAGGATCCGGGCTATGTAGACCTGGTGACCAATAAGAGTCCGGATGTTGTGCGAATTTATTTCCCGCCCGATGCGAACTGTTTGCTATCGGTGGCCGACCACTGTTTTCGCAGTGTGGACTACATCAATGTGATTGTTGCTGATAAGCAGAAGCATTTGCAGTATCTGACGATGGATGAGGCGGTCGCTCACTGTACTAAGGGCCTTGGCATTTGGGACTGGGCGAGTAATGATGACTGCGGTACGGAGCCGGATGTGCCGGATGTGGTGATGGCCTGCTGCGGGGATATTCCAACGATGGAGTCGCTGGCGGCGACGGCGATCTTGCGAGAGGAGTTTCCTTATTTGAAGGTTCGCTTTGTGAATATTGTGGATCTGTTTAAGCTGGTGTCGGAAGGAGAGCATCCTCACGGGCTGTCGGACCGAGATTTTGATTCTTTGTTTACGCCAGATAAGCCGGTTATCTTTAACTTCCATGGCTATCCCTGGCTGATTCATAAGCTGATATATCGCCGGTCTAATCAGGAGCGGATTCACGTGCGCGGCTATAAGGAGAAAGGGAATATCAATACGCCGCTAGAGCTGGCAATTAACAATCAGATTGATCGCTTTAATTTGGTGATTGATGTGATTGACCGGGTGCCTCGGTTAGGGTCTGCGGCGGCGCACGTGAAAGAGCGTATGAAGAATGAGATTATGAACTGCGTGAGCTATGCGCATGAGCATGGAATGGATAAAGAAGAGATTGTGAATTGGAAGTGGCCCTATTAGCGGAGAAAAGCGACAGATATTGAGTTTTACCGATTGGTGACAGTTTTGGTTTGGGGCGATCGCATGTGATCGCCTTTTTTTTGCCTTTAAATCCTGCCGCTACGCGCCGCGCCGCCGAAGAGAGGGACTCTACTGCAGGCTATGAAGAGTATGAAGAGAGGTTTGTTCGTTCGCATAGAGCAGTCTGCTGCTGCGTCTCGATATTTGATCTATGAGAATTGGCCTGTGAAGATGTGCATAGGTTAATGGTGACGTTTGATAGATGAAAAGCACACACAGATGCGCATAGCCTGAATGCAATTGTTCAAAGTTGTTTGACTAGAAGCTTGCGTCAATACAGATGACATCAACGTGCTGTGCTTTGATACGGTGGAACTGGGTTGATTTTGCAATGCTCTGGGTGCTGATTCATTGAAAATAGAACGCTCTACCCTCGATTTTCGTAAAAAGAATAGACCGTACAAGACGCTTTCTTTACTCTGGCTGCTGCCGCTGCTATCTAGCTGTCAGATATTGCTCCCAAGTGAGGCTCAGCCGGCGGGTGGTGCTGGCGGTGGCAGACCTGAACGTGACAGTGATGGGCCGGTTGCAGTACAGACGGTGCGCGTGAAAACGGGCGCTTTGGCAAGCGGGCTCGCTTATACCGGGACGAGTCGTCCGGTGCAGCAAGTGGCGTTGCGATCGCAGATTGACGGAGAGGTCGTGGCGCTTTCCGTTGAATCAGGTGACTCTGCTCGGCAGGGAGATTTGCTGGTTGAGCTGGACGGTGATTTGCAGACGATAGCGGTGGGTGAAGCGGACGCGGAGCTGGCAGCGAGGCGAGCAGAGCTGGCGGAAGCAGCGGTTTCTGTTACAGATGCGCAGGCGGCGGTGGTGCAGGCAAAGGCGACGTTTGAGCAGGCCAAGGTGGATGCGCAGCGGCTAAGACAGCTGGCGGCTCAAGGTGGGATTTCGCAGCAGGAGGCGGAGGCGGCTGAGCTGCTGGCGGTGAATGCGCAGCAGGCGGTGCGCTCGGCGGCGGCCCAGGTAGAGGCGCGGCGGCAGGCGGCTGATGCGGTGGAGAGCCGGGTGGATGCGCAGCAGGCGACGGTGAGCCAAACGCAGAAGCAGCTGTCCTATGCTGAGGTGCGATCGCCGCTGGCGGGTACGGTGCTTTCTCGTCAGGTGGATGTGGGCGACTATGTGGAGTCTGGTACGACGCTGTTAGAGCTGGGTGATTTGAGCACGCTGGAGGTTGTGGTGCAGGTGTCCGATCGGGATTTGGCTCAGATTGCGCTGGGTCAGCGGGCACAGGTGGCGTTTGATGCTTTGCCGGCGGCAGGCGAAACGACTGGACGGATTACTCAAATTACGCCAGCTGCTGATTTGACTTCGCGGCTGGTGCCGGTTGTGGTGACGCTGCCAAATCCTAATAACAGGGTGGGCAGTGGGCTATTGGCGCGGGTGCGATTTCTGGCTGCGCAGGGAGCGCAGGTGATTGTGCCGGCTGGTGCGCTGGGGCTAGGCGGTGATGAGAGTACGGTGTTTGTGGTGGAAGGTGAGGGGGAGCAGGCGGCGGCCGTGGGGCGTGCGGTTCGAGTGGGCGATCGCGAAGGTGACCGGGTGGAGATTCTTTCGGGGCTGTCGGCGGATGATGCTCTGATTGTGGAGAGCGATCGCCCGCTGACTTCTGGGCAGGCCGTTCGGCTGAGCATTTTGTCTGAGACTTTAGAAGAATCTTCTGAAAAATCTTCAGAAGATTTGTCTGAAGATTTTGGAGAACCGTCAGAGAATTCGCAGGAGACGCCCTAAATGGTAAAGCCTAAGGATTCGAATCGTCGTTCAGCGAAGGATGCAACCGATGGTCTAGCGAATCATTCGCCTACCAATTATTTGGCCACTAATCATTTGGCCAATGGAGCCTCAGCAAAATTTTCTGAAAGCGAGTATGAGCGAGCGTCGGTAGGCAGTTTTAGCCTGAGTACGGTGGCGATTCGGCGCTATGTTGCCACGCTGGTGCTGACGGTGGCTGTAATTGTGTTGGGTTTGTTTTTTGTGCAGCAAATTCCGGTCGATCTGTTGCCTTCTATTACCTATCCGCGGATTGGGGTGAGGGCTGATGCGCCAGGGGTTTCCCCGGAGGTTGCGGTAGATGAAATTACGCGGCCGCTAGAAGAGGCGCTGGCGGCAACAGAAGGGGTGGTGCAGGTGGTGTCTCAAACGCGTGAGGGTCGGATTAGTTTGGACCTTTACTTTCAGCCGGGGGGCGATATTGATCAGGCGCTAAACGATGCGACGGCTACGCTAAACCGATCGAGAGATAGTTTGCCTGATACGGTTGGGCAGCCGCGGTTGTTTAAGTTTGATCCGTCTCAGCTGCCGGTTTATGAGACAGCGCTGACGTCTGCTGCTTTGCGTGGGGTAGACCTGAGAGTATTTGCTGAACAGGAGCTGGCGCGTGAGCTGACGATTGTGCCGGGTGTGGCCAGCGTGGACATTTCGGGCGGGGTTCAAGAAGAGATTCAGATCAATTTGGACCCGGCGAGGTTACAGGCGTTGGGGCTGGGTGTGACGGATGTTTTAGATGCGCTGGCGGCGCGGAATTTGGATACGTCTGGGGGGCGGATGCTGGGGCCGGAGAGTGAACCGCTGACCCGCGTGGCGGGGCGCTTTGAGGATGCGGATGAGATTCGTAATTTGATTTTTGAGGTGGGGGATGCAGATGCCTTGCAGCAGGTGTATTTGCGAGACTTTGCTGAGGTGATTGATGGTACGGAAGAACAGCGCATTTTTGTGGATTTGAACGGTGAGCCTGCGGTGAAGGTGAGCGTTCAAAAGCAGCCAGCGGCGAATACGGTTGTGGTGGTTGAGGGGGTGAAGCAGAAGCTGGCAGAACTGAGAGAATCGGGCCTGCTGCCAGCCGATTTGGTGCTAAATACCACGCTGGATGAGTCTGTTTTTATTCAAAATTCTATTCGTAATGTGGCGGTTTCTGGGCTGACGGGTGCGGGGTTAGCGGGATTGGCCGTTCTGTTGTTTTTAGGTTCGCTGAGGCAGACGTTCATTATTGTGCTGGCGATTCCGCTGGCGACGCTAGTGGCGATTTTGCTGATGGGCCTGTTTGGGCTGTCGCTCAATGTGTTTAGCCTGGGCGGGCTGGCGCTGGGCGTGGGAATTGTGGTGGATAACGCCATTGTGATGCTAGAGAGTATTGTGACGGGCGTCCGGGATAAAGAGATTCAGGCTGGCGGCGCTCGGGCTGGCGATAGTCAAACAGAAGAAGCTCAGCTGTCTGAGAATGCTGTTATTGATCAAGCTGAGGTGAGTAGTAAAGCGTTAGAGTCTGCGCTGTTTGCTTCTACGACGACAAACTTGGTGGCGGTGCTGCCTTTTTTGCTGATTGGGGGCTTTATTTCGCTGCTGTTTAATGAGCTGGTGCTGACGGTGAGCTTTGCGGTAGGGGCTTCGCTGGTTGTAGCGCTGACGGTGGTGCCGGCGCTGACCTCTCGGCTGCTGGCGGTGCGGTGGTCGAGTGGGGTGGAGAATTTATGGCTGATTCGGCAGTTTGACCGGCGGTTGCAGGGGTTGAGCCGGCAGTATGCAGGGCTGTTGGTTTGGGTGCTGAAACGGCGGGTTTTGGTAGTGGCGATCGCATTTCTTGTGTTTGGCGGCAGCAGCTATTTGATGGTGGGCCAAATTCCGCAAGAGATTTTACCGAGTATTTCTACCGGGCAAGCGACTGTGCGGGTGCAGTTTCCACCGGGGACGACGCTGGCGGAGAATCGGCAGGTGATGGGCGCGGTGGATGCGCTGTTGATTGAGCAGCCGGAGGTGGCGTATGTGTTTAGTACGTCGGGTGGGTTTTTGTTTGGTAGTAGTACGAGTGAAAATGCGCTGCGAGGGTCTAGTACGCTGACGCTGGTGCCGGGAACGGATGTGGAGGCGTTTAGCGATCGCATGACGGGCGCGTTCAATCAGTTTAATTTGGTTGATACGCGGCTGCGGGTGTCGCCGGGGCGGGTGCGCGGTTTGATTTTGAACAATTCTCCGGTGCGTAGCGATGTGGATATTATTTTGCAGGGGAGCAGCGCGTCGGTATTAGAGGAAGCGGGGGCGCAGGTGATAGAGGCTTTGGATGAGGCGGCAACGCTGGCGGCCTATTCTCCTGACGCGGATCCGCCGCAGCCAGAAATTCAGATTCGCCCTGACTGGGAGCGGGCCGCTGACCTGGGGCTTTCGGCTGAGGCGGTGGGGCGTACGGTGCAGACGGTGCTGTCGGGGGCGGTGCAGAAGCAGCTGCAGCGGGGCGAACGGCAGGTGTATGTGCGGGTGCAAACGCTGGATACGCTGGTGCAAAATTTGGCCCAGCTGGCGCAGCTGCCGCTGCTGAGCGGTGGCAGCCAGCCAGTGCGGCTAGGGGATGTGGCGCAGATTGCGGATGGGCAAGCGCCTGGGGAGATTCAGCGGATTAGTCAGCGTCAGGTATTTATTATTGAGGGTCGGTTGAATGAGGGGGCCAGTTTGGGGGCGGCCCTAGAAGAGGTGGAGCAGATAATGGCGGGGGTGGCTTTGCCGGCGGGGGTGAGTCGGCTGCCGAGCTTTAGTGCCCAGAGTAATGCGGCGATTGGTGACAGTCTGGGTGTTTTGGGTGGGCTGGCGGCTTTTTTGGTGTTTACGGTGATGGCGGTGCAGTACAATTCGCTGATTGATCCGCTGGTGATTATGCTGACGATGCCGCTAGCTTTGGCGGGTGGCATTTTGGGATTGTTTGTGACGCAGACGGCGATTGGGGCGACGGTGATTGTGGGGGCGGTGCTGCTGGTGGGGATTGTGGTGAACAATGCGATTATTTTGGTGGAGCTGGCGAATCAGATTTATGAGGAGACGGGTTGCGATCGGGTGGCGGCTATTTTGAAGGCGGCGCCGCAGCGGCTGCGGCCGATTTTGATGACGACGATTACAACGGTGCTGGGGATGTTTCCGCTGGCGCTGGGGATTGGGGAAGGCTCGGAGTTTTTGCAGCCGCTGGGGGTTGTTGTTTTTTCGGGGCTATCGCTGGCTACGGTGTTGACGCTGTTTGTGATTCCTTGTTTTTATACGCTGTTTCATACGCGCTTTTCGCTATCTTCTGCGCCGCGCTGATTCTGACTTTTGCTCAAGCAATCGAGAACGCTCTCGCCCTAAGTCAGAATCTTTGGCTATGGCATAGTCGGCTACCAAAACCAAGCGTAAAATCAGACGAGAAAAAAGGTAAGACCTTAAAAAGGGACTTGTGGTTATAGCCATATCTCCCTTTTGGGGTGTGAACAGTGGTTTTAGGAATTGTTGATTAATAGGTTGCTGTTTACTGCTTTTAAGGTCTGAGATTTCCGTCTTTTGTAAGGGCAGCGTAGTAGCGTTCAAGACGGTGCATGAGTTGTTGAATGGAGATCCATACGGTCAGCTCTACGATGGCTTTAGGAGAAAGTAGCGGTGAAATGTCAGTGAGAATAGCGCCTGCTATCTTAGAAGGACTATGCGCCATTGCCCGCGTGAGTATTAAGGCCGCTGCTAGTTGCTGTGAACCGCCGGTTACTTCCATTAAGTGGGCGAGCTGTTGCTGGCATTGGTTTTCTTGGGTGGGCACTGGCCAGGTCGCAAGCTGTATAGCTGTTTGAAGCGTTTTTTCTGATAGATCGGGGTTGAATAGTTTGGTCAGTGCGATCGCTTCTTCCTGTAAGTGCTTATTATCCACTACGCTTGCAAAAACGAGTCCGCACAGGGCCTTCACCTCTATGCCGATGACTGTGTTCTTCCTATCGCAATTATCTCGCAGGATAGTCGTCAGCGCCCGAATTACCCGGCTTGGGCCAATCTGCTTAACTAACGGAAAATGGTAGCCAATGGTCCCTTGCAGATAGGTTTGCGATCGCACTCTGTCACCAGGTATCCCTTTTGTCCACTGTCTTTCTAGTAGCAATGCACTAGGTGCCTGGCGCAGTACACGAAGATAAGTTCTGAAGCTATCTTGCTCTATAGATTGAGGAGACACAGATTGCGGAGACACGCTGGAAAGCTGCTCGGCGGTGGCGTGTTTTCCTGGAGACCAGCCTAAGGGTGTTAGCAGACGTGACACATCGCTGATGGCACTGGCTTCTAGCTCCGTACCCAGCGCATCCATAAACTTGTTCAAAAACCCCATCATGGCGACGGCTAGTGCCAGCTGCTCCATTTGTGCTGTAGAAAAATGCTGTTTTAGCGTTGCAATTACATGAATCGGTACGTTAGCTGGAATGCTGGAGAGTCCTTTAGCTAGGTCAATGACCGCTTTTTCTTTTGAGCCTTTTTCTTTTAAACTTTTTTCTTTTGGACTGTGGCTGTTGTCGTCTGTATTAAGGGCCGTAGGCGATAGGCCACGGCGTAGGGCAAACGAGCAGCAGTGAGCGGTGCAGTAGGCGCATTGGGCGGTATCACTGGCAACGTACATTGCAAGCCCTAGTAGCGCTTTGTCTGGCTTACCGCCAAAGAGAGAAAGCGGCAAATTCAAGAAGTTCGGCACTATTAGGTTGTAGGTGCGAAATCCCACGGGCCATATTTCTAAAATAGGATCGCAATTGGGAATAACACCAATCAATTCCTTCACCAGGTTGAGCATAGGTGAATAGTTTTGATGCAGCTCAAAAAAATCGACAGATGCAGGAGAAAGCTGTTGCGCTAAAGTGTTCATTTTGCTTCCTATTGTCTTTTTGGTTGTCTCGTTTTTAGTTGTCTTGTGTTTGTTTAGCAGGTGACGCCGTAACTCAGGCTCAAAAGCATTAATAACTTCAATTACTGTTCTTTCACGTCTTACTGTCCTTTCACGTCATTGATGCTTACCTTGTAATATATAGGACATATGCAGTTTTCATACGTTAATTGTGAAAGACTATAGCCTCCGAAAGTTTCAGTCGGTACTATCGAGCGGACAGACGATTGTCCACGATGTGTATAGCAAAGGAACCGGGCCCGTCGTAATGATTATTCAAGAGTTGCCGGGTATTGGCCCAGAGACTTTGAGACTAGCCGATAAATTTGAAGCCAAAGGTTTTACGGTTGTGTTGCCACACCTGTTTGGGCCCTTAGTAAAAACTGATTTAGCTGGCAATATGATTCGGGTCTTATGTATGCGCAAAGAACCGCAAACAAGACTATTGCACTTCCTGATGTTTTTAGCAGGATGAACCGAGCTGAAAACATCAGGAAAGGATGTCTGGAAAAACGTCATGGGTCAGTCGTGACCTTTGACTGATGAAGGGTGACACTGACAGAAATTACTGTAAAGGCATCCGTCATCACTAATCTAATGAGTAATCAGTTATCCCCATTTTCTGAGCGGGAGTCTGCTTTACCCGCAGAAACAAGCTTTAAGCGCCCGGTGAAACGTCGTCTTGTTCAAGGGGCTGCCGGCGTTCTTTTTGTGAGCACAGTGATAGCCAGCAGCTACTTTGCGTATCGGCGGTTTGTTCTGCTGCCTCGGGCTGAGGAGCAGGCTCAGACACAAACGGCGACTGTGGAAACAACAACTCTGCCCATTACGGTGACGGCTAACGGTACCGTAGAACCCGAGCAGCTAACCAATGTGAGCCCTAAAACATCGGAGCGATTGGAGGCTGTGATGGTGAGTGAGGGCGATGCGGTAGAAGAAGGAGAGATTGTTGCCTATATGGATGATTCTGACTTGCAGGGTGAGTTGATTCAGGCAGAAGGAGAGCTGGCCGCAGCGGAAGCTAACCTGGCAATGCTGGTGGCCGGTAATCGGTCTCAGGAGATTTCTCAGGCGGAGGCTACGCTGGCGAGTGCGGAAGCTAGCCTGAGTCAGGCGGAGGAGGTGCTGCAGCGCTATGAGCAGCTGTATGCGCGAGGTGCTATTTCTGCTGAGGAGACGACAGGGTATAGAACGGCTCGCAATACGGCGCAAGCTGATGTGGACAATGCGCAGCAGGCGCTGGAGCTGAGCAAAGCGGGGAGCCGCGTGGAGGAAATTTCTCAGGCGGAGGCGCAGGTGCTACAGGCTCGCGGCGCTTTGACAACAATTGAAACGCAGATTGAATCGATGGTGATTCGAGCGCCTTTTACTGGCGTGGTGACAGCTCGCTATGCTGACCCAGGAGATTTTGTTTCTCCTTCTACGGCTGCGAGTGAAACCACTTCCTCTTCGTCGTCTTCTATTCTCTCTTTGGCTTTTAACTATCAGGTTGTGGCCGATGTGGCAGAAGCCGATATTGCTCAAATTCAGCCTGGTCAATCAGCTACCATCCGTGCGGATGCTTTCCCTGACGAAACGTTTGAAGGGAGTGTGGCTCAGGTCGCTGAACAGGCTTCTGTGACCTCTAATGTGACTAGCCTTGAGGTGAGGGTGAACCTGTCGGAGGCGGCTCAGGTTGTGCTGAAACCAGAGATGAATGTTGATGTGGAATTCCAGGCGGGTGAGCTAGCTGATGTGCTGGTGGTGCCTACTGTAGCGATTGTGAGAGAAGAGGAAGGAGAGGGCGTTTTGGTGATGGGCCCGGACGATGTTCCCCGGTTTCATCCGGTTGAGACAGGGCTAACGGTTGATGACAATACGGAGGTGGTCTCAGGACTCGAAGGCAATGAACAGATTGTGTTGAGTGCGGCTGAGGGGTTGCCAGAGAATCGGCGGAATATTGGCGAGGGTGGTCCGCCGGGGGGTGGCCCTCCTGGCGGTAGCGGTGGTCCTAGAGGTGGTGGTCCTGGAGGTGGTGGCGGTGGTCGTTAAGATACCTGCGTTTGAGAAGCGGGTACCAATTCAAAAGCAGCCGCCTACTCTGCCGATTGTTGAAATTTTGCTGATGGCGATCGCAGCTCTGTGGAGTAACAAACTGCGTACGGTTTTGACCATGCTGGGTGTGATTATTGGTATTACTGCGGTGATTGCGGTGACCTCGGTAGGGCAAGGGGTACAGGCTGAAACAGAAGCTAACTTGCAGGGGTTAGGGGCCGATATTTTGCGAGTGAGAGCAGGGGCGGCTAGTAGTGGCAACGTTAGTCAGGGGCGCGGGAGTGCAACAACGCTTACCTGGAGCGATGCTCAAGCGATTGCCTCGCAGGTTTCGGTGGCCAGGACGGTTACGGCCTATCTAGAACAGTCTTCTCAAGTGGTGTATGAGCAAAACAATACGGCGGTGACGATTTTGGGCACAGATACTCACTATGCGGATGTGAACAACATTACGCTGCAATCGGGGCGCTATTTTACAGAAGATGAATTGACAGACGCGCGGCCTGTGGCAGTCTTAGGCCCTACGGTAAGAGATGATTTGTTCGGTGAGGATAATAGCCCGATTGGGCATAGCATTCGCATTCAGGGACAGCGCTACACGGTGCTGGGCGTTGCGAATGAAAAGGGGGCGCAGGGACGAGAAAATCCGGATGAACAGGTGTATGTGCCGCTGACGAATATGTCGGCACGGCTGGTGGGTAACAACGCGCTAAGTGGGATTGCGGTGCAGGGAATTTCTGTGGAGGTGACTGAGCAGGCACTGTTAGAGGCCGCGGACTTTCAGATGACAAATTTGCTGCGGGTTCGTCACGATATCTATCCTGAACGGGGAGATGAGGATGATTTTGAGATTGTGAGTGCGGCTGATTTAGTGGAGACTCTGACAAGTACAGTTGGGCTGTTTAGTGTGATGGTAGCGGCGATCGCAGCTATTTCTTTGGTCGTCGGTGGTATTGGTATTGCGAATATTATGCTGGTGTCGGTGGTGGAGCGCACCCGAGAAATTGGTATTCGCAAGGCCGTTGGGGCGACCAATTCTGCTATTTTGAGCCAGTTTATGGCGGAGGCGATCGCCATATCAGCAGCGGGCGGTGTGCTAGGCGTTGCTATGGGAATTGCGATCGCGCGAATCGCTGCAACGCTGTTCGATTTTCCTTTTGTGATCTCTCTTTGGTCGATTGCTTTGGGGGTGGGGCTCTCTTTTGCGATTGGACTGGTGGCTGGGGTGATTCCGGCGCGTAGTGCGGCCAGGCTAGATCCGATTAATGCCTTAAGAAGTGGCTAGAAGAAAGCGGCTAGAAAGAAGTGGTTAGAAAGAAGTAATGAGAAAAAAGTGGTTAGAAAAAAGTAATGAGAAAGAAGTGATTAGAGAGACGTGATTGGGACCGCTGATTATGACAACCATGATTTGGATGGAAAACATTCGCAAGATCTATCGACTGGGGGAAGTTGATGTGCCGGTACTCAAGGGCATTGATCTGACGATTGAAGAAGGCGACTATGTTGCCATTATGGGCGCTTCTGGTTCAGGTAAATCGACCCTGATGAATATTATTGGCTGTTTGGATCGCCCTTCGGCAGGCCACTACGTGCTAGAAGGGCAAAACCTGACCCAGCTAAATAATGATAGCTTTGCCTATATTCGCAATCAGCGAATTGGCTTTGTATTTCAACAGTTTAATCTGTTGTCTCGCTTGACGGCGCTAGGCAATGTCATGCTGCCAATGGTGTATGCGGGGGCCAGCCGCCGACAAAGAATCAATCGGGCTAAAGCCGCTTTGGTGCGGGTAGGGTTGGGCGATCGCATGGAGAATCGGCCTAATCAGCTTTCGGGCGGGCAGCAGCAAAGAGTTGCGATCGCCCGGGCATTGGTCAATCGCCCGGCGCTGGTGCTGGCCGATGAACCCACAGGTGCGCTAGACACTCAAACCTCTGGTGAAGTGATGGCGTTATTAACTGAACTGAACAGCCAGGGGATTACGGTAATTATCGTGACCCATGAGCCTGATGTGGCCGCACAAACGCATCGAATTATTCATGTTCAAGATGGCTTGATTCAGCAAGAGATAGGAGATTTGTGAGTGCTTTTTGAGTGTTTAAGCTACAGAGCTGCTGTAAGTGTTTTTTGACGGCAGTTGTGAACGGTTTAGATTGAGATAGCTCGCCGAAGAGTGCTTCAATTGCCAGCAGTGAGGTCGGGTCAGCGCCGTTAGACTGCGCTTTTTCTGTGAGCATATCTGCGATGGGGTCGTCAATGGGCAAGCTGTTGCCCTGTTCATCTTTACCTTTTAGATAATAGAACCAGGCTGCGACCGTAAAGCTGGCGTACTCAACAGAGCGGCCTGCGGCCAGATTATCTCGCAGGCTGCCGAGGAGAAATTTAGGCAGTTTGTCTGAGCTGTTGAGGCAGAGGCGAGAGAGCTGATCGCGTACTTTTGGATTAGAAAACCGGGCGAGTAAGGTTTGTTTATACTCAGCGATGTCAATGCCGGGTAAGGGTTGAAGGGTGGGGCTGACTTCATCCATCAGGCGCTCTGTTGCCGTTTGGATCAGGTCATTGGCCATGGCCTCAGAGGTGTAGCTGTAGCCTAGCAGAGAGCCTAAATAGCCAACCAACAGATGGCTGGCATTGAGCAGCCGAATCTTCATCATTTCGTAGGGATGAACGTCGTCAGTCATCTGCACACCAACGGTTTCCCAGTTGGGGCGGCCCGCGCAGAATTTGTCTTCAACAACCCACTGGAGAAACGGCTCTGCCACCACAGGCCAGCTGTCTTTTATCCTAAACTGCTGGCTGACCATGTCTATATCAGCGGCGGTCGTGCTTGGGGTAATGCGATCGACCATGCTGTTGGGAAAGGTGACGCGTTCGGTAATCCATTGGGCTAGTGCGGGGTCCTGAAGGTGGGCAAAGGCTGTGAGCATTCTGCGAGCCGTGTTGCCGTTGCCCTGAATGTTGTCGCAAGAGAGAATGGTAAAAGGCGCAATGCCTCGCGCTTTCCGCTGTTTGAGCGCGACAGTGAGAAAGCCATAGACCCCAATTGGGCTATCGGGATTTTGCAGGTCGTGTTGAATCGTTGGGTGGTTTTGGTCGAATTCTCCGGTTCCTTCAATGACGTAGTAGCCGCCTTCTGTAATTGTTAGGGTGACAATTTTGCAATGAGGGTTTGCGAGCTGGTCGATGACGGCTTGCGAGCTGTCTGGGGCGAAGAGGTAGCGGGTAATTGCGCCGATAATTCGAGCTGTGTCCTGTTCTGATGAGCGCTCCACTAGCGTATATAAGCAGTCTTGAGACTGTAGCGCGTCTTTCATTTTTTGGTCGTATTTCAACAGGCCAACGCCGCAAATTCCCCAGTCGCTTTTGGTGGACTGAGTCATTTCTTTTTCGATATAGTTATCGAGATAAAGGGCCTGATGGGCACGATGAAAGCCGCCTACCCCAATGTGAACAATGCCGTTGGTAACGCTGGTTCGATCGTATTTGGGAATTCGAATTTTCTCAGGGGTGTGAGAGAAATGGGCGAGTGAGTCTGCGTTAAGCTTGGTTGCTAATGCAGTGCTAGTAGAGCCGTCTGGACTGTTGTTCATAGGAGAGACTGTCATAAAGCTGCCCATAGAATCGGCAGTGGAATACGCTAAGCTACGACGCTTTGGGAAGGGTGATATCGTTGGCGTCGAACAGGTGGCATAGATTGCCGTCAATGCGCATAGGAATGCGATCGCGTACAGATACCTGCCGATTTCCCTCGGCTTGAACAATCATCGTGTCACCGCCCGCCACCTTGACATAGAGAGACGTGGCATCTCCTAAGTGTTCAATGACTAGGACTTCACCCATGATCGTAGGGTTTTCAGCATCAATGCGGATATGCTCGGGCCGAACGCCGAGGGTAATGCGATCGCCTAGCTGTACGTTTGCTGGGCGCACGGGCACTACTACAGTGCCGCCACCAGGGAGTTTAACGGTTATTCCAGACGCGCCCACACCCGCAATGGCCACGGGTAAAAAGTTCATTTTAGGAGAGCCCCTAAACCCGGCAACAAACTTGTTGCGTGGGTGGTTGTATAGCTCCATAGGCGCACCGATCTGTTCAATAACGCCGCCCTGCAAAACGACAATTTTATCGGCCAGTGTCATTGCCTCGATTTGATCGTGCGTGACGTATATCATCGTGGCCTGCAAACTCTCGTGCAAACTGGCTAGCTCTAGTCGCATCTGTCCTCGAAGGGCTGCGTCCAGGTTAGAGAGTGGTTCGTCAAACAAAAAGACTTTGGGCTTGCGAACCAGGGCCCGACCGATGGCGACGCGCTGCCGCTGACCGCCTGAAAGAGCGCCTGGCTTGCGATCTAGCAGGGGTTCTAGCTGCAGCACGCGGCCGACTTCTTTGGCTCGCTCGTAGCGCTGGGCTTTGGGAACACCGGCTAGTCGCAGGCTGAAGGCCATGTTTTCGGCAACGGTCATGTGGGGATAGAGCGCGTAGGTTTGGAACACCATTGCCAGGCCCCGTTTATCTGGTGGGACGTTGTTCATATGCTGACCGTCGATTAGAAGCTCACCAGAGGTGATATCTTCTAGGCCAGCAATCATCCGCATCAGGGTAGATTTGCCACAGCCGGAGGGGCCGACAAAGACCACAAATTCGCGGTCGTCAATATCGAGGTCGATACCTTTGATGACCTCGGTATCGGTATAGGTTTTACGGATGTTTTTAAGGGTAACGGTAGACATGGCTAAAAGGAGGAGTGACTAGAAGGATGCGCGTATATGAGTTCAGAGGGTGGCTGAGAGCAGGAGAGAAAAGACTATTTCACTGGTTACTTCACTGGTTATTTCATTTGCTTACTTCACTGGCTATTTCACTGCGCCAAAGGTGAGGCCGCGAACCAGCTGCTTCTGGCTGATCCAGCCGAAGATGAGGATGGGTGCGATCGCCATTGTGGATGCTGCTGATAGCTTGGCCCAGAACAGTCCTTGCGGGCTAGAGAAAGAAGCAATAAACGCTGTGAGGGGTGCTGCGTCAAAGGTGGTGAGATTAAGGCTCCAAAAAGCTTCATTCCAGGACAGGATGATCGATAAAAGAGCAGTAGAGGCGATGCCTGGAAGCGCTAACGGCAGCAAGACATGAACGACTTCTTGATAGGTGGTTGCCCCATCCATACGGTCAGCTTCTAGAATCTCTTTGGGGACTTCTTTAAAGAAGCTGTAGATCATCCAAACCACAATTGGCAGATTGATTAAGGTGTAGATAATAATGAGTCCGATGCGAGTATCTAGTAGCCCAGTATCGCGGCCCAAGATATAGATGGGAACCAGTACACCGACCGGGGGCAGCATTTTAGTAGAGAGCATCCACAGCAGGGTGCCTTTGGTGCGTTTGCTGGGGAAGAAGGCCATGGCGTAGGCAGCTGGAACCGCTAGCAACAGGGCGAAAACAGTCGCACCCACAGAGACAATCACGCTGTTCCAGGCGTAGTTGAAGTAAGAAGCTCGCGCTTGAACGTCGATGTAGTTCTCTAGGGTGGGGGTAAAAAATAGCTGAGGTGGGGTGGCGACCGCTGCAACTTCTGTCTTGAAGCTGGTGACGAACATCCAAAGAATCGGAAAAAAGAGAATGAAGGCAACGGCCCAAGCAAGCAGACCGATTAGCCACTGGTTTGATTTGTTGCTAGTAGCCATGTTGAAAGTTCCCAATAAGATTGTTAAACCAAATTACGTGTCTAAGTTTTTGGCCACACTGCGGACCAGGAAAAGGGCCACAATATTGGCCAAAACTACGGCGATTAAGCCACCCGCTGAGGCCCCACCAACGTCGAATTCTAACAGCGCCTTTAAGTAGATGTAGTAGGCTAAGTTGGTGGTTGCCAGCCCTGGGCCACCGCCTGTGGTCACAAAGATTTCGGCAAAGATGGTGAGAAAAAAGATGGTTTCAATCATGGCGACGACGGCGATCGCCCGGCTGAGGTGAGGCAGTACAACAAACCGAAATAGGGCTAATGGCTTAGCGCCATCCATCCGGGCCGCTTCGATTTGATCGGTATCAAGAGACTGAATGGCGGTGAGCAAAATCAGCAGGGCAAAGGGTAGCCACTCCCAGGAGACGATAATGATGATTGAAATTAGTGGAAAGTCTGCAAACCAGTCAACGGCTCCAAGCCCCAGACCACGAGTCATTTGCGCTAGCAGCCCGTTGACCGGGTGCATCAGCATATTTTTCCAAATCAACGCGCTCACCGTTGGCATAACGAAAAACGGTGAAATGGCGAGGACTCTGGCAATGCCTCGTCCTGGGAATTCCTGGTTGAAGAGCACGGCTAAGAGTGTGCCTAAGCCAATGGTGATTACCAAGACAGAAGCTACTAAAACCAGCGTAATGCCGATGGACACCCACAGCGCTGGATCGGTGAGGATGTAGGTGAAGTTTGCTATGCCGGTGAAAGCGCGGTTGTCGGGCAGCAACAGATTGTATCGCTGGAAGGCGAACCAGATGGCCATGGCGAGCGGAACAATCATCCACAGCAGCAGCGCAATCACCGAAGGGGCGACGAGCGCTAGCGCCGGGACCTTTTGCGGCGAGCTGGTGGTTTGGGCCGCAGGCGGGGGCGGATCTTGAGCGGTGGTGACAACAGAAGACGTCATGGTTTGTTTTAAATGATGGGGCGGACTGAGTGGGCGTGCTAATTGAGCGCGCTAAGTAGGCATGCTAATTGGGCGTATTAATTGGACCGATTAACTAACTATTCGATATAGCCGGTGTGGCGCATGAAGCGTTCGGCAACTGCTTGCGATCGCCTCAGGGCCTGTTCAACCGAGTCTTGACCGGCTAAGGCCGCTGCCATTCGCTGGCCTACCTGGGTGCCGATGGCCTGAAATTCTGGAATATCTACGTACTGAACCCCTTTGTAAGGCGTGGGAGAGGCTGCCGGGCTTTCGATGTCAGCCGCTTCTATGGAGGTTAGGACGGTGCTAGCAAAGGGCGCAACGGCCTGGTACTCAGGGTTTTGATAGGTAGAGGTGCGAGTGCCTGGCGGTACCGAAACCCAGCCTGACTGATCGGCTACTAGCTGAATGTATTCTTTGGAGGTTGCCCAGGTGATAAATTTTTGGGCTGCTTCAGGCGATCGCGATGTTTGAGGAATTGCCAGTGCCCAGGTCCACAGCCAGTTGGAGCCGTTGGGATAAGAGGCAACGGGTGCAGGTGCAAAGCCAACTTTTTCAGAGACTTCCGATACCTCAGGATTGGCCAACAAACCGGCAGCCACCGTTGCGTCAATCCACATACCACATTTGCCTGTAGAGAACAGCGCCAGGTTTTCATTAAACCCATTTGAGCTAGCGCCCGGTGGCCCATATTCGTTGAGAATATTAACGTAGTAATTGACTGCATTTTCCCACTCTGGCGTATTTAGCTGAGGCTGCCAATCCATATCGAACCACTGCCCGCCGTTAGTATTTACCAGCGTTGTGAGAAACGCCATATTTTCTCCCCAGCCAGGCTTGCCTCGCAGGCACATACCGTAAACGCCGCTACTGGGGTCATTGACTTGACTGGCCCACTGTTCTACCTGCTCGTAAGTAGGGTTCTCAGGAACTGTAATACCCGCTTCTTCAAACAGATCGCGGCGGTAGTACAGCATGGAACTTTCGCCATAAAATGGCAGCGCGTAAAGCGTCCCGTCTTGAGACAGTCCCTGGCGAATCGGGGTGATGAGGTCGTCAACATCGTACTCGGCAGGCAGCTGGTCGAGTGGCTTAAGCCAGCCACGCTTTGCCCAAATCGGGGCTTCGTAGGCACCGATGGTTAAAACGTCAAACTGTCCGCCCTGGCTGGCGACATCTGTTGTCGTTCTCTGGCGCAAGATATTTTCTTCGAGCACGACCCAGCGCAGGTCAATATCGGGATTATCTGCCTCGAAGTTGCGAGAGAGATCTTGCATGACAACCATGTCACCGTTGTTGACAGTGGCAATGGTGAGCTGTGTTTTTTCTGCTGACTGAGACTGGGGCCCACAGGCATGCAACAGCTGAACGAGCATAGCGCCCACTAAGAATGTTGCAACTCCCCTGGCGAGTCGAAATGATCGCATCGCTTAGCGCCCCTCCGAATATGTGGACAAGATAGATAAACAAAGAACAGGTGAACAAGCGTGAAATGAACTGCCGATGAAACTGATCGATAAACTGGCCGACAAAATTAGCTGATAATGGAATCAACAATGGAATTAAATTTTGAGCTTTTGCTCATTTGTTGAGCATAAGATCTATTTCTGCATGATATAGAGGTCTTTGTCGAAAATGAGAAGGACTGTATGATTCGACACATTTCTTTATTTGATATGTGCTGTTTCAACGGATAGCTGATGGTATTTATGGTGTTTTGCTGTAGTTCTATGCTTAGAGGCTGCGTTTAAGCCCTACGATTGAGTTGAGCAGATGCCTTTTCTGAGAATATATATTCGGGCAAGGTCTCAGCCTTTGCAACGAGTTAGCAACCAGTAAATAAAAAAACAACATGGCACTTTTAGGTGGAATAGAAGCAGGTGGGACCAAGTTTATTTGTGCGGTCGGCACCGACCCCGACAACCTGCAAGCTCAAACGCGGATTGAAACGACAACGCCTGATGAAACGCTCGGCCAAGTGGTTGATTTTTTTCGTAAGCAGCAGAAAATAGAAGTAATAGAGGCTATTGGCATTGGTGCGTTTGGCCCGGTTGGCGTTAATCCTGGCTCTGAGAAATTTGGTTGGTTTTTGAACACGCCTAAGCCGGGTTGGCAACAGGTTGATTTTGCGGGCAGGATGCAGCGTGAGCTGGGCGTTAAAGTGGGATTTGATACAGATGTGAATGCGGCTGCACTGGCCGAGCATCGGTGGGGAAACGCTCAGGGACTGGAAAATTTTGTTTATTTAACAGTCGGTACCGGTATTGGGGGCGGGGGAATGGTTGCTGGCAAGCTAATTCATGGGTTGTTGCATCCTGAGATGGGCCATGTGTTGATCCCGCACGATGCGTCGGCTGATCCGTTTGAGGGGTCGTGTCCTTTCCATAAGGACTGTTTGGAAGGTCTGGCTTCTGGACTTGCAATGGAAAAAAGGTGGGGAAAGAAGGGCATTTTTCTGCCGCCGGAGCATCCGGCCTGGGCGCTAGAAGCGCAGTACCTGGCGATGGGTCTGATGAACTATATTCTGACGCTTTCACCCCAGCGAATTATTATGGGTGGCGGGGTGATGGCGCAAAAGCAGCTGTTCCCTATGGTTCGAGCCCAGGTCAGAGAACGGCTAAACAATTACTTGGATGTTCCTGCTATTATGCGCGATATTGATAGCTACATTGTGCCACCGGGACTGGGTGACAAAGCTGGTTTGGCGGGTGCTTTTGCGCTAGCAGAAGGGTGATAATTTAGATCTGTTGAATAAAGCGTGTTTCGTTGTCTGAGTTTTCTTTATTTGAGCGTGCATAGACAAGTTGAGCGTGCACAGACAGGCCTGTTAGGAGTAGCTTATTTGGGGAGCGGCTTATTTTGAGAAAAAGCGAACCGTTGGGGCGGCGATCGCGCGATACGGCAGGTCGTCACTCACGTGAACGCAAGCTTGATTTGGCTGCTCATGCTGCCTGGCTTTATTACATTGCTGATAACAATCAAGAAGAGATTGCGGCTAAGCTTGGCGTCTCACGGCAAGCGGCTCAGCGATTGGTTGCTCTGGCGGTGAGCGAAAAGCTAATTAAGTTTCGGTTAGATTATCCGCTGGCTCACTGCATTGCGTTGGCAGAAAAGCTGCGCGATAAGTTTGAGCTGTCAACTTGTGAAGTGGTGCCTAGCGGTGAAGATGGTAGCAGCTTGCTCGCCGGACTAGGGAACTGTGGGGCGGTCCATTTAGAAGCGTATTTGACCGCTAAAACGCCCACTGTGATAGCGCTTTCATCGGGGCGAACGCTGCGTGCTGCAGTCGAGCAAATTCCGTCGATGAATCAGCCTCAGCATAAGATTGTTTCTATTGTGGGGAACTTATCTCATGATGGGCGTGCGGGTCGTCACGAAGTGGTGATGCATTTGTGTGAACGCATTGGTGCTGCGGCGTATCCTACACCGACGCCTGTGGTCGCAACCAGTGTTAAAGAAAGAGAGCTACTGCAAACGCAAAAATCGTTTTTAGCCATTGAGGCGCTGACGGCACAGGCTAAGGTGACGTTTGTTGGAATTGGGACGGTTGAATGGAATGCGCCGCTCCATGAAAGCGGCTTTATTAATGACCGAGAGATTACAGAATTGATAGAGCTGGGTGCGGTCGGGGAGATTGCAGGATGGGCGTACGATCAACGCGGTATTTTGTTGACGGCAGGGACTAATTTGAAGGTGGCCGGGGTGCCGCTAGAACAGCCGGTGAGTCGAGAGACAATTGCGATCGCAGGTGGTTTGCACAAGGCCAATGCCATTCGAGCAGCGCTAACAGGAAAGCTAATCAATGGTCTGATTACTGATGAGCTGGTTGCTAAAGAAATCCTTGAAGAAAAGTAATCAGCTGATGAGCTGACACCATCAGATTTAGGCTAAAGTCTGCGGGTGGCTGGTGCGCAAATGTTCACAGATGCATCCGCTGCTATTGGTGACTTTTTTCATGGGCGCATCGTGACTTTCAGTTGATCCTCCTTAAAAACAATTTTTCTACAGTTTATGCATTGAAGCGTTGTTTTCTCTTTTGAGGGTAAAGATGACTTCTGAGAAAGCAGCCGCTGAAATAACTACTGTTTACAGGTCTTTAAAAGACGGGAGACACCTTATGAAACTCATGCTAAACCGCGTTGCTAAAACTCTGTTAGTGGTCACAGTGGCAAGTGCTTCTGCGATTGGTTTGATGGTGAGCACAGCCTCTGTTGCTCAGGCCGATGACGGTGAACGCAAGCGGCCTCTTGTTGTTCATCGCGATGACGATCGTCCGACTATTCGTAGAGAAGAAAATCGCCAGGAAGAAAGTCGTAGAGAAGCTGCTCGTAGAGAAGCTGCCCGTAGAGAGGTTGCTCGTAGAGAACAGTCTCCTCCGCCCGCTCCTAGCGAAGAAACACGTCGACGCCCCCTACATAGGGACGATGATTAAATAGCGCAGAGTCGCTTTGCGGCGCTAAGGAGTGTCCACTAAGACGGCGGGGATGTTTTATATGTTTGAAAGAAAACGTAAACATCCCTGCTACGGTCTATCCCTGTTGATGTCATGAGTCTGGGCAGTTGCCACGGGGGTGAGTTTGTCGACGTACCTCATGTTTAGCGAGATAGGCTAGTTCGTTACTTTCGTCATGGTTAAACATGACTTTTCACTGATTTTCTTTTTTTACAAGTTGCATAATATTCACTTGAAAAGGTGATTTACGACCGAAAGGGGATGAATATGCTGCCTTTCAGAAAATTTTTTACGGTTGGATGCATCGAGATTTTTGCCACCGTTTTTGCCACCGTAAGCGTATTGACGAGCCTATTGATCATGCTACCAACAATGGATGCAACTGCTGCGAGCTTAACCAATACAGCCTCCTCTGAGATAGTTACTGATGAAACTAATGCTGCTAGTCAGCTTCCCAATTGGTTACTCAGATTAGATTTAAACGCGACGCAAGTTCATCAGGTTTTTGAGATTGATGCATTACTAGAACGGCAGCTTGAACTCATTCTAACGGGTCGTCAGTATAGCCAGTGGCAATCTTCTCAAGCGATGCTTTCCAGTGAGAGCTGGACTTTTGAAGATTTGAATATTGATCTTTCTTCTTATCAGCAGGTAGCTGTTGATGCGTCTTTTCAGTCGGCTATGCAAAACCTGCTAAATATTTTGTCTCTTGAACAAAAGCAACAGCTGATGCAGTACCTGTCAGACGAAAATATTATCCCCGAATCAAGTCTTGAAATTTAAGCGGTTTGCATGCATTCTTTTTTGCATTTACCTATCATTTGTTGTTGTCTATGTATGCATTGTCAAATATCTGGATCAAACGTCACGCCTTATTTACTCTGTTCGTCTGGTGGTGCTTGATAGCAGTAGACTTTTCTGCCGATGCGCTTGCTCAGCCTGATAATACCCTGATGGAGCTATTAGACGATGCTGGTAGTCTGCCTGACTCATCGGAGGCAGTGACTGCTATCTCTTTAGAACAAGTTATTCAAATTGCTGAGCAGTCTAATCGTGATATTGAACAGGCGAGGATAGCGGTTCAGCAGGCTCAAGGAGCTGTTGAGGAGCAAACGGCCAGCTACCAGCCAACTGTAGGGGTCTCTGCTGCAGGCGACTATGACTTGCCATTGACCAGCGATTATGACGACGATGCAACGCTCAGTGGTGGCGTTGATGTGAGCTATACCTTACTAGATTTTGGCCGCAGAGAGGCGGCTCTTGACATTTCAAATGCTGAGCTACGAGTTGCTGAGCTAGAACTACAGCAGGTGCAGCAAACGATAAAGCTAGATGTGGCGACGCTGTACTACGACCTGCAAAATGCTATAGAAAATGTTCGAATTAATCAGGCAGCAGTTGCTAATTCTGAACAGAACTTAAGAGACACTGAAATTAGAGAGCAGGCTGGAGCTGGGACTCGCTATGATACGCTGCAAGCGCGAACTCAGCTGGCAGACGATCGGGTGAATTTGCTGAGTGCACAAAACGATCAGGCCATTGCAGAAAAAAGCCTTATTCAGATTTTGGGTATTGGAGAAACTGTGGAGTCTTTGCCAATTGCACCGATTGCCAGACGTTCTGCCTGGCCGCTGGGTCTAGATGAGACATTAGCACAGGCCTATGAAATTCGATCAGAACTAGCGCAGCAGCAGCTGGAGCAATCTATTCAACAAAACACGGCTAGATTAGCCTGGGCTGAACTTTCTCCGGAGGTAAGTGTTTCTGCTGGCTACGACTTTCAGAACAGCTTGATTGATACGCTTGATACGTTTAACAGCTGGCAGGATGGCTTGAATATGAGTTTGGATATGGAGTGGACACTCTACGACGGTGGGGTGGCCAGAGCACAAGCCAGCCAGGCTGAGTCAAGTGAAGCGATCGCACTGAGTGAACTCAACAATCAGCGCGATCAAATTCGGCTAGAAGTGCAAACGGCCTATCTGACGCTTCAGTCAGAAACAGAACAAATTACGGCTGCTGGCCTTGGCGTTAGCTCCGCTGAAGAGGGGTTGCGCTTGGCTCGCTTACGTTTTCAGGCTGGGGTTGGTACACAGCTTGAGGTGTTAGAAGCGCAGAGCGATTTGACCGACGCTGAAAGTAGCCTGGCTCAGGCTATTACTGCTTATAATCAGGCCACTGTAGAACTTGAGCGTTCAGTTAGTGGGCTCTGATACAGCTAGACGTTCCTGAATTCCTTTTTCATTCCTTGCTCATCCGCTTTTGTGCTATGGCTTCTGTCGAGTTGCTTAGGACACTTTCATCGGCTGAAACCGTTACATCACAACAGGTACATCACAACAGGCAACTTAACTCGCAAAGTAAGGATGCATCCTTACTTTGCTATATCTACTACAAGAGAAAAGTTCAGCTGATGAAAACTGATATTTACTTACAATTTATTGAGTACTTACAAGATGAGTTGGTGGTCCCTCAGGCGCCGCTAGAGAAAATCATAAAATTTGTAGAACAAGATTTTCATTTGTTGCCGATAGCACTGTGGCAATACGAATTGCTGACGGTTCATCAGTTAGAGCAGGCCTATGATTGGTTAGCGATCGCATACCAACAACAAGAGACCCGCGAAGCGTCCTAAAAGGCAGTTCATAAAAGGCAGGTCATAAGGGCAGTCCACAGCTGGCTCCACTTAGCTCAACCCATTCTCAAACGCGTAGATAGCGGCCTGCGTACGGTCTCTAAGCTCTAGCCTCATTAAAATATTAGAAACGTGATTTTTTACTGTGCCTTCGCTGACATGCAGTGCGCGGGCAATGCCTTTGTTTGTGCTGCCCTTGGCAATGAGCTTAATGACTTCTCGTTCTCTGGCGGTGAGAGGTGTTTCTACCGGCTGTTGTGTAGTGGCTGTTGTTCCTTTGTTACTTTTTATCGCACCAATTAGCTTGCCTGCAACTTCTGGTGCTAGCTGGTACACGCCTGCGTAAGCCAGCTTTATGGCCTGTACCAAGTCCTTGGATGGAATGTCTTTCATCAGGTAGCCACAGGCTCCTGCTAAAAGCGATTGAACAATGTACTCTTCATCATCAAAAGTGGTGAGCATGATTATTTGGCAAGCGGGCACAGTCTGTTTGATCTTGGCGGTAGCTTCTACGCCGTTCATTTTCGGCATGCGTACATCCATAAGAACGATGTTCGGTTTCAGGTCTTGGGCCTGTGCGATTGCCTCCTTCCCGTTGGCGGCTATCCCCACAACCTCCATCATGCTTTCTAACTCTAATAAAGAGGCAATTCCTTCTCGAATAAGGTACTGATCGTCTACTAGCAAAATGCGAATTTTCATAGGTTTACGCCTTTCTTCATACTGAAATGAGCTTGAGGAAAATGAGCTTGAGGAATATGAATGCTAAGCCTTGTCTCTTCCCAGCGACTGCTAATGTCTAGCGTACCGCCCACTATGCTTAACCGTTCTTGCAGGCCCACTAATCCTTGAGTCGTTTGTTCATTTCCTCTCAAACGCCAGGTCGTGACGTCAAATCCAGAACCGTTGTCTGTTAGCGTTAACGCTGCCTGTTGTTCTTTGAATAATATTTCTATAGTGACTTTACTGGCGTGTGCATGCTTGTGCACATTAGTTAATCCTTCTTGAATTGCCCGGTACAGCGTCATTAACTTTAGCCGGCTGTAGCGTGAGCTATCTCCTACAAGGTTGAGTTTTATCTCTAATTCACTATGTCGCATCCGTCCGATCAACTCATTGAGTGCCTTCTTAAACAAAAATGGTTCACTGTCTTGCCGTAAGCTGCTTACTGATTCGCGCACATCCTTTAAAGCGTCTTGTACGGTACGCTGGGCATGACTCACGGCTTCATAGGCCCGCTCACTATCGCGTTCTTTGTAGGCATTGGCTTTTTCTAGCTGAATGTTGATGGCTGCGAGATGGTGACCCAGGCTGTCATGAATATCTCGTGCCAATCGGTTGCGCTCTTCAGTCGCCGCGAGTTCAGCGACACGGGTGGCGTATTGTTTTAGCTGATTGTGTGATATTTCGAGCGAGGCTAACAGCTCAGTTAGCTTTTGTTGCGATTGAATAGCCTGTGACATCGCCCTGGCCAATAGCAGCGTGAAAAAAAGCATAATCAGCGATCCCATACTTTCATCCAGTAGCCTGCCACCCCGCGAGGGTAGACTGTCAGGGATATGGGTATAAGAAGTGGTATCAGGTGGCAAGGGAGGCGGTGGCGGTAACCCCATTCCTCTAACGTCAGAGAGTCCAATTCCTAAAAGTATCAAAACGCCTAGTACCGCTAGGATATAGCCTGAGCGCTGATTAATCGCTAAGTAGCTGTACAAAAGAACAGGCAGGAAAAGAATTTTAGAATATGAGAGATCTGTAACCAAGCAAGCGCCAATAAACAGAAACAATCTGACTAAAAAAGGAATTAACTGAACTTTAGCTGGTTTTGAAAAACTTGTTTTACCTAGAGCGCATAGATCGATTACAACCAGACCGATGACTGCTGAAATAAATACCAGCATCCGTATAGGCTCCGGTGCTTCTATTAGAGATCTACGGCCGAGACCCGAATATAGCCAGTCCAATATACCTGCCAAAAGCACGGCAGTGTTTACCGCTAAGGCAATCAATCGGTAACGTTGATAGAGAAGATCCACTGCTAAAGCCCTTTTAATAGAACATAAGCTCACTCAAAAGAGAAGCAACTACAGACTAACCGTATCAAAAATAAACGAAGATCTGACGCTGCTTTTGGCAATTAGCAAAGCTATTTATTCAATCTGTGACTTTTGGTGCATGACTTCTGGCATATGACCTTTTGTTAGAAAGGTTTGTTGTTAGAAAGGCTTGGACATTTGGCACATGCTGTCTTCTCAGTCTTTTCTTATGCTTGCGATGCTGAAAATAGCATCTTATAGCTTTTGAAGCGTTGCTTGATGCAAGTAAAAATTTCTTGCAATGGACCTTAAGGAGAAATATTCGAGGAGAAAGTTTGTGAAACGCACGCACCGAGGGATTTGTTCAATATTTGTGCTGATACTATTAGGACTAGCGAGTAGCTGTACTCAAAGCGCTGGCGATTCCACTGGCGAAGATTCAACTGAATCAGCCGTGAATGCGGCTGGTGAAACCGTGAACTTGAGTGACTGCCCGCCTGCTTCCGCACCTAGGCGGCCTCAACAGTGTGAGGGTATAGATGGAACTGCTCCCCCGCGTGATGGTCCGGGTGGCGGCGGCCCGGATAGCGGCGGTTCGGATGGTGCTCCGCCGGACGGTGATGGCCCAAGCGGTGATGGCCCAGGTGGTGATGGTCCCGGGGCCAATCGTCAGAGCGAGGGGTTAGGTGAACCTGTGCCTGAGACTGAGGTTGAAACGTCGGGCGTTCTTTGTGATGCTAGCATCGATGTTTTGAATGAACAATTAGACCTGCAAAGTGAAGCCACGTGGTCTTGTGCTGATGGGAAGCGGCAACTCATTGCCAATGGTGTACCGGATCATCAAACGGGTTTTTCTGCTTCAGAGGGTCGTGGCGACATTTTGACCCATGAGGTCAATGTCACGTTTCCGCTGACACCCGTCGCGCGTACTGGCTCTGGCACGCCTGTTATCAACATCGCCTATGCGCTAAATGGTGTTAAGTTCAATCCGGGTACAGGTGGACGCTGTGAATCTGATATTACGGAGCTGTCTGACTGTGACCTGCGTCCTAATAGCAGCGGACAGTGGAATATGGAAGCGCTGGGCCAGTCAAGTTTTGATTTTGGCGAAGATGCAAATCATGCTCATCTTCAGCGGGGCGGGGTATATCACTATCACGGTTTGCCTGAGGGAATGCGATCGCAACAAAATTTGGCAGGAGAGTCGATGCAGCTGATTGGTTGGGCAGTAGACGGGTTTCCGCTGTATGCGCAAATTGGCTATAGCGATCCTGACTCGGACACCGGTGCTTTACGCGCTATGGAACCGAGCTATCGCTTGAAAGCCACACCAGATTCAGGGCGCCCGAGTACTGATATTGTTCCAATGGGCGGGTTTACCCAGGACTATGAATATGTTGAGGGGCTGGGTGATTTGGATGAATGTAATGGCCGATTTGGCGTGACACCAGAATTTCCGCAGGGTGTCTATCACTACTATGCGACGGACGCTTATCCTTTTGTACAGCGCTGTGTAAAGGGCACACCCGACTCGTCAGAGCGTCGGCCAAGTCCGCCGCCGGATGGTGAGGGTCCGTCTCCAGAAAGCGGGCTTGATTAACGTCTTTTGAGATGCTAACTCACTATTAACTCACTATAAATACGAGGTGCTGTCTTTGATTTGACTCTCACGCAGCTGTAGAAGCTCCCAAAAATCACTTTCATCTTGGTCTTCATCATCTTCTATTGGCAGGTAGTGGAACATTGCTCGGCGAGTGGATACAACGGCTATCCAAAAGCCAATAAATTCTGGTATTGAGAGTGCAATGATTGTTATGGCGTTGACCTGTGCTACCTGCTGATTGAAGGCGACCGTGCCAAAGCTAGCTTCTACAATTTTTAGATTTAGAAAGAAGTTTGCGAGACCTGACAGGATGCTAACAATAAGAACAAGTTTTGTTCCTTGTAGCAGTGCCCGACGGACTCGGGATTCTTTTAGCAGCCGCTTTAGAGACCTTTCTTGCTTTAGCGAGCTTGGATTGAATCCTTGAACGATGAAGTAGTACATGATGGGTCTGCGAAGCAGCATAGACCCTCCAAAGATGAGCGTTGCAAAGATGAAGCCAGCGCTATCTTTGATGGCATACAGCAGTCCGTCAACAAACCAAAAAGATAGCAGGCCACGGCCAATGGCAAAGGTACCAACGTAGCTGCTGATAAAATTAAATCGTCTGGTAATGAGGAATAAATCAATCAAGACCCAGGCGACAGATACCATTGCAGCGGCGATGTAGGTCATCACGGTGCCTAGCTGTTCGTTTAAGTTGTTCAAGATAAGAACAGGAATAACGGCACCTATAACGATGTCAAGAACTAATTTTAGGGTTCGATTCATTTCTGAGTTGTTTTCATCTCCTTTCTCTCTATTGCTGTTTCGAGTATGTAGAAGCCGCTGTGGAGTTTAAGACGCTGTGCGATCGCTGTATACGGACGGAATATCCCATGCCTCAGCAATCAACCCGTTGACAATGCGCCAGATGACGACGGCGTCTAGCTCTATTGTGTTGCCATTTAGCGTCATGCGATCTTTAACGTGGGCGATTGCTAACTCATCTCCTATAGGAATAAGGCTGATGGGTTCTACTTGAAACGTATTACCGGTTTGAAGCTGTAGCTTTTCAAAGAATGTTTTGAGTCCTTCTACGCCAACGTAGTCTCCATGCATTTCTGCTAGCTTGGGATTGAAGAAGTGCCAAACAAAATCATCAGAAAAAAGATGAGAGGATGCTGCCAGGTTAGCAGGATCTAGTTGCTGAATAAGAGACACACTGGGATGAATTGTTGCAGTCATCGTTGTTTCCTTATGTATGAAATTCGGCTGTAAGCAGGTTTTGATCAAACACTTGTATTCTGTTTTTTCTCTTATTTGAATGCAATGACGATTGTCATGCTTCATCGTGACTTGCTTAATTTTGATTCTATTTTTGATTCTACAAGCTCTGGTGGTTGCTGTTTGATTGATGCTTATGCTTTGGCTAGTAGCGGCATAATAAGCGGCATGAGAAAGCTTTTTATAAAGAGATTAGGCTATCGAGAAATTAGAGTATGGTAAATGAATGAACGGCATCAAGTTTTGTAAGGAGTGTATGTCGCGCTAGCTGTAGCGTGCTAGTTCCTGCTGCATATTGGTCGCTTGTAAGACCTGTTCCTTTGGAGAAGAGGAGGACACGCGGGCTAGTTGGCTAGTTGGCTAATGAGTGCCTTTATAAATCCAAATGAGAACGATAGGGACATTCTCACAACAGAATCGTTTTTTTACAGTAGCCTTGGGATATAGCTACTTTTTGTGCCTGGTGGAGACTTGGCCATGTTTAAGAAAATTCTCGTTGGGATTGATGACGGGGAAACTTGTCAGATCATTTTTAACAAAGCGATCGCACTTGCGCAGCCTATAGGCGCGGAACTTAGCCTGCTAAGCGTGCTGGTGCCCGCAGATAGAACCAGCCCGGCTATTCCGACAACGGCTGGGGGCATTTATACCTCTTCTGGTTTGGATGACAGCGTTTGGAGCGTTTATCAAGAGCGCTATGAGGCATATGAAGCAAGCGATTTAGATAGACTAAGAGACTTTGCTGACCGAGCGAATGCAGTCGGTGTGAAGACCGAGTTTGCGCAGATGGCCGGAAGTCCTGGATGGGCAATTTGTGAGCGCGCAAAGCTTTGCGGTGCTGATTTGGTGATGGTGGGTAGCCACGGCCGTATGGGGTTGAGTGAAATGCTACTGGGAAGTGTGAGTAACTATGTGATGCATCATGCGGCCTGTTCTGTGCTGGTTGTTCATGAGCCTGTTTGACGGTAGGGCTCTTGTCATCGCAAAAACGTAAGAAAGCGATGAGAATTTTCTCATACTAATGTCCTTGTTAATATTCTTGTCTGAATATTTTTATCCGCGCAGAGCTTGCTATCCCTTCGTATCAAAAGCTCAAAAGGTTTTGTCTATTGTGAGATTTGTTCGTCATGGCTCTGTCAGCATCTGAAACGCTCTATCACAAACTCTCTATTGCTGATGCTGTCAGACAGTTCGATAGCAATTTAGATAAGGGGCTGAGTGCAGAAGACGTGGCCCATCGCTATAGAATATTTGGCTGGAATGAGCTGCCTGTTCAGTCGGGGCGGCCTGCGTGGCTGCGATTCCTGTTTCAATTTCATGAGCCTTTGCTCTATATTTTGTTGATTGCCGGGGCGGTTAAGGCTGCGTTGGGGTCTTGGACAAATGCTGGTGTTATTTGGGGCGTGACGGTGATTAACGCCGTGATTGGCTATGTGCAAGAGTCTAAGGCAGAAGGGGCGATCGCATCACTCGCTCAAGCTGTTACGACTGAAGCTACGGTCATTAGAGATGGCCAATCGCTACAGGTGCCTTCTAAAGACCTGGTGCCTGGCGATGTTGTGCTACTGACATCGGGTGACAAGGTGCCCGCAGATTTGAGATTAATTAAGGCCCGAAATCTGCAGATTGATGAGTCAGCACTGACGGGTGAATCGATGCCGGTTGATAAAGTGGTGTCTGCTTTGCCGGAGGAGACTGTTTTGGCTGAGCGTAGCAATATGGCCTACGCCAGTAGCTTTGTTACCTTTGGTCAAGGTCAAGGGCTGGTGATGGCAACAGCCAGCTCAACAGAAGTTGGGAAAATCTCTCAGTCTATGCAGCGACGGGTGAATTTGACGACGCCGTTAACGCGAAAGTTTGCCAAGTTTAGCCGCCTCTTGCTCTATTGTGTTTTGACGCTGGCAACGCTGACATTTGCGATTGGGCTTGGCCAAGGCGAGTCTTGGAGCGATATGTTTGAGGCGGCGGTTGCCCTAGCCGTGAGTGCTATTCCTGAGGGGTTACCAGCAGTGGTAACTATCACCCTGGCAATTGGGGTAAATCGTATGGCTAAGCGCAATACGATTATTCGCAAGCTGCCAGCAGTGGAGGCTTTGGGCAGCGCTACTGTTGTTTGCTCGGATAAGACTGGCACGCTGACAGAAAATCAGATGACGGTGCAGGCCGTGTTTGCGGGCGGACAGCAGTATCGGCTGACGGGCAGCGGCTATGGACCGGAAGGAGAGATTTTTGCGGTGGGTGCTGATGATAGTCAAGAGATGCTTTTAGAAGATGGTTTGCCTGCCGCGCTAGACGCTTGCTTAGTGGCAGGGATACTGTGCAATGACGCGCAGCTAAAGCAGCATGGCGAGCTTTGGTCAGTAGTTGGAGATCCGACTGAGGGGGCTCTGTTGGCTTCGGCAGCAAAAGCAGGATTTTCTCAGGCAAGGCTGGCAGTGTCTACGCCCAGAATAGATTCTATTCCGTTTGAGTCTCAGTATCAGTACATGGCCAGTCTGCACGAGGCGGTGCCAAAGACAATTTACGTGAAGGGCTCGGTAGAAGCGATTTTGAAGCGTTGTTCTGATCAGTTAGACCAGCGCGGAAAAGTGGTGCCAGTAGACGCCCTGCAGGTTGAGCAGGCAGTGGCGCAGATGACCGGAAAGGCGCTGCGGGTGCTGGCATTTGCTCAAAAAACGGTGTCCGATCATCAGCATGCGATTGACCATGAGGATATTGAAACGGGGCTAGTTTTCTTGGGATTGCAGGGAATGATTGACCCGCCGCGTCCGGAGGCGATCGCAGCGGTAGAAACCTGTCAGGGCGCGGGCATTCAGGTGAAGATGATTACCGGAGACCATATCGCGACGGCGCGAGCGATCGCCAACCGGATGGGTTTGAAGAAAGCGCCTCAGGTGGTGGCGTTTGAAGGTCGGCAGCTCAGCCAGATGAACGATAGTGATTTGGCCCAGACGGTAGAGGCCGGAGATGTGTTTGCTAGGGTAGCCCCTGACCAAAAGCTGCGCCTGGTGGAAGCGCTACAGTCTAGAGGAGAGATTGTGGCGATGACGGGCGATGGTGTCAACGATGCACCTGCTTTAAAACAGGCTGATATTGGGATTGCGATGGGGCAAGGGGGCACTGAGGTGGCGCGTGAGGCAGCGGATATGCTGCTAACAGACGACAACTTTGCTTCGATTGAGTCGGCGGTAGAAGAGGGGCGAACCGTTTATCAGAACTTGAGAAAAGCGATCGCTTTTTTGCTGCCGGTGAACGGCGGTGAGTCGATGACTATTTTAATCAGCGCTCTGCTGGCGAGAGATTTGCCCATTCTCTCTTTACAGGTGCTGTGGCTCAATATGATCAATTCTTTGACGATGACGGTGCCGCTGGCGTTTGAGCCCAAGTCTGATGGGCTGATGCAGCGATCGCCTAGAAATCCGAGAGAGCCATTGATTACTAAGATGCTGCTGCGCCGGATTTTGACGGTCTCGCTGTTTAACTGGATTTTGATTTTTGGGATGTTTGAGTGGGCCAAGGCGACGACAGGCAGTTTAGACATTGCGCGGACGATGGCGATTCAGGCGCTGGTGGCGGCGCGAATTGTTTATCTTCTGAGCATTAGTCAGCTGGGCGTTAGCTTGGTCAATGTGGTGACACGAAAAACACGGGCGGTGACGAATGCACCGATTTTGCTGTTGGGTATTGTAGGTGCGATCGCTTTGCAAATACTGTTTAGCCAGTGGGGCGTGATGAATATATTGTTTGAAACCGCGCCGCTGAGCTGGCAGCAGTGGCTGGTGTGTCTGCTGCCGATGATACCGATGATACCGGTCGCTATTTTCAGCAATTGGATAGATCCGCAATAGATGGGGATGGGCGGGCAAGACATTTTTTAGATGAAGACGCTGAAGCTGCTGGGCGGCGTAATAGAGCTTAATGCGCCATCGCTAGATTTGCTTTTATTATTGAAAACAACCCCCTTTGTAGGACATTGTCTTATGTCGGTAGAATCTGTTGGCAATCCACCTGCTGAAGCTGACCAATTAAAATCTGAGATTGAGGAAAAGCTGTCTGATATTATTGACAGCTTCAATCAGGTTTTAAGAGAACAGTTCGGATTTGAAAGCATTAGAGTGGGTGGTTTTAGCGTTGTCCCCGTAGAATCGGTGGCCAGCAATATTTCTTGTGATGAGGAAGGCTGCTCTGTCGTAGAGGACGCGTCGTAAGCTTGCCGCTGGCACTTTTTAAGTCTATTAATTTCTGGTCTAGCCATCTAAAAAGAGCGCTACTCAGAAGAGCATTCAACCGCGTTGATAATTTCTTGTAGCAAGGCTTTAACGAGGTCGTTTTTATCGGCTTCTGCAACAAAATCTTCTGCCAGATAAATTACATTCTCATCGGTTGCATACAGACTCCTGACTCCCTCTAAAGCCGCGCGCGAACTTGTTTTTATGCCTGGTAAGGCTGAAAAGTCTCCATCTTCAAACCTGGTGATTAGCCACTGCAACTTTTTCACATTGATGCTGCTGCCAAAAGCAGTTATCAGAGTGCTCGGTCTTACCTCTTGTGCTAGCGCGTAAATTTGTATTAGGTACTTTGCTCTAAAAAAAGCATCGTCTAGCTTGAATGAAAGCTCGCGGCTTCGAAAACTATCAGACATTGAATAATCTTTTGTGTGTAATCACCCTGTCTGACTAGCGTTGACATGGGAGATAAAAAATATAGAAAAAAGGCTAAATGACATATAGAAAAAAGTTAATATAAAGCACAAAATTGTTGATTCAACGATAGAGACGATCCAGCTTAAGCAGCGTTTTTAGCAGTATATTTGCACCTTGAGTGCATTGAGCTGGCGAAGTATATTCGTCTCCTGAATGACTAATTCCCTCCTTGCTAGGAACAAAAATCATACCCATATCGGTAAACCGACCGATTTCTTGAGCATCGTGACTTGCCCGACTGGGCAAATGGGTGTACGTAAGGCCAGCCTCTTCGCAGCTTTCAACAATCAGCGCCTGTATGGCTGTCGAGGCTGGGGTCGGTTCTACTTCTAATTCTGGCCGAATGCGAATGCGCGTGCGACTTGCCACGGCTACCGTTTCAATCTTGCGGCGCAGTTGTTCAATCATATGAGCAATCACATCTGGCGAAAGATCGCGGATATCTAAGCTAAGTTCTACCTTGCCAGGTACGGTGTTGATAGAGTTGGGCCAAATTTTGAGCGTGCCGACGGTAGCGACTGGCTCGCCTGGAAAGTGTTTAGCCATGTCTTCTATGGCCAGAATTAAGTGAGAGGCCGTTGTCAGCGCGTCTCTGCGCATGTTCATTGGCGTGGTTCCGGCGTGATTTGTGCGGCCTTCGATCGTGATTCGATGCCGCTGCTGGCCAACAATGCCTTCTACTACGCCAATGTCTCGCTCAATCGCCTCCAAAATGCCCCCTTGCTCTACGTGGAGTTCTACGAAGCAGACAATATCGTCTTGTGAGCGACGCGCAGAGGCTAAATCTTTCCAGTTGCCACCTGCTCTTTCTAAGCAAGTCTGAATGTGTTCGTTGTCTACTGTGTCGTAGCGAGCGGGATCTTTAGGGGCAGTTCCAGCCATTGCCTTGGCACCTACCATGCTACGCTCTTCATCGGCAAAGGCAATGACTTCAAAGGGATGATGCAGCTGTAGTTCGTTTTCTTGTAGGACTCGAACAATTTCTAGTCCCGCAATGACACCCAGAGAACCATCAAAGCGGCCTCCAGAAAAGACGGTGTCAATATGTGAGCCGGTAGCTAGTGCGGGTGCTTCACGCTCAATGCCTGGGTAGCGACCGATAACATTTCCCCCGGCATCGATTCGAACATTCATTCCGGCTGCTTCCATCCATTCGGTGAGCTGCGATCGCGCTTTCAAATCCTCAGGTGAAAAAGCCATGCGCTTAATTGTGTTGTCTGGCTGCTTACCAATTTGAGCGAGATCTTCTAGCGCCTGATTTAGGCGATCGCCATTGACTGCTAGTGCAAGAGGTTTAGTCATAGTCGGTAGCGATGTCGGTAGCGATCAAACGAAAGTAGCTGTTCATAAGGTGGCTAAAAGTGTGCAATAATGAGCTGTCAGAAAAGCGCAATCCCTTGCAGGGAAGCCCCGGTTCTAAGGCCTTGGAGTGCTTGAACGACGCGCGCCTTGCTGGCGATTAAATGATCGCGCACAGCGACGGCTGCCGCCTGGGAATCACGTTGCATAATTGCCTCTATGATGCGCTCGTGTTCGGCCCAAATTTCTAAAACATCAGGCTGCTGATAGGTTGTTGTTAGCCTGAGCAATGCCATTTTGCTAAATACTTGCTCTAGCAGATCTACTAGCTGCGGATTGCCGGAGCTTTCGGCTAGCAACCTGTGAAAGCTCTGGTCAATGCGCAGTCGATTTTCTAATTCATCTGATTGCTCAGGGCTGATTGATAGCCCTGAAGAATTGTTACCTATTGTTTCTGTCACAATAGAATCAGCTAAATTAGCCTGTGCCAGGCAGTCTTGTAAATCTTCTAGTTGCGCAGGCGTTGCATTTTCACAGGCGCCCATTGCTGCTATCTGCTCTAGGCCTAGCCTGCAATCGTAGAGATGAATGGCATCAGCAATGGTGACTACGGTCACCCGAAGCCCACCTCTTCGGTCTGATTCAACTAATCCTTCCTGCTGTAGCTGACGAATAGCCTCTCTAATGGGCGTTCGGCTGACGCCGAATTTATCCGCTAGCGGTTGCTCTACGAGACATTTTCCAGAAGCTAGCTTACCGGAGAGGATCTCTTGACGAAGTGCCAGATACGTTTTGCTAAAAAGCTTGCCCATGAGTGTTTGTTCTGGAACGCAGTTTATAGCCTTACAGCATTAATACCACTGTATACCCGTTGTATACAAACTTTCTTTATTTAACGCATGGTGTGGCTGCTTTACATATGTCATCAATCTTTCACTTTTATCATTTTTTCTGATATTTCTGGTGTGCGATCGCTGCTAAATATGAACTGCTAAATATAGGCGGATGACCCTTGAATTTTGGTGATGGATAAAGCTGCCTGTAATCGCTGTTAGACTTCTGTTGTTGTTACGTGCGCTATAAGAAATGATTTCAGCAGATAAAGCCTCTTAAAAACAATGCCGTAGTTAGCTTGCTCTGCGCTTATACTATGTCTACAACGCTGGGTCTATAAGAAAAGCCCAGGGATAAAGAAGTGCCACGACCATCCCTGGGCAAAAATGTGATATGCGTTTTTTTAGATACACGCTAAGCACTGACTCCCGTTCGTGCTGTTTCGTATCAAGATGTCCCTATCTAATTTCTTACACGTTTTATAGCTGTAGGTTAAGAGCCTACTAAGGTGCTGTTAAAGTTGTTAATTGTCTATAGCGCTGGGCGCGATCGCGATAAAGACCGTATTGCCTGTGAGTTTTAGAGACTCAATCGCTATCTTAAAAAAATTGATAGTCTCTTATTGCTTTGTTAACGCAGCATCTGCTATTTCTTAAAGTTGGATTGGAACATTTGATGGGGCAGGCCTAGAAACGGTCTGTATTTGTTTTTTTGCATCCCCATCGGAATTGTTATGTCCAACAATCATGTTATTTTCATCCATCCAGACGGCACTAGCCCCGCTCATTTCGGCATGGCCCGCTTTGTCAAAGAAGGCCCCGATGGTCGCTTGAACTGGGACAAGTTAGATGAAGCAGCTGTTTATCTTGGTCACATGGAAGATCAGCTAACCGGCACTTCTAACGGGGGCGCGGTTACCCACGCGACGGGTGTTAAGGTCTACGCTGAATCCTATGGGTTTGAAGCTGTTCGCGATGAGAATGGTGAGCTGGTGGTCGATGAAGCCACTGGCCGAGTGGCAGAAGAATCGCTGATTGCGCTCTCGGGCAGCGACCAGACGATTATGCAGGAGGCTGTTGCTGCCGGTAAGGCGACAGCATTAATTAATTCTGGTGTCATTGCAGAGCCGGGCACAGGCGCTTTTGCCGCAGAAGTGGGTCAAGCAGATGTCTCAGAAGATGCAGAAGGCTTTGCGGCTTTCCCCCGAGCTCAGTTTGCTGATATTACTCGTCAGGTGGTCGAATCTGGCATTGATGTAATTATGGGTGGTGGCTTAGTCAACTATTTACCGGTAGGTACTGAGCCGCCAGCAGACGCGGTTTATGCTACTTTGGCTGAGCAGCTAGACGCGATTTCAACAGAGGCCAACATTCGCCCGCAGACTAACTTAATTGAGTTGGCTGAAAGCCTGGGCTACACAGTGGTGTATACCAAAGAGCAGATGGAAGCGGTTGCCGATGACCCAAACGTGACGCAGGTGCTGGGCATTTTTGCCAATGAAGATACGTTTAACGATACGATTCGAACGGCAGAAGAGAGTCTTTCTGGCTTTGATGAAAATTTGGTGAATACTGATACGCCACCCTATGTGCCTTCTGCGCCAACAGTGGGTGAAATGCTTGCGGCCAGTCAAACTATTTTGGAGCGCAGCCCTAAATTTGCTGAAGGCTCTTTTGTGGTGCTAGAAGAAGAAGGTACCGACAACTTTGGTAACATCAATAGCGCTTCTGGCATGTTAGAGGGGCTGCTGCGAACCGATGAGGCCGTCGGTGTGGCGCTAGATTTTTATGAGCGTAATCCTAATACGCTGATTATCACGGCGGCTGATAGTGATGCAGGCGGTTTGCAAACGGATGATACCGATGAGGTCGCTGAGACTTTTTCGACTAATCCAACAGGTATAGATGTCTCTGGTTTTGAGACGTTTGATAATCCGGGTGATGGGCAGCGGGGGGTTGGTACTGAAGCGTTTGTTGCTCAGCCTTCAGAGAGCGGTAATACGTACAACTTCGATGTAGCTTGG
>CALDSK010000099.1 GCA_937911865.1 uncultured Synechococcus sp.
AACGAAGAGATTGAACAGTTTGAGATTAATGGCCAAGGCGGTGATGACTCATTTACAGTGGGTGACCTCACTGGCAGCGGGGTCCAATCTGTTGTCTTCTCGGGTGGCGACGGCAATGATTTTCTGAATGGGAGCGGTACGGCTACACCCATTACGGCTGATGGGGGCGCTGGTGACGACATCCTTATCGGTGGTATTGGTGACGATATTCTCATCGGTGGTGACGGTACTAATTTGTTGATTGGTGGTGGCGGTAATGACGTTCTTATCGGCGGTGCTGGTATAGATACCTTTGGCATTGGGTTCGAGGGCATGGCTCTAATTCAAAACTTCAGTGGTACTGAAGGTGACATGCTCCAAATTCAACAGGATATGTTGCCTCAATCGCGTATGGGTAGCGCTGATGCTATTCGTGATTCACTGACTTACAACAGTCAGAATGGTGCGATCGCAGTCGATGGCGTTCAGATTGCGACGCTGCAAAATCCGGTTGAGGGCTTTGACATCAACACCCATGTTGAATTCGTATAGGGTGTCAAACATACTCTGACACGCTCGAAAGCTAACAGAGTAGACCCTGTTTTCTATAACGAAGAATTCAAGGGTCTGCTCTGTGAAGTAAACCACAAAGCCTAAACAACCTATGCCACTTAGGAAAGTTATTAATTTGCACTTTTCTAACCAGCATTCTACAAAAAATCCTTCAACGTAGCCCTTTGAGTTTCGTAAGAGAGAAAAAAAGAAACCATCAGGATTAGGAGAACACCATGCGCAACGTTATTCTTCATGCCTTTAACTGGCGTTACACCGACATTATCAGCAATCTAGAAACCATTCGCTTAGCTGGCTACGGCGCTATTTTGATTCCGCCACCGCTCTATTCTGATCCGAGAGGCGACCAATGGTGGCAGCGCTATCAGCCCAAAGACTATCGGGTCTTGCTTTCTCATCTTGGTGGAAAAAGAGAGTTAGAACAGCTGATTGCCGCTTGCCATGAAGGGTCGCCTAAACTACGGGTGTATGCGGATCTTGTCATTAACCATATGGCCAATGAAGATCGGAGCGATCGCTTCGATTTCCCAGGAAAAACAGAACTAGAGCGCTACAAAGAGAAACCCGATCTCTACGAAGAGAACCGACTGTACGGCGATCTAAGCGAGGGTCTGTTTTCTGGTTTTGATTTTAATCATGCGGGTGAAATCGAAGGCCACGAATGGTCTGATCGAGGGGCTGTGCAATATCAAAATTTATCTGGCTTGCCCGATCTTAAAGATTCTCATTGGGTCTTCGAGCAACAGCGATTGATGGTAGAAGCATTAGTGAAGATGGGATTTGATGGGTTTCGAGTCGATGCCATCAAGCACATCACTGAGCGAATGGTTGATAACATTGCCGACCAGCCATCTGTACGGGAGAAGTTTTGGTTTGGGGAAGTGCTCACAGGCAGCGAGCACGATGAGCGCGTTTTTCTAGAACCCTTTCTTAGAGAAACTTGGATGTCCGCCTATGACTTTCCCCTGTTTAATAACATTCGCGAGGCCTTTAGCTTCGGCGGCTCACTCCGTCATCTGGTGCGCCCTCAAGATTATGGCAACGCGCTCCCGTGGAATAGAGCAGTCACCTTTGTGGTTAATCACGATGTTCCTCATAATGACGGATTTCGCACTTGGTTACTCTCTCCTCAAGATGAGCATTTAGCCCATGCTTATATGCTTGGGCGAGATGGCGGTGTCCCGCTAATTTACTCCGACAACAACGAATCTCACTACCCAGGAGACAAAGACCGTTGGCTGAATCTGTACAAGCGCCCTGATATCACTGCCATGATTCAGTTTCACAATGCGCTGCACGGGGAGCCAATAGCGATGCTTTATGAAAGCGATACTTTGCTGATATTTCGCCGAGGCGATCGCGGCATTGTCGCTATTAACAAAAGCGATTCAGATCAACGGGTAGACCTCAATACCTGGGGGCTCAAAAATCCAGGGACATACATAGACCTTATTCACAATCGTAGTTTGACGATTTCTGGAAACACGCTGTCTCTCCTGGTACCAAGTCGCTCAGCCCAGATGTGGCTATCAGACTAAGCAGCCATAGTTGCTGAGTCATGGATGGATGCACATGATTTTGGATGAGAATTGAGAATGACTAATTTCTTCACACTTACACCACAAGAAGCCCGATTAATCGCGAAAGATGCATTCATTTACGCATATCCGATGGTGGATAGCTACCGGATTCTTTTTGCCTACTTTCTTTGGCCCAACAATGCCGAATACAAGGGACCTTTAAATGAATTGCTTGGAAAAGCACGACTGTTTACGCCATCGGACACAACAATTCAGACACCGAACGCAGATACCCCTTACTGTTTGGTTGGCGCAGATCTTCGCGCGGAACCTTTAGTTTTGACAGTTCCAGTGATAGACCCTGAGCGCTATTACTCTATCCAACTCATTGATACTTACACTCACAATTTCGAATACGTCGGCACTCGGACGACAGGCAATGGCGGAGGCAAGTACTTGCTGGCAGGACCTGACTGGACGGGTCAGATACCGGATGGAATCACCGCTGTTATCCGCAGCGAAACTAGTCTTGCGCTAGCCTTGTACCGTACTCAGCTTTTCGACTCAGATGACTTAGGAAATGTCGAAAACATCATTGCGAACGGTTATAAGGTTCAGCCGCTGAGTCAGTTTACAAGTACAGAGCCGCCAGCAAAAGTACCAGCGGTGAAATACCCAATACCCGTCAGACTAGGCGAGGGCGAAACGTCACCTAGAATATTTAGCCTGTTGAACTTCCTACTCACGACGTTTTGTTCAATACACGAATCCGAAACGGAATTAATGGCTCGCTTCGCCAAGCTAAACATCGGACCTGGCCAGACGTTTAAGCCGACAGAACTCTCTGAAGAATTAAAACAGGCCGTCGAGCAAGGTATAAGGGATGGTTGGGATGCTTATCTGGCGCTAAAGAAGAATAAACTTGCCACTCAAGAAGTCACCGCCGCCGACCTCTTTGGCACACGTGGACACTTGACGGCAACCGGTAACATTTATCTGTACCGTATGGCTGGCGCGATTCTTGGCATTTGGGGAAATTCCATTGAGGAGGCCATGTATCCCTCCTACTATAACGATTCAGACGGCAACGAATTAAACGCCTCAGGCGACGTCTGTTATACACTACGCTTCGAGCCAGGGGAGTTGCCACCGGCTGACGCTTTCTGGTCAGTAACAATGTATAACCTTCCCGAGCAGCTCCTCGTCGAGAACGACCTTAATCGCTACTTGATTAATTCAACAATGTTAGACAATAACGAACTCTTTCTCGACGATGACGGGGGACTGACGCTTTATATCCAATCCACTCAACCCACTGAAGAAAAGAAGAGAGAGAACTGGCTCCCTGCACCGAATAAGGGCTTCTTCATCTCCTTACGGCTTTATTTGCCACAACCAGAAGCGATTAATGGCACATGGCAAAATCCGCCGCTAAAGCGAGTAAACCCCGCACAAAATTGGATAAAAAGGCTTAAGCGTATCTTTATTAGCGTTCTTTCGCGCTGGTGACTCCCCCTATTGGTGATCACCCCTGTTAGAGTCTCGGTTCCTTCACCCAGTTATGTTTCAACCATGGGATGAGTCAATTCAATTGAACCAGGCCGTTTATTGGGGCTCGACCTTTCGTCCTGATTCAATTTGGTCATTAGGATGTAAAATAACGGTCTCTTCTACCTGGAGTCCGGCTTCTACAGCCGCCAGGTTTGGGCTCCGCTGGGCGATCTTAATTTCTCTTGAATAGGCCCGGCCATTCTCTACACAAAAAACGCACCACGCGGTATCACAGCGATACAGTGCGCTCACAGGCACTCTCAGCACATTGTTAGCTTCCCAAATAACGATGCGAGCTTCAATGCGATAACCGTCGCCTAGAGCAAGTTCGGAAAGCGAGATGTCATTATCTGCAAAGGTGCCAATAACATTCACGCGCTGTTCTTCTACACCAAGCGCAGAAACTTCTGTAAAGGCTGCAGGCTCTATTCTACTCACAGTTGCCGTTAGTGTTTTAGGGCCACCCCACTGTTCTACCAGGATTGTATCGCCAGGTTTAATTTTTACCGCGTCAGCAGAGAGCACATCAATCACCAGTTCGAGTTGAGCAGCGCCATCAACTTTATCAATTTCACCGATTTCTAGAAGCGGATCGCCTGAGGATACAAAGCGAGCGCTCTCCTCTAGAATGCGCAGTACGGTGCCGCTGGTGGGCGCAAAGATATTGGTGCGATCTGCTTCATCAGCAAGATTAGTCAGTTCGGCTTCAACGCCTGCAATTTGAGCTTCGTAGGCGCTGATGAGGTAGTCAGGGTCTCGCTGCTCGGCTCTGAGGAGAGCAATCGACTCTTGGGCAGTGGTCACTTGGGCGATCGCACTGTCTAACTGTTGCTTCATACTCTCTAGCGCTTGGGCCTGACGGGTTTCATTCAGTTCAGCTGATTCTCTCTGCTGGCGGGAAATAGCGCCGCTTGCTTCCAGATTTTGCGCCCGGCGGCGGTCGCGCTGTGCCTGTTCCAACGCAGCCTCTGCTTCTGTAACCTGAGCAGCAGCATCGCGCCGCGCCGCTTCAGCGGATTGCAGTTGAGCCTCAGCCTGGGCAATCGCCTGCGACTTTGGTCGCTGAGTCTCTACGCCTGCTAGCTCAGCTTGGAGTTGCTGTAACCGCGCTTGAGCCTCATTCACCTGTGCATTGAGCGGGAGTGGATCTATTTGAGCAATGAGCTCCTCCGCTTCTACCGTATCGCCTGCTTCTAACTCAATTCGCTGCAAACGACCTGCCACAGGTGCAGAGATGACGTAACGTTCCTGCACTTGCGTTTTTCCTTCCGCATCGATCGTGACCTGAAGCGGACCTCGGGTGACCTGGCCGATATCAACTGAGATTGGTGCTGGACGAAAGGCCAGTGCGACTAGCGCGACTATGCTGAAGCTGGCTAGGCCGTAGAGGAGCGATCGCGGCAACCGTTTCCGCTTGTTCTTATCAACTGCTTTCGTAGAGGGACGACGACGTAGCTGTCGGAGCAGTCTGTTGCTGTTTATTCTCTTTCTCGACGTATTCTCTTTTGGCGTATTCTCTTTTGACGTATTCTCTTCTGGCGTTTTTTGATCCGATCTACTTTCTTTCATCCGTGTCATAGTCGTGCTCCTTTTTTCTCAACACCCTGGGTAAAAATCTTATTCACGAGTTTTTAAGACAGCAATTAGATCTAGCTGATTGAGCTGGCGACGAATAATGGCCCCAGAGGCCACTGCCGCACACATAATGACAAGAAAGGCAAACGCATAGCTGGCCGGAGTAATGACCAGCGGAAACCGAAACAATTCCCAGTCATAGAGATGAGTCATCATTGCAGCTAGACCAAACCCAAGGGCAAAACCAGCAGGAATTGCGATCGCCAACAATACGGCCTGCTCCCCTAGCAAAATGTAGGTAATCTCTTCTCGGGTAAAGCCGATAATGCGTAGGGTCGCAAGTTCTCTGCCCCGCTCAGAGAGCGCAATGCGGGCCGCGTTGTAGACCACACCAAACGCAATCACCGAGGCAAAGCCAATCAGTACCACCGTAAAGCCCGCCATACTCTGGCCAATAATGTTTTCAAACTGATCGATGGTAGTTTGTCTGAGAGCGACGCTGGCCACCGCTGGAGTTTGCTTCAACTGCTGATACAGCTTGGCCTGCTGCTGAACATCTACTTGAAGATAGGCTCCAGAAAGCGTAAAGTCTTCTCGCATGAGTCGGTTAAGGGCGTGAATATCCATGTAGGCGGAGATGCCTACCAGCTCATCAAAAATGCCATTGACGGTGACGATACGATGGGGACGTCCACCTTCGAGTACTTCTACTGTGATGCGATCGCCCAGCTTGGCCTGTAACAGATCGGCTAGTTTTGCCGATAGCATCAAACCTTCAGGAGGTAGCGTCACAGGCCGTTGCTTACTGTCGAGCAGCTGACGTAGTTCGCTAGTTGGCTCCACACCCGTGATGCCTGTAAGCTTGTAGTAATGGCCAAACCGCATCCGAGCAGGCACAGTACGAAAAGGTTCAGAGCGCATAACCCCTGGCAAATGATACAAATCGAACTGAGCTTGGGCTGAGAGCGGGGCGTTAAAAACTAGGGCAATATCTTCCCGCTGGATAGTCCGGAATTGAATATTGACAATGGCATCCATCGCATCAGTAAAGTAGCGGCCCACTACCAGAATAGCCACCGCAACAGTCAAGCCAACAATAGACATAAGCCCCTGAATTGGGCGACGCTCCAGGTTACGCAAAATAATTCGACTGGGGGCTGAAAACCACCGTTGCAAACCCAGTTTCTCCACCACTGTTGGCCGAAAGGTCGCTGGTGGCTCTGGTCGCATGGCCTCCGCTGGCGGGAGATTTACAGCCCGCCGCACGGCTAAAAATGCGCCCAAAACAGATGCCCCAGCGCTTACTATTAAGGCCGTCATCAACACACCCGGGCGAATCTCATACCGCAGAAGCGGAAAGTGATAGAAATCAGCATATAGATGCGTCATGCCTGCCCCTAGCCACCCGCCTAGCCCCGTTCCGAGGATAGCGCCTATGACAACCACTATTGTGACCAGCTTAAGGTAATGAAAACAGACGGCAAGATTGCCGTAGCCAAAGGCTTTGACAACCGCAATTTGATCTCTTTGGGTGCTCACCAAACGGCTCAACAACAGATTGAGTAAAAAGGCGGCAATGCCCAGAAAAATGCTTGGCATAATAATTGCCTGAGCTGAGAGCTGGTCGATCTCTGAGGAGATAAATCGGTGAGAAACTTGGTTATCTCTGCCCACTGCCCCCAAACCGCCGTAGATTTCTAGAAGTTGATCTAGTTGAAAAATCACCTCAGTTTCGCTGGCCCTTGGCATCAGCGACAGGCTGACATCATTAAACGCGCCTTTCAGATCAAAGGCGGTGCTCAGGGCATCTCGCTGCATCCAAAAAATGCCAAAGCGCTGGTTATCAGGTACGATTTCGGTGCCCCGAATTTCGTAGATATACTCTGGCGATAAGGCGGTACCAACAATGCGTAAATCTTGCCAGCGACTATTAACAATTGCGCCAACCGTATCGTTCAAAGCGAGATTATTCGCCAGTGCAAAGGCCTCGCTAGCTAGCACTTCATCCCCACGTTCGGGGTAGCGTCCGCTGCGAATAAACAAATCGTTGAGCATGGGGGTAGGCTGCTCTGGAATGCTAATAAGCCGCCCCGTAGCGGGTGCTGCCAGACCTTCTACAGAGATAGTGACATCTTTGACCACACGAGTTTGCACCGTCCCCACCCCAGGAATATCCTCTAATTGAGGGATGAGACTTTCAGGTGCTCGCTTCATTTGTACGAATACATCAGCAAAGCGGTATTGGCTGTAGTAGGTCTCTTGGGTGAGCTTAAGCGAGTAGTAGGTGCTCATCATCGTCACAAGACTGGCAATACCGCAAGCTACAATCAGCGCAATCGCTATCACCTGACCGCGCATGTGCAACAGGTCACGCAATACCTTTTTGTCTAACGCTTTCACACTCAGTCTCTCCGTTACGCCTGTTTTCTACATCACTCTTCGCTCAATCTTTTAGCCTATTCTTTCGGCGCTATTTTTTCGACGCTGTTTTGAGAAATGAGGCGTTACCATTCCAATTCAGCAGGCGATCGCTTGTGCGCATTCTGCTGAATCTCGGCGATATTGCCACTGCGCATGTACACCACCCGATCAGCCATATCAGCAATACCCGCGTTATGGGTAATGACAGCGACGGTTGTGCCAAAAGTGTTGTTTACCTGCGCTAAGGTTTCTAACACGCGCTTGCCGGTGTGAAAGTCTAAGGCTCCGGTCGGTTCATCACACAGCAAGACTTCAGGGCGTTTGGCAATAGCGCGGGCGATCGCCACGCGCTGCTGTTCACCGCCTGAGAGTTGAGCGGGAAAATGCGATAGCCGGTTGCCGAGTCCTACCATTGCTAGAGCCTCTTCAGGCTTCATCGGGCGTCTGGCAATATCGGTCACCAGCGCCACATTTTCTTGGGCGGTCAGGCTAGGTATCAGATTATAAAACTGAAACACAAAGCCCACGGAATGACGTCGGAATTGGGTTAAGACGCGCTCATTCGCATGGGTCATATCCTGATTGCGGAAAAATATGGCACCTCCCGATGGCACGTCTAATCCACCTAAAATATTGAGCAGCGTCGATTTTCCGCTACCAGACGGACCAAGAAATACAACAAACTCGCCCTCGTACAGATCTAGCTGAACTGAGCCTAGCGCGTGCACCTTGACCTCACCCATCGTGTAAACCTTGCTGACGTTGTCAACGTGAAAGATAGCAGGTGCAGGCGGCGATAGAACCGTCGAAATCGTTTGCTGGGAGGGCATGGGAAAAATGAGATAGCAAGTGTGAGAGCTGTTGCGGTCTGACTATTTAGAGGGCAGCTTAGAGGGCGGCAGCGTCAATACTGCGCACGGAGCGTGGTGCAAAATATAATGGCTGACACTGCCCATTAACAGTTCATCTAGTTTAGAGCGATCGGGCTGACGAATAACAATCAAGTCAGCGCCCCAGTTTGCGGCCAAATGACATACGACTGAGCCGACTGAGCCAACGTTTTGGGAGAATTCGGCTGTAATGCCTGCGGATTGGGCGCGATCGCTCAACTCTTTTAGCATTTCCAACCCTCTATTTTCCGTCTCTTCCCAGCGTTCTTGAAATCCCTCCATCAGCTCATTAGTCACGAGTGGATAGCGATAAAGCATTGGATCCGGTAATCCTGGTAAAGAGGGATCGTTAGGAGCAAACACATGCAGCAACATTAATGCTGCACTGTCGTCCTTCGCTAGTGTCAAAGCTCTATCAAACACAATTTTGTCGTTTTCTAGATTTTGGATGGGCGCGAGAATTTTCTTAAACATGTCAGCGTTGATTCCTAACAACAGGTGATCAGCCATGGCAAAGTAAGGATGCAGTCTTACTTTGCCATGGTGAGCGTTCCCTAGCGCCGCAGAGCGACGCGGGTGCTCACCGCTGCTAGTTGAGTTGCCCGTTGCTATCCAACGATTTCAGCCGACAAAAGTGTTCTAAGCAACTCGACAGCAGCTACATGTGACTACTATGCTATCTGAAAAAAATGAGGATCTGTGGAAGGCTGTTTGCACAGTCATTGGTTGCACAGTCAAAGGCATCGAATGTGGTTTAATCTATCGCTTGAGCAGTAGTAGCGATAGCGATAATAAGCTTCGCTACACCTTGATCTTGGCTTGAATAGGACGATCTTGGACGTAGCGATCCTCATAAGTTCTTCATAAGTGATCCTCATACTGGAACTATGTGTTCGAAAGCCGCTCCTAAGCCGCTTCTAAGAATCTTCAACATTAGAATCTTCAACATTAAAAACTGTTTATTAATCTTATAGAGCTATCGCTATTGAATGTCTCCTGTTTTCCGCGTTTTCCTGTTTTCCGTCTACTAAAGAGGTAACTCTGATGTCTAAAAAAAATGTATTAAGCTTTTTGTCTGAGGCTGCTAAAGATGACAAGCTCAAAGAACAGCTAAAAGATACTGCTAGCTCAGACGAACTGGTAGACGTTGCAAAACACACGGGGTACGATTTTTCATCTGAGCATGTGGACGAGGCGCTAGATGAGCTAAAGCAGCGTCCTGGCTTTTTCGGGATGCTGGCAGAAGCAGCGCTAGCGACTTTTAGTCCACATGATGACAATTACCCCGCTACGGGCACTCAACCCTACAGTGGTGAACCAGCGAAGAGACGCTAAACAGGCTAATGCTCTTCACCTATTCTCACACGCACCTATTCTCTCACTCACATATTCTCTCACGACAGCAGTGCGAAAATGCGTACGAAATAATGTACGAGAAACGACTAAGGCTAGAGAGATTAGGGCTAAAGAGATTAGGGCAGCTTAGAATACGGGGCCTGTTGTCAATACTTCCCACAGCAGAATGACCGTAGTCACGGCAATGATTTCAATAAATAGGTCTCGATGTTTTTTGGAGTCTCGGATTAAATCGCGCATCCTTCGGTCTCCCTTTCTCTGTTTCTACTTCTATTATCGCTCACATCTATCTAGAAATTACATAAATAAAGATGAACAAAGACTCTATTGTCTACAGCCTTGCTCACAGCTTCCTCATTTTTTTGAGGTAACCTGCCATGAGCGAACCTGACAGCCAATAAGCAAAGACGTTTAAGCAAAGACGTTCAAGCAAAGACGTTAGAAAGACATTAGAGAGCACCTATGCAAGCAGATTTCAACAACCTGCTTATCTCGTAATTCTGTTCGGAGCATTGTTTTATGACCCAAGCGATCTATCAGACGTCATCATCAGCTATCAGCGCAGATGATACTGGTTTAATCTTAGAATTTGAGAAAATCGGCATCCGAGACGTTCCTCAAGTGGGCGGTAAGAACGCATCCCTGGGTGAAATGATTCAACAGCTAGCGCCAAAAGGGGTTCGTGTTCCTACCGGCTTTGCGACCACGGCCTACGCCTACCGAAACTTCATTCATCAAGCAGGACTCGAACCTCAGCTGAGATCGCACCTTGAATCGCTAAACACCGAAGACCTCCAAGCTCTCCGTCAGTGTGGCCAAACTGTCCGAAATCTGATTCTAGAAACGCCTTTTTCGACTGAACTAGAAACCGCTATCACGCGGGCCTATCTAAAGCTTTGTGCCAGCAGTCCAACATCTGCACAAGAGATTGCCCCGCGCGCCTATCCACCTGCTGATGTTGCCGTTCGCTCTAGCGCCACTGCAGAAGATCTTCCCGATGCCAGCTTTGCCGGACAGCAAGAGACTTATCTCAATGTCCACGGTGTTAAAGGTGTGTTGGAAGCGTGCCATAAGTGCTTTGCTTCTCTTTTTACCGATCGCGCTATTTCCTACCGAGCGCTCAAAGGTTTCGACCATTTTGAAGTCGCTCTTTCTGTTGGGATACAGCGTATGGTGCGCTCTGATCTGGCCACTTCAGGCGTAATGTTTTCAATCGATACCGAAACTGGCTTTAAAGATGTCGCCCTGGTCACGGCGGCTTATGGACTCGGTGAGAATGTTGTGCAGGGTGCGGTGATTCCAGATGAATATCTTGTGTTTAAACCCACGCTAACGCAAGGTTATCAGCCCATTTTGAAAAAGAGTCTGGGCAGTAAAGCGATCAAAATGGTGTATGACGAAGGCGGCAGTAAGCTGACAAAGAATGTGTCGGTGCCTGAGTGCGATCGCCAAAAATACGCCCTGAACGACGATGAGATTCTCACGCTGGCTCGCTGGGCAAGCACGATTGAAAATCACTACTCTGAGGTTCGAGGCACATATACGCCTATGGACATGGAATGGGCCAAGGATGGCCTGACCGGGGAGCTATTTATTGTGCAGGCTCGGCCTGAAACCGTACAATCTCAAAAGTCAGCGACGGTACTTCGCAGCTACCAGCTTCAGGTAAACGCTGACGAGCACTCACCTATCGTTACTGGCCAAGCTGTTGGTGAAATGATTGGACAAGGCCCCGCGCGGCTCATTCAATCGGTCGAGAACATTGATGACTTTCAACCGGGAGAAGTGCTGGTTACCCAGCGCACAGATCCAGACTGGGAGCCTATTATGAAAAGGGCTAGCGCAATTGTGACTGACCAGGGCGGACGCACCTGCCATGCGGCGATTATTGCCAGAGAAATGGGTATTCCGGCTGTGGTTGGCTGTGGCGATGCAACCACAAGAGTAGAACCTGGCAGCGCTGTGACAGTCACCTGTGCTGCTGGCGAAGTCGGTACGGTATATGCAGGACTGCTTCCTTTTAAAGTAAAAGAGACCGCGCTCGACAGCTTGCCACGAACGCGCACTCAAATACTGATGAATGTGGGCAACCCTGAAGAAGCCTTTCGGCTAGCAGCTATTCCGTGCGATGGCGTGGGCCTCGCTCGCCAAGAGTTTATCATCGCCAACCAGATTAAAGTGCATCCTCTGGCGCTGTTACGCTTTGACCAGCTAAAAGATGGAAAAGAGAAGCGGGCGATCGCGGCGCTTACCCAAAACTATCCAGACAAGCCCGACTACTTTATCGACCGACTTGCGCATGGCGTGGGCACCATTGCCGCTGCCTTCTACCCCAAGCCCGTCATTATTCGCCTGTCAGATTTTAAGAGTAATGAATATGCCAACCTGCTGGGTGGAAGAGACTTCGAGCCGTCCGAAGAAAACCCAATGATCGGCTGGCGCGGCGCGGCTCGCTACACCGATGCTCGCTACCGAGAAGCCTTTGCACTTGAGTGCAAAGCTATCAAGCGCGTACGCGATGAGATGGGCCTGACGAATGTAATTCCTATGGTCCCGTTTTGTCGGACGCCCGAGGAGGGACGCGGCGTACTGCTAGAAATGGCCAGCCATGGCCTGGTACGAGCAGAGAACGGGTTGCAGGTATATGTTATGTGCGAGATTCCCAACAATGTCATTCTAGCAGCAGACTTTGCTCAGGTTTTTGACGGGTTTTCTATCGGTTCTAATGACCTCACTCAGCTCACACTGGGCCTCGATCGCGACTCTACCTTAGTTGCTCATCTTTTTAACGAGCGCAGCGCCGGGGTCAAAGAGATTGTTCGCATGGCTATCGAGCGAGTAAAGCAGGCTCAGCGCAAAATTGGCATTTGCGGCCAAGCCCCGAGTGACTACCCAGAATTCGCACAGTTTTTGGTTGAGCAAGGAATTGATTCGGTGAGTCTAAACCCAGATTCTGTTATCTCAACCACTCTGGCAATTGCGGAAATAGAACAAAATCTGTTAGCGTCATGAGCCAACCCATCCAGCGGCACCATCACCACCCTGGCCAGAGCCAAATGCAGCACACAATTGGGCCTATTTGAAGATGAGAATGACAATACTAGCAAAGGTATCATTCGGTCTGAGAAAGCTCAATAATCGTGTCAAAGTCGTAGCGTCGGGTTAGCTCAGAGAGCTGTTCTGCGAGCACACTCTGATTAGCTGGAATTTTCGCCACCAGTTGATAAACCAGATCGGCGTCTACTTGTATAGCGGCTTGGTGGAGTTGATGGCGCCAGGCCGTTGGCATCACAGCTAAACTCTCGGCCTCGATCTCAAGCTGTCTATCTTCATCGATTGTAGACTTTTGACGAGATGAAACCGACGGCAAAGAACTGCTTTCATACAGATATCGCAGATTTAAATGCTGCGCCATTTTCTCTAAAATTACTGACGCTTGTACAGGCTTAGGGATAAAATCATCGCAGCCGGCGGCAAAAATTGCGCCTCTCTCTTCTTCAAATGCGCTGGCTGTGAGCGCGATGATGATTGGGTTAGGAGAATTTTGCTGTTGTTTTGTCGTCTGAGTATTGGCCTGCGCAATAGTCTTAATTCGTCGGGTTGCTTCGTAGCCATCCATCACTGGCATTCGCATGTCCATCCAAATGAGGTGAGGTTTGCAGCTTTTGTACTGGGCGATCGCAGTCTCTCCTGTTTCTGCCTGATATACCTCAAAACCCAGCGGTGTCAGCATTTCCACGAGCAGCTGGCGACTCTCGCGATGATCTTCCACCACAAGTATGCGGTAGGTCTGCTGACCGGGCTCTAGTGCGATCGCCCGCTGCGCTGTAGACACAGTATCCTCAAAGAACATGTCTGCTTGCACCTGAATAGAAAAAGAAAACAAAGCACCGCTATCTCCGCATATCGAAGTAACATTGCTCGCGAGCAGTTCACCCCCCATCAACCGCACAAACTCGCGACTAATAGACAGCCCGAGCCCCGTCCCCTCCTGAGATTTCTGCCCTAGTTCAGTTTGAACAAACGCATCAAACAGCTGGTCGAGTTCTTTTAGCTGAATCCCTGGGCCGCTATCCTCCACTTCAAACGTTAAGGTCAGCGGCGAATAAGCTTTGCTTTTTAAAGCATCTTCTACCTGTTTAAAGGCACTTGGGTTAAAAGCACTTGGGTTAAAAGCACCTTGGCCTACCCGCAAAATCACCTCTCCTGCTGGCGTAAATTTAATCGCGTTGCTCAGTAGGTTAATCAAGACCTGGCGTAGCTTTACTTCGTCTGTAACGACAGTTCTCGGTAAATTAGAAGCTTTTTCAAACCGAAGCTGAAGGCCCTTATTGCTGGCCTTCAAACGAAACATATCTTCTAGAGTAGCCAGCAAGTTCAACAGATCAAACGAGCTTTCAACCAAGGGCATTCGGCCTGCCTCAATTTTTGACAGGGCCAAGACGTCATTGATCAAATTTAATAAATGCTCGCCACTCCGACTAATAATTTGCAGACGCTCCTGACGAGTCGTACTTGAAGTGTGCTCTCCTGTCACTAAGGCTGTGCTGCTCTCTTGTAGCATTAGCTGGGTAAAGCCTAAAATGGCATTGAGTGGCGTGCGCAACTCGTGGCTCATGTTGGCTAGAAATTCACTTTTGGCACGGTTGGCCACTTCCGCCGCTCGCTTAGCAGATTGCAGTTCACGCGTTCTCTCCTCAATTCGAGATTCCAGCGTTCGTGAGTAGGTTTTGAGCTGCTCGTACAGCTGAGCATTTTCTAGAGAAATAGCCGCCTGGCCCATAAGTAACTGAAGAATTTCTAGGCGATCGCGCGTAAACACTCCTGAGACCAGCCTATTTTCTAAATACAGCATCCCTACTAGCTGCCCCCGATACAAAATTGGTAAACAGAGTACAGATTTGGGCTGATACTGATTCAGATAAGGATCTGCAGCAAACGCTGAATCATCAGAGCCATTGGCGAAGGAAACAGGCTGCTGTGTTCTACTCACATAGTTGATTAGAGCGGTGGGCACTGCCCCACTCGTTTCCACCGGAATCGCCTGCAAAAGAGAGTTAATCTGAAAATCATCTGAGCGGGCCTTTGTATCAGTCTCTATGCCAGATGGTAAATTATCTTGAGCCTTGCAGACTTTTACTTGAATCAGCCACTGGTCTTGCGCAGGCAACATCAATACACCCTTCTGCGCACCAGCATTTTCTACAGCAACAGTCACTAAGGTCGAAAGCAACTGCTCAAGTTGAATTTTTCCCGACAGTGCCTGAGAAGCCTTGATGACCGAACCAAGATCCAAGCTTGAAACAGACAAGTCGGTAACAGTTAGAGCCGTAGAAACTTCACGGGTAGGTGCTGTATTGTTATTTGAATGGCTGTTGGCTGATTCGGTTTTAGCTGATTCGGTTACAGCAGGTCGCTTTCTTGATTTGTTCCCAATAGCTTCTAATAGCTGAGGATATTTAGCTTCTAAATCATCGAGTTTGGCCTTGGCACCCCAGTGGGCGTAGTTATAGTAGGCGTCGGTCAGATACAGCTGGGCAAATTTTTGTTGGCCTTGGGCCAGGCAACACTTAGCGGCTAGTTCATTGGCAAGGGCAGCTTCATGAATATATTGGTGTTCTTCTGCAAAGGCAATAGCACGGTCATAAAATGCGATCGCCTCCAACCCTTTGCCGCGCACTCGGCAACGCTCGGCCTCAACCAAATAGAACTTGTGTAAATGGTTCATCGGTGCGCCCTGTGCCCAATGATTTAGCTGTTGTTGATTAGCTCTTACCTGCTGCAAAATACGTTTTTTCTGGCTTGTTTTCCGGCGGTTTTGGTGAAGAGAACGTCTCTGGTTATTATCCCTAGCGGTAACGGTGATAATGGTGGCTAGGCCAATGAGAGACTCATAAAAGTTTAGCAGGGGTACTAGCAGCAACCCGGCGGCATTTCCCAAATATCGCTTTGCCTGAGTCATATGCTCAGCGGCCTGCGTATAGTTTTCAAAGAGATAACACAAAATCGCTTTGTGGAAGTACACATTAAAAAGTGCATTGCGGTCATTCGCCTGGATATGAATTGGCAGTAGCTGGTCTTCGTTGTAGGCTTCTCCAACTAACCGGCAAGGATCTGCTGACTTTCCCATGAGGTTGAGAACAATTTGACGGTACCGCTCATTCAAATAGAGGAATTGAGTTTGATTGAGGTTCGAGATCGCAGCCGTATAGGTCCTAAACGATTGTTCTAATCCAGTCAGCTCTCGCCCTATAAAATAAGAGTGATAGCCATATAACATAGCCGAGCGGGCAGCAAACTCGAGATCGCCTGTTTCCAAACCACTTTGATACGCAGTCAGAAAAGGAGCGAGCGTTTCTCTCACATGGGCACGCCAGTGCACTACAAAATCATTAACAACCATCAACACTTTGGCCTTTAGCTGTTTATCATCAAACTGAGAGAGCAGTCTAAACGCCAGCTGACCGAACTGATAGCCATCATCAATATTACCAACAATACCGCACAGAATTTGGCCGTAGGAGGCATAGGCATAGGCGGAAAGGGCAACATTGCCATGCTTCAAAGAGAGATTGAGCGCTTTAAGTGAGAGTAAAAGAAATAACTTAGGTGAATAAGAGAAAGCCGCTGACATCACACTTGAGAGAATCCGCATTGCTGCAAGTTCGACAGGCGCAGTCATAACAGGCAGATCGGCTAATGATGCAATGGATCGTCCTGCTAAGGCTCTCCGCGTTTTCCAAATCGCCAGAGAAACCATATACTGCTTGGGTTGATGTGGCAGCGGCACTCTTAGACTCTCAAGAATCCCCAAAGCCCAATGGACGGCGTCGGCCAGTTTATTTTGGGCAATGTAGGCCTGAATTTTAATTTCGTGGGCTTTGACAGTCTCTAGCAGGGTGCGTGCATTCGTGAAAATGGCCTCTAGCCAAACGGTTGCCTGGTCAAAGTCGCCATTAAGATAGGTGGCTTCTGCGACTGACTCATAGAGCAAAAGCGTCAAAGCATATTGCGCTTCCCAACACTCAGAGGTCAAATTACGGATACCCGCCTCAAAGTAATTGACAGCAGCACCATAAGCTGTTGAGAGTTTCGCCTTACGACCGGCAGTCATGTTGATCTGAGCTAACCTATCTTTTTCAGAACGGTGCTCAATCAAGGCCGCGCCCATATTGAGCTGATTTGCAATTTCAAAAATGCGTGAATCAGTCTCATCTGTAGGCGTATTGTTCAACAAACACCGACCGATCATCAAATGAGTAGATTGTTTTTCTATAGTTGGAATCAGAGCGTAAGCAGCTTGCTGAACCCGATCGTGCAAAAATTTATACTTGGCTGAGTGAGGTGAGAGCTCACCACTGGGAGCGCCCGCTAGTAACTCACTATCTTCATCGCTTTCATTATCTAGTTCGCTTGAAGCATGCTGCTTCAAGTACTGAGCGCCAACTGGCGTTTTATCAGCTTGTTTTTTATCAGAATTCGGTGGACTTAAATAGAATTTGTAGACTTCATTTTGAGGGAGAACTAGCCCTATTTGCAGCGTCTGATATAGCTGAGCAGCTGTCTCAGCAGGAGATTGATCACAAACAATCGATAGTGTCGTCAGGTCAAATTGATTGCCAATACAGGCAGCTAGCTTCAGAATTGTTTGAGTTTTCGCCGATAGTTTTTTTAGGCGCTCGCCCATAAATTCAACGACACTACTGTTTAAAGATATTGCTCTAATCTGGTTGATGTCACACTGCCAACCACGCTCTGTGTTCTGAGAAGAGAGACTAAGCTGGTTAAACCAGATCAGACCGTCTTGATACAGCGAGGTCAGAAATTGAGTGGCAAAAAACGGATTGCCCTTTGTTTTATGAAAAATTAGTTCACTCAAAGGGTGAACTTTTTGGGTAGAACAGTTCAGCGTATCGGCAACGAGCAGATCAACCGATGCTTGATTGAGCGGTGCTAGTGTCAACGTCGTAACATTTGTGATGTCAGCCAGCGTGAGCATAAGGGGATGGGCTGCATGAACTTCGTTATTCCGGTAGGCACCTATCAGCAGTAAGTGAGATATTTTTTTTTCTTTGGTAAGTAGCGATATTAGCTGGAGCGACGCTGAGTCAGCCCACTGCAAATCGTCTAGAAAAATAATCAGCGGATGGCCCAAACCTGCGAAAATCTGAATAAAGCGCTGAAACAACAGATTGAAACGATTTTGAGCAGCGGTGCCAACGAGTTCTAAGGCTGGGGGCTGCTCACCAATCAACAGCGCTAATTCAGGAATCACTTCTATCAAAACCTGACCATTCTCGGCCAGCGCCGTCAATATTTCAGTTTTCCAAGCTTGTAGCGATTCCTCAGATTCTGTCAGCAGCTGTCGCACTAAATCTCTTAGGGCCTGAACAAAACCTAAGAAAGGAATATTTCGTTGATATTGATCAAACTTCCCTTTGATAAAATAACCCTTTTCGCGAGCGATGGGTTTGTGCACCTCATTGACCAGCGCTGTTTTACCGACACCCGAAAAGCCCGCGACTAAGATAAGTTCGCTGTGGTTCCGAGTCTCACTATGGCGATCTGTACCGCTAACCCGATCAAACGCAGCTAAAAGAGTCGCAACTTCCTGCTCTCTACCGTAGAGTTTTTCGGGGATGGTAAAGCGATCGCACACATCTCGTTCGCCCAACTCAAAAACGCCGATCCGGCCCTGCTGGCTCCAAATCTGCTGACAAAACTTAAGATCACAGAGAAGACCAAAAGCACTCTGGTATCGATCTTCAGCCATTTTAGCCATCAGCTTTAGCACCAGCGCACAGAGTCCCTCATGCACAGCAGGATTGACCTCAGAGAGCAGCTGTGGCTGTTGGGTAAGATGGCAATAAACCAGCGCCATTGGATCGGTCGTTTGAAAGGGCAGTTGCCCGGTTAGCAGCTCATAGAAGGTCACCCCCAACGCGTAAAAATCCGCTCGATAGTCAACGCCTCGATTCATCCGGCCTGTTTGCTCTGGAGATAAGTAGGCCAGCGTGCCTTCTATCACCTGGGGATTGTTCAAAACCGGATTCTCTTTCGGCAGTTCCGACGCCAGGCTGAAGTCCGTTAGCTTGATGTGCTGCGTATCTGGATGAATCAGAATATTTTGCGGTTTAATGTCTTTGTGCATTATGCGCCGCTGGTGCAGTTCCTGCAAAAGTTGGGTGAGCTGAAGGGCCAGCGGAAAAAACTCGGCCAGCGAGATAGGCGGCTGAAAATGAGCAGCCAAGTCTACGTAGCCCTCATCAGGTAAAACAATGACGTACTGATGGCGATACTCTTCTAAAGCAAGGGGCTGAACGACCCCAGGTAAATCCAGCGACTTGGCAATTGTGTATTGGTGGCGAAATCTAACCAGCTCAGCGAAGGTCGGATACTCAGCTTTTAGAAGTTTAAGCAAGACAGGCTGACCATTGTCCAGGCGTTGACCTCGATAAATCAACGTTTTTGGACCGCTATAGATGAGTGTCTCACCCCGATAGCCTTGCAGCTGGATCATGGCTTGATTCACTGATGGACTTGCTCAATTATCTCACTATAGCGCTGGTTAAACTGCTTATAACGCCACCCGAGATTTTACGCTAGAGACGTTCTCCTTTTTCTGTTATCGAGAAAGCATAGAACTTCACTAAAAGGATTTCTTCTATATGACTGAGATACGCTGTTCTAGCTGGCATACGCTCATCCCTGCACGTTCATCTCTGTAGGTCCATCCCTATACGTTTATCATTAAGGCTCTTTAGTGTAATTTTACCTCTAGAACGGGGCCAAAGATCTTGCGGGTAAATCGCACATACCAGGCGGCGGCTTGAACTTGAATGATGTAAGCCATGGCGATGATTAAGGCGATTTCGGAACCTTTTTCATTCCCGAAGGCGATCATGGCGATCGCCAGCGCAATAGAAAGATTTCGCATCACCGTACCGTAGACAAGGGCGATCGCATCCCCTCGATTGAAAAACAACTTGCCAATAATTGTACTCAGCCTGAAGGGGTGACACAACGCCTAAAAGCTTTATGTGATAGAGCTTTTGCACC
>CALDSK010000100.1 GCA_937911865.1 uncultured Synechococcus sp.
CGGACATTGCATAAAGCAGAAAACCTCAATTCATATCTCTATTATGCAACGCCGGGTTGTGTAAGCCTCGGGCACTGGTGGAGTTTTTTAAGCTGAAGGAGGTGCGCGATGTCTTTCAGACGGCGAATAGAGAGAATAATCCGCGGGCTTGGCTTGAGAAGGGGCAGGCGATCGCACAGCACAGACTTAGCTCTCAGCTACCCGAGATAGATCCGCGATGGGAGCTAGGTGCGTTTGCTGCTGTCTTCACAGAGCTTGTAAAACAAACTCGTACGCCCAAAGAGATTCGCGCCGATCAGAAGCTAGACGGTCTTCAGCAATCTTTGCAGATATTGCAATCTCAGATTCAACAGTTGCCAAGTTTGGAGGGGATGAATCAGCTGGTGACTCAGCTGTCTGGGGTAAAAACGCCAGCGTTGCCAGCGGCAGCACAGGAAAGTAATGCAGCAGAGCTGGCGCATCGGCTAGGGGAGTGGTTTGCGGTGCTGGAGTATGAGCGGGTGCCGGACTATGAGGTATGGACCGAGGATTATTTTGAGTGGGCGATTGATTTTCCGGTGACGCGGCGGCGGGTGTCTCGTACGCTGGTGCGGGGGGTAGCGGGCGCTGTAGAGATGGCTGATTTGCAGAGCTTTGCGAAGGCGATTGAGGCAGCTGGGGCAGATGAAGGCTGGCTGGTGGGCAATCGCCGGGTGAGTAAGGCGGCTCGGCAGGCAGCAGCAGATGAAGGGGGCTATGAGGAGATTTCTTGCTATACGTTTGATGAGCTGATTGATGAGGATGCGGACTTTAGCAAGTATTTGGATTGGCTGGAGGCGGATATTAAGCGGCGGGGGGTAGATGTGGGGTATTTGCCGTTGGCCTGCCGCAAGGATGAGCTAGACCCGGTGAGTCAGCGAAAGATTGGGGTGAGTACCTACGCCGAGGAGGATGGGTGGATTGATGGGTATGTGGATATGTGGCTTGATGACCCGGCGAAGGAGCATCTGTCAGTTTTAGGAGAGTTTGGTACGGGGAAGACGTGGTTTGCGCTGCACTATGCCTGGGTGACGTTGCAGCGGTATCGGGATGCAAAAAGGCGCGGGATTGAGCGGCCTCGGGTGCCGATTGTGGTGCCGCTAAGAGATTATGCGAAGGCGGTGTCGGTGGAGTCTCTTTTCTCGGAGTTCTTTTTTCGGAAGCATGAGATTCTGAAGAATTATTCGGTGTTTGAGCAGTTAAACCGCATGGGGAAGCTGCTGCTGATTTTTGATGGGTTTGATGAGATGGCGGCGCGGGTGGACCGTCAGGCGATGATCGATAATTTTTGGGAGCTGGCGCGGGTGGTGGTGCCGGGGGCAAAGGCGATTTTGACTTGCCGAACGGAGCATTTTCCGGATGCGATTCAGGGGCGGCAGCTGCTAAGCGCGGAGCTAGCTTCTTCGACAGCGGAGTTGACGGGGGAGACGCCTCAGTTTGAGGTGTTGGAGCTAGAGAAGTTTGAGGATGAACAGATTGAACAGCTCTTGCAACGGCAGGCACAGGCTCCGACGGTGCGAGAGGTAATGACAAATCCTCAACTGTTGGATTTAGCGCGGCGACCGGTGATGGTAGAGCTGATATTGGAGGCGCTGCAGGATATTGCCGCAGGTAAGCGGGTGGATATGTCGCGCGAGTATTTGTATGCGGTGACGCGCAAGATGGAGAAAGATATTACTAGCGCGCGAACATTTACCTCAATGGCGGATAAGCTCTATTTTCTTTGTGAGCTGTCTTGGGAGATGTTGACGACAGATCAGATGAGTCTGAATTATCGAGCTTTTCCAGCGCGGCTGAAGGCGATGTTTTCTGACCGGATGCAGGATGAGAGTGAACTGGACCACTGGCGCTATGACATGATGGGCCAGACGATGTTGATTCGTAATTCTGAGGGAGACTATAGCCCGGCGCATCGGTCTTTGTTGGAATTTTTTGTGGCTTATAAAACGGTGGCTTTGTTGGGGGGAATGGCTGAAGACTTCACCAAAATCGCTAGAGAGCAAAAGCATATTGATGAGACGTTGCCGCCGCAAAGCTATACGTGGGACACCTATTTCAAGCGAACGATTGATCGCAGTGGTGAACCTCAAGCAATTGCTCCGATAAATTGCTTTGAGCGTAACTCGATCGATTATTTGTTATCCCTTGTTGGCAACTCGACGCTGGCAAAAGCTGTTTTAGACTTGGCAGCACCGATGCTAGATAAGTCGGCGTTGCATACACAGCTTCTACCGTTAGTACAGGCAACCCGTCAAAAAACGCTGACGGCAGCTGGTTACCTTGGTGGCAATGTTATCCAAATGATGCTAGCAAAGTCGTCGCAATGCCTAGTAGAGGCTGATTTAGGCGGTGTGAAGCTACGGGGCGTTGATTTTTCTAAAGCGCTTTTAGCGCGCACAAATTTTCAATCGGCGCATTTCTCTGAGGTTTCGTTTCCCAAGTTTTTGGGGAGGATTCATGCGATCGCCTATTCTCCTAACAATAAATACTTGGCGATCGCTGATGACAGAGGATCTCTGCAAGTTTGGAGCACTTCGGGGCAAGTGATGTTCATTCGTTCGGAGCATGATTACTATCCAATTGAATCTGTTGAATATAGTCCAGACGGTTCGCAGATAGCTACAGCGGGTGGCGACCTGGTAGTAAGGCTGTGGGATGCAAGCAGCGGTGAGTGTTTGCAAGAGTTGACGGGACATGAGCGGTGGATTGATTCACTGGCTTATAGCCCTGACGGCTCGCAGATAGCGGCAGGCAGTGGTGGTGGAACCGTGAAGCTGTGGGATGTGGCTACCGGTGAGTGTACACAGGCCTTGAGTGCGCACGACGGCAATGTGAGAGATCTTGCTTATAGTCCAGATGGCATGCAGTTAGCGACAGTTGGCAATGATGCAACATTGAAACTGTGGGATTTAGCACGTGGGCTCTGTACGAGCACGCTAAAAGGCCACACGGATTGGGTACGTGCGGTTGCGTATCATCCGAGTGGTCAACAGATTGCTACGGGGAGCGGAGATAATACTGTAAAAATTTGGGATGTCTTGACGGGCGATTGTCTTCGAACTTTAGAGGGGCATAGCAGCCGGGTGTCGTCTGTTGCGTATCGCTCAGATGGTGCGCAGCTAGCAACGGGCAGCTATGACTGGACAGTGAGACTTTGGGATGCACTCAGTGGTATGTGTACTCATACGCTGAAGGCTCATCGAGATTGGGTGCGCTGTGTTGCGTATAGCTCAGATGGCGCGCAGCTTGTTAGTGGGAGTGGTGATGAAACCGTAAATGTATGGGACGCTAAAAGTGGACTGCGTGTTCGTATGCTGGCGGGGCATGCCGATCGGATTCGGCAGGCTGTGTGTAGTCCGGATGGCGATGTGGTAGCCATTTGCGGTGGGAGTTCTGTTATTAGACTATGGAATGTAAAAGATCAACAGTATTTTGATTTTCTAGAGGGCCATCAAGATACGGTGTTTGCAGTTGCCTATCGTGCTGATGGACAGCAGATAGTTTCGATTGCTAACGACGATACGATCAAGGTATGGGACACCGCTAGCCATACGTGTATTCAAAGTGTCCAGACAAATATCACCCGGATGCGGCAGCTGACTTATGTTCCCAATCGCGATTGGGTAGCGACGGATGGTCAAAACAGTGATGCCAAGGTGTGGGATATCAAGACTGGAAAATGCATTTTTACTTTGGAGGGGCACACCGATTTTGTACGGTCGATTGCTCATAGCCCGGATGGTAAATACCTGACGACGGGGAGTGGTGATAGCACTATCAAGCTTTGGGATGTGGAAACGGAAACTTGTGTGCGTACGCTGAAGGGCCATACTAGCTGGGTGCGATCGCTCTCTTACAGTCCAGATAGTAAGCGATTGTTGGCGGGTAGTAGTGATGGTGTCGTAAAGCTTTGGGACGTAGAGAGTGGCGCTTGTCTGTGCACCCTGGCGGGGCATCGCAATTTAGTGCGAGCGGTTGCCCATAGCCCGAATAAGCCTCAGGCGGCAACAGGCGGTAGCGATAAAACGATAAAGCCGTGGAATCTCTCTGATGGCACCTGCACGCAGGTGTTGAAAGGACATGAAGATCAAATTCGCTCGATGGTATACAGTCCGGATGGTGCTCGGTTGGTGAGTGCGAGTAGTGACGATACTGTGAGGGTATGGGATGTGACGACGGGCGAGTGCGTTTGCGTGATTGATGAGCGAGTTTGCGCGGGCTTGAACATCACGGATTCGGTTGGATTGACTGAGGGGCAGCGGACTGTGCTGCAACTGATGGGCGCTGTGGATCGTAGCGATGAATCGTAACGTGTTTGTTGGCTGGTGCCACGTATAGTTGCCGCATTGCATCGACTAAACTATGAATACGTCCATTAACAAACTCCTATGGTTGCTAATCCTATCGCTTGGACCATTCAAGACCTAGATGCCATTCCTAACGATGGTGGCTGGAAGCGGTACGAAATTATCAATGGAGAGCTACTTGTGACTCGTGCGCCGCATGTTCGCCATCAAGGTGTCGCCAGCAAAATTAATACCCGGCTTGAAGTGTGGTCAGAGGAAACTGGCTTAGGTAGTTCGTTTCAGACACCTGGCGTTATCTTTACTGAGATTGATGCGGTGATTCCTGATGTTGTATGGGCGAGCAAGACACGTTTGGAAAATGGTCTGGATGAGGCGGGACATTTCGTGATCGCACCAGAGCTAATGGTGGAGGTGCTTTCAGCGGGCGAAAAGAATCAAGAGCGAGATAAAAAGTTTAAGCTGAAGCTGTACTCTCTTCACGGCGTACAAGAATATTGGATTGTAAATTGGCGATTGAAAGAGATTGAAGTGTATCGGCGAGAGGATGCCAGGCTTGTGAAAGTGGCAACGCTGCTGGTGGCAGATACGCTGACCTCACCGCTGCTACCTGGTTTTGAGTGTGCTGTTTCTGGGCTGTTTGCAGTGTAGCTAGCGGTTGGTATTGGTTGTTAGCCTTCTGCCCTTACCAATTAATTTGATGACCGATTTGATGCTGTAACTTCTGTTGGCACGATGGCGCAGCCTTTCCGAGAGAAGATCGCACTCCCTATCCAAATACTAGATGCTCCACACAAAGATCGGAACCTTCTGCTCTTAGGTTGATAGGTTCTGCATCAGGATCAGAACCTTCTGCTCTTAGATCGGTATGCTCTGCAGAGGCATCGGAACCTTTTGCTCCTTGTGCAGGATGTTCTGCATCAGGATCGGAACCTTTTGACCCTTGTGCAAAACATTGTGTCGTTTAATGGCAAGGCTGGTTCACAGGAAGGAAGGTTGCACTACCTACTCTCAAGACCGAATGTTCTATACAAACATAAGAACCCGGCGATCTCTCCTCAGCACTACGGAATCTCACCACGAATCATACAACAAAACCCTTGTTTGTACGTAGATATAAACGTATCAAAACGGACATTCTAAGACTGTTCCAATCTTGACGGAACACCAGTATTAAATCGTCGTTCAGGAGCTTCTATCCTATGTCTCAAAAACGCCGCAGCTCGCGCTCTTTAGAAAAAGCAAGCGTTCGCTATGACGGAATTAAATCATTTGATCCTAAGCTGGATGCAGGTGGTGGCTACACTGCACAGGGCTATTTAAAGCTGATCAATCAGCTACGGACTGATATTAGTAACCACAATGCAACAGTGTCTGAACTTGATGCGCTCAAGAACAGAATTGACGACAGGGAGAAAGAGCTTTCTGAATATTCTGAAAAAATGCTGATTGGCGTGGCCTATCACTACGGCAACGATAGCAATGAGTACGAAATGGCAGGTGGAGTACGTAAGCGCGATCGGAAGCGCCCTACTCGCAAAGTTGCGGTGACTGCTACCTAGTTTTCTTCTCTCAAGAGATGATTATTTTAGGCGTGGTTAGCTCCTGATTAGCTCCTGATTAGCTCCTGGTTAGCTTAGAGGCGGTTGCTTTGAACCGCGAGTCAGATTTTATTCATAACACCCCGTTTTGAGCGTTCAGTTTCTGGACGCTCTTTTTTGATGGAAGTTAGCGATCGCACTTGATAGAAAATCTTGTTTGAGTGGTTGCTGACTGCGTTTGTGCGGATTTGTTATGAATGAATACAGCTATCAGTAGAGCTTATTAAATTTGTTACTCACTATCTCTTCTATATGCGTTTTAGAAAAATCACCTGTCCGGACAAATAACCGGCTGTAGCCGTTGAAAAATGTACGTATTATTGTCTTCTGTGTGACTCTTCTCTATCGATCGCCATCTGGTATAAAAAAGCTAGAAAATCTAAGCATTTCTGTTGACAAACACTGAAGCTCACGGTTTAATGAAAACCGTCAGATGCACAACGACTTTGCACAGACTTCAACGCAAAGTTAGAGATGATTAAGGCGCACTACCCACAGAGATATCCTATCCATAGAGACATGCATCACTTTTCGTGTGTACCGGATATCTTGAGTGATTAATCCCAGATCGTCTGATTCCTGAAAGATTGCGACAATTTAGCTAGCAGCAGCTGTCTTACTAGCCTCCGTTTGTAATGCGCAGGTAGCGGATGGCGGTGTCAAACCGTTCGGCCTTTCGCCTGATGTGAACGGTTGGCCACGCTTGCAATGCTAGAAATTTTCCTGCGCTACTCACTGGTTTGACTGGCTTGTTTGGCTGGCTTGTTTTACAGGCATGAAAAGCCGTTGGTAGACATGGCCAGCGGGCTTGTCTGTGTGTTCGCTAATGCGTTTTAACAGCGCGTTTTGACCGTTGAGTAGCGGACTTGGTAGACCGAATCGAAGCGCGCCTAGTGCGCGTGCTTCAGCTTTGGGTTGTTGCTTGGCCTTTCTGTATGGAAGGGCTGCCGTCACATCGCAGGCAACACAATATTTATGAATTAGGGTTACGCAACATGAAAACGCTTGATGAAAAAAAGCTCTCCAAAAAGATCTCTTTGAGCATCGCTGATACTGACGGTAATGATGTGCTCAAAGGGAGAAGCGGCGATGATGTGATCTCTGCGCGCAATGGCAGTGATAAGCTTCGCGGTCGCGGTGGTGACGATATTTTGATTACCTACAGCGACTATGGTGAGCCGTCTGTGCTAGGGAAACAGGTGGTAAACCAAGATGAGCCGCTAACGGCTAGCAACGACCGTCTGCGCGGTGGCGCAGGTGCTGACACCTTTATGTGGGGCATTGAGATCGATGCTAAGCCGAAGTTTTTGGAGAAGCATACGCAGAGCGATGGCCGTATTAACGGTGCGAACAATGCGCTAGCAGGTGAAAACAACAACAGCCACGATCATTGGGTAGAAGGCATTGGTAACGATGTTGTTGCCGATTTGAACCTGGAGGAAGGCGATAAAATCGTCATTCAGGGCCACACGGTTGAGAACTATAAGATTGAGAAGAAGGGCAACAGCTATTTTCTGAATCTACGCTCTAACCAGGGCAACGCCGATCAAGCCAATCCTAACGGTGCTCATGACGGCGATTTGCTTGGCACCATCAAGCTGCGGGGGGCTGCTGGCAAGTATAGTGAGCAGCAGATTCGCGATGCGATTACGTTGGATAACATGACGAATTACGTCGCTGACGGTCGTGGCATTGAAGCTGTTGAAGAAGATACGACGGCCAATCAGCGAGGGATTGCTGATGGGGGACTGCGCATTCAGGCGGAAGACATGCCGCTAGAGGGCGCTTACAAAACTGAAGAGATTAAGACCGCTTCGGGTCAGGAAGTGATTACGCTAAAGGGTGGACCCAACGATGATACTGGGACGGCCTCTTTTAAGTTCAGCGGAGCTTCTGGTCAGTATGATATTCGGCTGGGTTACTACGACGAGAACGATGGTGTCGGTCGGTTTGAGCTGAGCCAAGGCTCTAAGAAAAACATGACCCAAATTGCTGCTTTTGACTTAGACCAAGAGCTAGGCAGTCGTTTCCCTGATGAGAAGACGCTTACGACCCGGGTTCTGTCTGACGTGGATGTGAAGCAAGGAGAACTCTTTAGCATTAAAGGCTATGAAGACGGTTCTCCGTCTACAGCGGAGCATGGTCGAATCGACTATATCGAGTTTATTCCTCGCGACGGCGGGTCGATGCCGGAACAGCCCGATCCCACCTCTCCTGAGCTGCCAATGGAGCCGCCAGAGCCGATGCCTGAGGTGCCGACAGATTTGCCAAGCAGCGCGGTCAACCTGGCGGATACGTCTGCTAATGACAAGCTGATGGGCAGTTCTGAGAACGATGTGATTTCTGCGCGTAACGGTAACGATACGCTGATGGGCAAAGCGGGCGATGATTTGTTGATCTCTTATTCGGATGCGGGCGAGCCGCCTGTGCTGGGTAAGCAGGTGGTGAATCAGAATGAGCCGCTAAAGGCAAGTAACGATGTGATGACGGGTGGCGAAGGTGCAGATACCTTTATGTGGGCCATGGAAATTGACGCTAAGGAGAAGTTTCTTAAGAAGCACACGCAGGATGATGGCCGGATTGATGGGGCCAACAATGCGCTAGCGGGTGAAAACGACAACAGTCACGATCACTGGTTAGAGAGTATTGGGGATGATGTTGTTACTGATTTGAACCTGGATGAAGGCGACAAGATTGTGATTGATGGCCATACGGCTGAAAATTATGAAATTGAAGAGGTCGGCAGCGATTTTGTGTTGCGGCTGCGCTCTAATCAGGGGAATGCCGATCAGAGCGATCCTAATGGTGCTCATGATGGTGATTTGGTGGGTACTGTTACTTTAAAGGGTGCTGCTGATAAGTACAGCGAGTCGCAGATAAAAGATGCGATCGATCTCGACAATATGGTGAATTACGTTGCCGATGGTCGGGGTATTGAGGTTGTAGATGCTGATACGACGGCAAATCGAAGTGGTACTTCGTTTGGCAGCATGCGGATTCCGGCTGAGGCGATGAACCTGGGAGGTGCTTACAAGATAGAGGCGGCAAAGGCGGCTTCGGGCGGTGAGCTTATTTCGCTCAAAGGTGGGCCGAATGATGAAACTGGAACGGCTTCTTTTAAGTTTGAAGGAGAGTCTGGTCAGTATCAGATGAAGGTGGCTTACTTTGATGAGAACGATGGTGTTAGCACGCTGGAGCTGATGCAAGAAGATGCTCTGCTAGGGGGCATTACGTTGGATCAGGAGCTGGGTAGCACAGTGGCTGATGAGAAGACGTTGACTAGCTATACCTTCTCGGAGGTGAATGCTAAGAATGGTGATATCTTTACGCTCAAGGGCTATGAGGATGATTCTTCTGGCACGGTAGAGCATGCTCGGGTTGATTACATTGAGTTTGTGCCGATGGGCGCTATGTCTGATAAGCCGTCTGATAAGTCGATGGATAGCATGATGAAGCCGATGGGTATGAGTGATATGGCCGGGGCGACTATGTCGGGTGAGAGTGACTATGCGATCGCCAGTTAATTAGAGCATCTCCATGCCGTCTAGACCGTGCCGTCTAAACCATTCCGTCTAGATAGGCGACTTCTCTTCTGGAGGTGTGTGCTATTCCTCCAGAGGAGAGTTACTTTAGCCGCTGTCGTAGTAATCAGGTGGCAACAGTTAATACGTAGCTCAAGAGTAGTAGAGCGAAGAATAAGGTGGCCTTTGTGTGTTCTGTCGTGTGTGTCTTGTCTGTAGTGCTATGGCAGCAAGGTCCGTGGACAAGAGGCGGCACATGGCCATGTAGCGGTGAGGGGTCTATGTGGCAGTATGTTTTGCCAGAAGTATGATTTAGGGCTTTAGTTCAATGAGCGCTTGAGGCGCTCTTGCATTAGCGATAAGCGTAAACGGTTATGTCATTAGGAGAATTGAGTCGATGCCCGTGATTGTGATGAGCGTGTTCTGTATGGTTGTGGTCTATCATTTGCTGTCTGACAACCTGAAAGAGAAGCATTGATTGTGTAGTGCTGGCTACAGCCGTTTGTGCACTTTATGCATGAGAGATCGGAGAATACGTGAGAGATCGAAGATTCTGTTTGGCTATTAGAATTTGGTGGCTTTGCGGCTGATGGCTTTGCGGCTGCGGTGGGTATGCTATTGATTAATCTTGATGCGTCTGCTCAGAGCGTATTTTTCTCTAGATTTTTGTAGCTAGATTTCTGTTGTCATGACTTCCTACAGAACAGACAAAACCAGTCGAGTGGTCTTAGCGATTTTTGCTGCGTATACGCTGGGGTATGGGGTTGTTCGGCACAAGGTGCTGAGTCTTGTTAGCTCTCGGGAGACTGGTGGCAGCAGGCTGTATATTGTCGAAACTGGGACGACGTCAGCGAGTGGCTGGGCATATACGATTTTTTGGCCAGCAGTTAAGTTAGAAGAGACAGTGAGAAGCCTCGGCGGTTATTTCTAGTAGTGTTTTTTCCCTTGAACCAAGGCTACGTAGCCTTAAACGAATCCTAGCAATCGGTCGTATTCAGCCTGTAGGCGATTTTTCTCTGATTCGATGAGCTTAAATATTTCTGTGGGATAGGGTTCGCCAAATTGTAGGGGGTCGCGATCGTGTATGCCTGCTTGGCGAATGGCCTGGTAAACAGCAATGTGTCGTATGTAGTCGGATAGGGCTTTCGCGAGGGGCTCTCGGGCGCGGGCGAGGTGAATTTTGTTGCTCAAGATCTCCATGACTTCTTGGTGGTTTGGCAAAATGTGGGTAGTTTCTAGGGTCTTCTGTACGGCTGGATCAACGCCGCTGTTTTGGTCGAAGACTTTTTCCCAGATTAAGTTGTCTTTTTCTAATCGGATGTAGATAGGCCAGTAAAATTCGCTGAGCTGTCTTTCGAGTAGCTGAATTTTTTTATCGCGTCGAATCCGAGAAAGCTCCTCTTGACGCGCCATCAGCTGATCCCATAGCGCTTTGCCGACTGCACCGGCTGCAGCACCCGCTGAGGTGATAAGTAAAGAAAGAAGAGGGTTCATAGCTGATGGCTTTGTGTATAGCTTGGACGGCGATCTTTGATTACATTTCAAGTTGCCCAAATATAAGCTGCGACACTAATACGTCTGAGCCACTGACGTTTGAGACAAGGATACGTTTGAGACGCTGACACTTGAGCCACTGACATTTGGGATACTGTGCCCTTTTGAAAATTTGCGTTTGAGTGGTTTTGGCAGCCTGTAGATAATTAGCTTTTGAGTTGATAGGTATAAGTCGTAACCTTTAGCGGTTCCTCGGAGCTGATAAAGTGACATCCAATACATTGATGTCTCTGTACGCTGCTTTGAGGCGCTGCTCTTATGTCTTCTCGTAAATCGTCTTCTCGTCCTTATTTCCAGCTTTCTCGCCGACAGGTTATGCGCGGTCTGCTGGCAACGACGGCGTTTGGTGTAACCACTAAGCTCAGCGGCTGTTCGCCGAATACTGAGAGCGGCGGCGAAGCCAGCGCTGGAGGCGATGGTGAAGTGGTGGTGGGCTTTATTTATGTGGGGCCAAAGGATGACTTTGGCTATAACCAGGCTCACGCGGAAGGCGCGCAGGCAATGGCGGCGGTGCCGGGTATTAGGATTGTGGAAGAGGCTAGCGTGCCAGAGACTTCGGCTGTGCTAGAGACGATGCGTAGCATGATTGAAATCGATGGTGCGTCGGTGTTGTTCCCAACCTCGTTTGGTTATTTTGATCCGTATATGTTGGAGCTAGCAGCGGAGTTCCCAGATGTGCAGTTCTTTCATGCGGGCGGGTTGTATCAGGATGGCGTACATCCAGATAACGTGGGCAGCTACTTTGGCTACATTGACGAGGCTCAGTATGTAGCGGGTATTGTAGCGGCGCATACGTCTGAGACCGGCAATTTGGGGTTTGTAGCCGCGATTCCGATTCCGCAGGTGTTGCGCAATATTAACAGCTTTACTTTGGGCGCAAAGTCAATTAATCCCGATGCGACCACGCAGGTGGTGTTTACCGGGGATTGGGCCGTGCCGGTAAAAGAAGCAGAGGCGACGAATAGCATGGCCGATCAGGGTATAGACGTGGTGACCTGCCATGTAGATAGCCCTAAGGTCGTGATGGAAACGGCAGAGAAGCGAGGTATTTATTCGGTGGGCTACCATGCGAACCAAGCACCGCTAGCACCTGAGGGCTACCTGACGGGCGCTGAGTGGGACTGGGTGAGTATTTACACGTTCCTGGGTGAGCAGTTTGTGGCGGGTAAGTCTGTGATGGCAGGCGATATTGATCACGTGTTCCGAGGGGGCCTAGCCGATAATTTCTGTAAGCTGTCGCCCTATGGTCCGGCGGTGAGTGATGAAGCGAAGGCAGACGCTGAAGCAGCGCGAACGGCTTTAGAAAACGGCGAGCTGGTGATTTATGAAGGGGAGCTGAAAGATAACCAGGGCACGGTGATTTTAACGGCAGATGAAAAGTATGAGCAGCAGAATATTGAGCTGGAGAAAATGGACTGGCTGATTGAGGGTGTTAAGGGCAGTATCGGAAGCTGATGACCGTAACTAAAGCGACTGCTCGCGATCCGTTTTTGTGGCGGCGACCGTTAGAGGCTGTGTTTTTACCGGCGGCGGCGCTGGTAGTTGCCCTGGTGATTTTTGGTGGCTTTTGCGGGCTGGCAGGCGCAAATCCGTTTGATGTCTATGGCTCTATTTATAAGGCCGCGTTTGGCAGCTGGAGCGCCTGGCAAAACACGCTAATTCGAGCTGCTCCGCTAATGTTGACGGCCCTTTGCACGGCGCTACCGGCTCGGCTGGGTCTGGTGATTATTGGCAATGAGGGCGCGCTGGTGATGGGTGGTCTAGGCGCGATGCTGCTGGGTCTGAATTTGGGTACGTCTTTGCCGCCAGTGATGGTGCAGCTGGCGATGGCGATCGCTGGCATGGTAGCAGGTGGGCTGTGGATTATGCTGGCTGGGGCGTTGCGGCACTATCGGGGTGTGAATGAGACGATTAGCAGCTTGCTGCTGAACTATATTGCGATCGCCTTTCTTAAGCACCTGGTAGAAGGCCCGCTACGAGACAACAGTTTTGTGACCAAAGCGTCTTCTGCCGAGCTGGATCCTGCCAACTGGCTAGGCGCATTGCCAGGTACCCGGATTCACTTTGGTCTGCTGTATGGCCTAGTGATTTGCGTGCTGGCCTACGTTCTGATTCAGCGGACGACCTTTGGCTTTGCGACGCGGACCACGGGTGGCAATATTCGAGCGGCGAAAATCGCAGGGTTGCCGGTCGGGAAGCTGACGCTGGCGATTTGCTTTTTGGGCGGCTCGGCCGCGGGGCTCGCAGGCATGGTGGAAGTGGCGGCAGTGCAGAAGCGGGTGAATGAATCGCTGGTTTCTAACTATGGCAATGCGGGCACTTTGGTGTCGTTTGTATCGCGGCATATTCCGCTAGCGACCGTTTTGGTGGCGGTGTTATTAGGGGGCATTCTGGCCAGCGGCGGAATTTTGCAGCGATCGCACAATCTACCCGACGCCACGGTTCTCGTCTTTCAAGGCATTGTCTTTTTATGCGTGCTATTTAGTGATTCTCTCTATGGAAAACTCTCCTGGTTCCAAGAGAAGGCTTTAAAGGACTGATCTGTACGACTGACCATTCGACTGACCGTTCGACTCTTGCATCCACCGATTACTCTCTTCTGGTACTCTCCTTTGGGCTATGGCAACAGAATCTCTCGGACTTTTGGGCATTCCTCTCGGCATATTAGCGGGTACCCTTCGCGGCAGTGCGCCTTTTCTCTTTGTCAGTCTGGGCGAGTGCATCACCGAAAAAAGCGGCAAAATTAATTTAGGTTTAGAAGGCACGCTTTTGATGGGGGCGATGTCAGCCTACGGTGTGTCTTATCTGAGCGCGCCGAGCGTTGGTGACTTTTGGGCGCCCTGGTTGGGCGTAGGTGCAGCTGGGCTAGCGGGTATGGCGCTGGGTGTTATTCACGGCTGGCTCTCGCAGCAGCCTCGGGTGAACGACGTGGCCACTGGCATTGCGATGATTATTTTTGGTAGCGGTCTGGCATTTTTCTTAGGTAAGCCGTTTATTCAGCCTCAGGCTCCGCAGCTGTTTACCTTTAACTGGGGGGCGTGGAGCAGCTCACCGCAAATTCAGTCGGCGTTAAAGGTGAGTCCGCTGTTTCTGTTGGGAATTGCGATCGCGCCTCTGCTCAACTGGTTTTTCAGAGCCACTCGCTGGGGGCTGTATGTACGAGCTGTTGGAGATAGCCCGCAGGCAGCGCTTGCGATGGGCATCTCTCCATTTAAGGTGCGAATGCTGAGCATTATGGCGGGCAGCTTTTTAGCTGGCATTGGGGGCGCTTGTCTGTCTCTGTACTTTCCGGGCGTGTGGACAGAGCGGATTTCAAGTGGTCAAGGCTTAATGGCCGTTGCGCTGGTGATTTTTGCTCGGTGGAACCCTATTCAGTGTTTGTGGGCCTCTATGCTATTTGGCGGCGCACAGGCAATTGGCCCGGCGTTTCAATCTGTCGGCATAGACTCTTACTACTATTTGTTCAATGCGGCTCCCTATATTCTGACGCTGCTAATTATGGTGGTGACCTGCTCACCGCAGCGAACGCTAGTCGGGTCGCCCGGCGCACTGGGTAAGGAAGATTAGAAGATGCGCAGACACAAAGGTATCAACAAAAACAGTGGGCAAGGCAGAAAAAGAATGACAGATCCTATGAAAGCACCCCTGAAATTAGAAACCCTGAAACTGGCTGTTAACGGTACGCTGATGCGGGGGCTGGCCCTTTGTCCAAATCTGTTGAACGTGGGTGCGACCTTCGAGCGGGAAGCAAAAACGGAAGCGGCCTACCGAATTTGGACAATAGACGACAACTATCCGGCGATGCTGAAGGTGAAACAAGGCGGTGTCGCTGTGGCCGTAGAGGTGTGGGAGGTGCCTTTATCAGGTTTGGGTATTGTTCTTTCTCAAGAGCCGCCGGGTTTAGCGATTGGCAAAGTGAAGCTAGCTGATGGCGAAGAGGTGCTAGGTGTCATCGGTGAGCCGCTGACTGTGGAAGATCAAAAAGAGATTTCTCAGTATGGCGGCTGGCGAGCTTACCAGGAAAGTTTGTAGTGTCTGGTAAGCAGTTATTGCTTATGAGCTTTAGAGAATGTCTTATGCTGTAGATAGCGTTTCTTCTTTCTCTTGAAACATGCTAGAGGATGCGTCTGGTAGCTCTGATATCGATAGGTTTGAGACATGGTACAGGCTGTTCCTGCTACAGAAGTAACGCTGCGCCAGCTGAAGCAAAAGTTTCACCTTGAGAAGGTTCAAACGCCCGTATATTTCGCAGAGGCAGCTAATGTTCCCTCGTTAGCTGATGAAGGCGATCTGCGACTGCTTGACCGCGTAAAGTCCAACTTTCTGGAGCTGATGGAAGACCCGCCGATGCTAGAAAATAGCGTCAAAATGGTGGTGCTTGCGCCTTTACTCGATCTCAGCGGTTTTTATCAGAAGCCGTTTCGCATAGAGACTGAAACCAGCGTCAAAATAGAGATGCAGGATGAGGGCGTGTTGATCCGTGGGCGTATTGATGTGCTGGTACTACAGCGGCAGCTATGGATGCTGGTAATAGAATCCAAGCGCAGTGATTTTGCAGTGACCAGAGCGATACCGCAGGCGCTGTCTTACATGCTAGCTAATCCTGTGTTGACGGATCGAGAAAGCAATCGACCAACTTTTGGCATGATCACCAATGGCAATGAGTTTTTGTTTTTAAAGGTTGCTCGTCAAGACGCGGTTGCTCAAAGCTTGCAGTATGCGAACTCTCGTCTTTTCTCTTTGATCAATCCGCAAAATGAGCTGTATGAGGTACTCAGCCTAATGAGACAGTTGGGCCAACAGGCAATAACTGTCTAATGGCATCTGGGTTGACTGCTTGGGCTGCGTAAGATGGCCGTAGCGTAATGAATTGGCTACTTCATTTAGCCACCTTATCTAGTCGCCTTATAACGATGCTTAAATCTCTCCGCTCTTCTGTTCGCCGTCTGCCACTAAGCCGCGTAGGTTTAGCAGCAGCAATTACCTTACTAACAGCGGCCTGTGGGAGTGCGTCGCAGGAGACTGTTTTACTCAAGTCACTGTTGCCTAGCACGCTGGCTCAGGCTAGAACGGCACAGGCTCAAGCCGGCACAGGCCAGACAAAAAGCCAGACGGATTGGCAGGTGATTGAGCGCGAGATTATTGAGGAGCACAACCGGGTACGGCAAAACCCGCAGAGCTATATTCCGATTTTAGAGGCCTACCTGGCAACGATGGACTCGCAGGGGCAGATTCCGAGGGGCTGTGGTCCGAACTGTACGTTGATGACTGAAGAAGGGCGACCGGCGGTAGAAGAGGCGATCGCATTTTTACGCGACCAGCCACCTGTCGGACCTTTGGAGTTTTCAGGTGCGATCGCCCAGGCTGCTAAGTCTCATGCACAAGATCAGCAGAATGGCTCTGTTGGCCATGTTGGCTCTGATGGGAGCCGCGCACCGCAGCGGCTGAGCAAGTTTGGGATAGAAAACTCTAGCTCTGGTGAGAATATTGACTACGGCTCTACCAGCGCCCAGGAGGTGATGATTAGCCTGATTGTGGACGACGGTGTAGCCGATAGAGGGCATCGGACCATTATCTTCGCGCCTGAGTGGACGACAGCAGGCGCCGGCTGTGGGCCGCACGCGTCTATTCGAACTGTGTGTGTGGTGAACTATGCCAAAATCAGCCGTGAGCTGACTGTTGTTAACAATGGCAGCGTTGACCTGTTGTCGTTACAGGTGGCGGGCGTGAACATTTTGGAAGGCGCTTTGCCCATAGGAACGTCTCGTACGATTACGATGCCTGAAGGCCAAAGCTGCGATGTCGATTTGACTGTTCAAATGAGCAGTGGGTATGCGCCTTTGATCTGGAATGATGTGACGCTTTGCGGCGCGACTATGACGATTGGCGCAGAAGATAGATTGACACTAAGCTATTAAATATTTTTATTTGACAGAGATTTTTGCTATTTGTGAGCTGCGTCACTGACACTAGCTGCTTATACTTATGCGAAGAGTTACGCTAAGTACTGAGTAGTAAATAATACTTTTCAAGTCTGCGTGGGCACTCTTTTTTTGAACCCAATTTAAAGACTTGATAATGACGACTGAATTTTTGTATCAACCGTTACGGAAGGCGATAAAAGCTGGATTTTCCGCTGCGCTCGCTGTCCTTGCTATCAGCAGTTTGCCGTCAGCCTCTGTATCCTTTGACTCAAATTCTTCTTTTACTGTTGATGTTTCTTTTGGGACGCCTGCCGAAGCAGAGGATGGTTCATCGAATTGGACGTCGATTGAGCAAGCGATTATTGCGGAGCACAACCGCGTACGCCAAGATCCACAGAGCTATATTCCGTTACTAGAAGCTTATTTAGCGAGTATGACTGAAGATGGCCATGTGATGCACGGCTGTGGACAGAATTGTGTACTGGCAACCCAAGAGGGAAAAAGCGCGGTAGAAGAGGCGATCGCCTTTTTGCGCGATCAGCCAGCGGTAGGGCCTATCAGCATGTCGCCATCGGTAGCACAGGCAGCTAGATCCCACGCTCAAGATCAGCGCGGTGGAGAGATTGGACATATCAGCTCTGATGGGAGCAGCTTTCTAGAGCGTTTAAGCAGTGCCGGTATAGAGAGCGGCAGGATGGCTGAGAATATTTCCTACGGAGCCACAGGCGCGGAGGAAGTCATGATGAGGCTGCTGGTTGATGACGGGGTGCCAGCGCGTAAACACCGAGTAAATATTTTTGCGCCTAGTTGGACACAGGGTGGAGCTGGCTGTGGAACTCACGCGACCTACGAGACGGTATGTGTGATTAACTATGCCTCAGCTTCACTTTAGCGATCGCGCAGACTGGCCAGCATTCAGGCTACCCAGCAGGTGCGCTTGAGGTTTCAGTTTGGTGGATTCCGGCTAGCGTGTCTTTGAGTGTTGCCGTCCAGCCTATAATGCCGCCCTGAGCGCGAATCATTTCTAACGTAGCTTGTTTAAGCGTAGGGAAGTAGCTAGCGGTGGCGTCTTCTACAAGAAGACATTCGTAGCCGCGATCGTTGGCTTCGCGCATGGTGCTTTGGACACAGACTTCGGTGGTGACGCCTGTGAAGATGAGGTGGGTGATTTTGTGCGATCGCAGCATTTTATCTAGCTTGGTGTGGTAGAAAGCCCCTTTGCCTGGTTTGGCAATCACGACCTCCCGGTCTAGAGGCGCTAGGGGCCCTATAATCTCGTTACCCGGTTCTCCAAGAATTAAAATTCGACCCATGGGGCCAACATCGCCAATGGTGAGTTTACCGTTGCCCCTAGCTCGTTTAGAAGGTGGACAGTCGTAGAGATTAGGGCTGTGTCCTTCTTTTGTTTGAATGATGCTGAGACCTTTTTCTCTAAAGGCTGTTTGTAGCGTTTGAACAGCAGGAATGATGCTTTGTAGTTGAGAGACATCATTGCCCAAAATCTCTCCAAAGCCGCCAGGTTCTAGAAAGTCGCGCTGCATGTCGATAATGATGAGGGCAATCTGCGACAGATTATCGGGCAGGGAATAATCGTAGGGCAGCGCAGAGATATTTGGCATTCAATCATCTCCCTTATAGCTTTTCGGCTAGCTTCTCGATTAGCTTTTTGATAGTTCTGGAGCCTTAAACATTTAAGGCTTTTACCGCAATGGGCTTCTCCCAGATAATTAGCACAATGCAGCCATTCTCACTAACAATATTATGACTGCTGCCGGGCAGATTGATGATTAAGCTGCCAGCGGTATGCTTTCCCTGATGGTCGCTTTGGCCACCTGCGAGTACGACGATATGTTCGTAGCCGGTGTGTTCGTGATTTGGGACGGTTGCGCCAGGCTGATACTTCAGCAAAGCGGCGGCTGGCCCTTGCTGAAGGTCGCCATAGAGCCTGTGGATTTCTACGCCGGGCCGAAAGTACTCCCAAGTAAGGTGCTTTGAGGGTTGCTCGGTTGAGTTCGAGCTGCTGAGCTGCTGGTCGAGTTCGCTTTGCGCAAGGTTGAAAAGGTCGGTGAGAATAATGCTGCTATTGCCCGGCCATTTTTTGACCGATGAGGGTGAGGTCGGCATGGTGAATGTCGCTTTCGTATACAAGCTTGCCTTCGCTGATGACAAAGATGCGATCGCACAAGGCTAGTAGCTCATCCAAATCTTCACTGACTAGTAGAATCGCTACCCCTCGATTGCGGGCTGCGACTAGCGCCTCGTGAATAAATTCAACAGCAGAAAAATCTAGCCCAAAGCAAGGATTCGCTGCAATCAATAGCTGGACTGAGTCGGACGATAGCTCGCGGGCCAGTACAGTCCTCTGTACGTTACCCCCTGATAGGTTGCTGACCGGCGTTTCTACCGAAGGCGTCCGTACAGAAAAGGTTTGTACTAGCTTTTGCGCACTTTTTTTGATGGCATTTAGCAGCAGCAGCCAGTTCCACTTTGCCTGTGGCGTTCTGTCAAAGGTTCGCAATGCCATGTTTTCTGCCACGCTCATCGTCGGTACACAGGCGTTGCGCAGGGGTTCTTCGGGCAGCGCGTAGACCTGGTGATGATACATTTCGGCGCGAGTTGCGGTGTAGATTTCTCCGTTTACCTTTAGTTGCCCTGCGGTGTGCGATCGCTGACCAGAAAGCACTTCAACCAGCTCTTTTTGACCGTTGCCAGAAACCCCGGCAATACCAACAATCTCTCCTGTACGAACCGTTAAGTTAATATCTGTGATGGCTACAAGTCCGTTTTCGCCTTCAGCCTGAACGTTTTCAACCTGTAGCACAGGCCTCTGTTGTTCAATGCTGGCTTTTACAACAGACTGTTGAATCTGGCTTTTGAGATACAGCTGCTTAAGAATCTCTAGCTTCTGCTTTTGCCC
>CALDSK010000101.1 GCA_937911865.1 uncultured Synechococcus sp.
GGGAGGACCGCTTGAATTATGGTTTTGTTGAATTTGTCAATGCGTAAGTCCTGTTTTCTTGGACTGTACACGACGACTCGAGGTTTGCTGCTTGAGTTTAAGCAGTCAAGGTACTGACAAAAGGGATGTAGTTCAGTTAATCGGCGAAGGGATGGAGAATTTTTAGAGAATTGGATGCTGATGACGGGCAGAGAAGAGACGGGCAATTTACTACAACCAGGGTCAATTGCCTGGTTGTAGACCGTAGATTAGGGATAGGCTCGTCCCAAGCTTCGGTAAGAGCGAGGAGGAAACCCGAGTATAGAGATCCGCGAGAGAGTGAGGACTAAAACCCTGACTAGGAGGTAAGGCGGCTAGGGTTACGGAGAAGGCCGGACATGATTTCCAAAGTTAGAGGTAAAGGATGAGAATTCCCAGGAGTCCTTGTAAGCCAGGTTTAATGGGACGGTTATGGAGGGTTTGTGGTAGACGAGGAGCGAATGTTGGGCTCATCTCAAATTCTTCAGCAATAACATTATCCATGCGAATTAATTTCTTTACATAATCCAAGAAATAATGTGTTTAGAGACAATTAAGAATTCTTGATTTTAGAAGGGGCTCTAAAGTAGCATGTGGACAACAGAATATCTGCGCCAGCCAATTAGGGCAGTGCTTGTTTGATTGTGATAAACTTTGAGGCGTTCTGAAGGTCTATGAATAAGAAAGTTATTGCTTTTATATTGATAATTCCTCTGGTTTTTGCGGCTGTTACTTGTTCAAATAATGTCACAAATGAGCCATTTGTAGAACAAAGTCCAGAGTTGATTGCCCAATCAGGTGAGCAGGAAGTAAATGCTACAGAAGATGATGAGGAGAGCTTGGTTGACGGAAGTAGTAATCAGACAGCAGCTGAATCTTCCGAAGAACCCACATGCCAAATCTCGCTTTCGTTGAATGCTTCTGATACTTTCTCTGACCGTCAGGTTGATTGTGCCAAGGCTTTTGATATAGATGGTGTCGTTGAGGTAAATCAGGAAATTGGAGGTGATAGCGCTCAGGGGGCCTGGAAAAATATTAATGAGTTATCCAATGCTTCCGAAGAAATATTGCTTAATGCACAAAGAAATTCGGTCAGAACTCAGAAGAACAGTAGCGCTAGATTTCTGTTCAATACACTAGATCTAATTGCTACAGATGCTGATACACAGTTTGGCTTTGAAGCAGGTGGCTCAATAAAACCGGGAGGTGGAACGATTGATAAAGCTAACCTATTGATGAGCTTGGATTTCGGGAAGCTAATGGTTAGTAATGCGATACCAGATAATCCCTTTTCTGATCAAGCAAATGTTTCGAACGAAGCGACAGTTACTTCGAGTTCGAGAGTAAGGAATGGATCGTCTGAATCCGAATCTTTTTGGGCAAGTGCTCTCAGAAATTCAAGGGTATCAAACTTCTTTAGAGCACCACGTTTTAGTTTTATTAAGCGTTTAACTACTCAAGCAGCTTTCGCCTATGACGAAGAAGAAATTCCCTTTACTTCCACAACGCTTCAAGTCAAGACGCCCGAAGCAACTGCGGTGAGTGGCGGCGCTGTTTATGTTGTAGATCGCCATCCATCTCGTAAAGAAACCCAGGTGTATTCACTATCAATGCGGCCCGTTAGAGTTACGGACAAGTTTGGCCAGTCGATAGAACTTCGCAGAAATGAGACTGTCTTAGTAACCAGAAATGGAATTCAAGAAACGAAGTTTGAGTTTCCTCTATGCAGCACTTTTTACCGGAGAAATTCAGAACTGCTCAGGGGTATCCCTCCGAAGGAAGAAACTTTTGTTAACTTACAGCCTTTCCCATTGCAAGTTGGATATCATGTGGCCCGCTCGATGACGCTTCCACTCTATCACCGAAACTGTCAAAGGACATGTCCGCCTAGAGGAAGTTAAGTCCGAACAAAATTTCAATATTAGCCGCAAGCGGAAATCAGAAAGAAGATTTCCGCTTTACTTTTATTGGAAAGGTATCTTATTAAAAAACATTTCACAGATGCTTCGAGACGCTCTGTATTTATCGTTTCGTTGAAAACCCCAGACTAAGACACCACCAACTTATGTGCGTATATTGAGCTGATTCAAACCAAGCTTGAGTAAACACAAGATAAACCAGAACGACTACACACAATAGTTTAAACTTAGATTTAGATAATCTCCAGAAAGAATAACCTGTCAGTCCTAAATAGAGAGAAGCTCCTAATATCCCTATTGATAGAGTCAAGTCAAGAAACAGGGTATGAGCTTTCTGGCTAAATGCCAAACCAGAGTAGACATTATTATCAGTGCTTAAAAAATCAAACGTATACTCATATATATTTAGTATCTGAGTCACGTAAGTTCCATCTGGAATATGACTATTAAGTCTTTCATTCCAATCTCCGACGAACAAATGAGCAATGCCAAACCCATCAAGCCCCCAACCGAAAATTGGTCTCTGAGCAACTCCTTTCAAAGCTAATGACCATAAGTAAAGCCGCCCTGTCACAATACTTTCAAGGAAAGCATACATACTTTTTTCTCTGCTCATAGCCGAATATTCCCGATAGTTGAGTGAGAAAAACACCAGCAAGACAAGGGCGCTCACAACAGCCATAAAGTAGAGTACTCGTTTTCGTTGTAGTCTTCGAGATAGCGCTTGCTCAACAATGCTCGGGAAGTGTTGAAAAAAAAGATATATTGTTCCAATTATGCAAGACAAAATTCCAGCTAAAGTCTGAGTGCCTAGCAAAGAGAAAAACATGAGAAGGCAGGCCATTTTCCAGAAGCGGCTAACTAGCCATTGGCTAGCGATTGCTGCAAATCCAAGACATATAGAACTGGCTAAGACAAATGACGCATGTCCTCGATTGGAAAATAATCCAATCGGCATTTGATCTTTCCAAATTGAGCTTTCCAAAAGTTGTTCGTCAAAAAAAGACACCTGACCAGACAGGATGGTGTAATCTATCCGCCAGTCTAAAAGCTGAGGGATAATGCTTACCCCAACTACCGAGCCCCCTGCGAGTATCCCACGAAGCTGAGCATGAAATATCCTAGGCTCAAGTCTAATGATGAATGCATTACTAACTGTAAAAGTAAAAACCAGAATCCAATAGAGTAAACCATCGCCTAAAACGGGATGGCCTAGTAGTGAATAAAGCGAGAATGGACTCAACAGAGTAGAGACTGTTGCAGAAAGTAGAAAAGCAAGCCATAAGCCAAGCCAGACTTTATCATTTAAGGTTATACATAATTTCAAATTTTTCTCTTCCATTTTCTTTTTGACGAGAAGAATTAAGTTCAAAGTGGTAATAACCACTATTGCCAATACTTTTGGAAGCGTCCATGTTTCGCCTCTTCCCGTCTCTGACAAAAATAATATCGGTCCCCATGGATTAATGAGGGTGATGCTGGCAGCAAACAAAAAAGAATAAAGGATGGAAATCATAAGATGCATGATTCCTTTGAGAAGCTAATAAGTAGGTACGACAGAAAAAGCTGAGGTATGTAACGGTTAATCAAGTGGTCTTGACATTGACGTAGTGAGTTGTGTGACCACGAATCTCACCTCGATGTTCTAGCCCCTCGACGACGTGATAAGCCAATTCCGCTTCACTTTCAAACATCTGTCCTCTCAACTCATCACGCTTGAGATGTTGCCATTCCCCTTCAATCGGGTTCATCTCTGAGCAGTAGGCCGGTAAAAAGAACATGTACAGGCCTTGGGCTTCCCATGTCGCCCATTTCTGCTGTGTCACTTTGCTTTTGTGAATCGAACCATTGTCTTGCACAATCACCCGGGGCGTCCGGCTTGCTGCGCCGCCGCGGCTTGCCCATCCATCATGGCGATGTAGTTTTCACTCTTCATCGACCCGAAAACGAGACCATA
>CALDSK010000102.1 GCA_937911865.1 uncultured Synechococcus sp.
AAATGTCGCTTGGCCTTCTACTTCCAGCACTGAAATGTGTTGCGTCGTGATAGGCGCATTCTCAATATGGTTATCCTGCAACCAGTGCAGATTGCGCGCGATCGCCTCTGTCTCAGCATAAAGCGCCCCATATTTGCCTTGAATTAAGGCACTAATTTCTGCAACAGGGCTATCAAAATCAGGCAACTCCTCTAGCTGTAGTGCTTGTTTTAATAAGGGTAGCTCCCGTTGCTGTAAGTAACCAGCTCCGGGATATTCCAATAGGATGGCGATGAGATAGAGCAGTCGCTCAAAGGCCAGCAGACTGGAATATGGATGCAGGTGACAGTTTGCTTGCCGTCTTTGCCGCTGTAGCAAGGACTGAGGCAGGATTTGGATTTTGTGTTCAATCGCTCCAAAATCAAACTGAGTTTGGCGCATTGGCACTGGATTGACAGCAGCAAATCCCTCAGCGGGAATCGGGGGCATTGCTTTAATCGCAGCGTGCATTTCGTTAATCACGCGATCTTCTACCTGGCGATCGCGCCTTTGGTTGTATGCTTTGCATTGCTTCAATGGTGTTTTCAACCACCAAGCCATCCACTGGGTAGAGCGATCAGCGAGTTTCTGCATTAAGTCGAGCCGCCAGACCCGCTTAGCATTGGTGGCATCGTACATGACGGGGGTATCGTTCGCGATCGCGGCTTTGATTTGGCGAATGACCTCAGCTTCCACTTGAGGCCAGTTACCTTGAGTTGCTGCATCCCCAAAGAGGTCTTGGCGAATGTGGTCGGTGGAGATCCATTGATAGTGGGGCGATCGCTTGACCCACTGCTGCGCCAGAGTGGATTTGCCTGCACCGGGTGGTCCAATTAGGCAATGGCAGATTAAGGGTAACGGCTCAGCTTTATCCACCATGGGTCTGCCAGATCAGCTCCTTAGCGTTGTGATCGCCCAATCGCGAATTTGTTCGTAGAGGCCATAGCCAGAGTCCTGCCACCCAGGATCAGCCTCTGTGGCAGAACCAATTTGGCTCAAATCAGTCAAGATAGCGGCCATCGTTGGCAAGATATCACCATAGGGACAGGCAATTTGATGCTTTGATTCGCGCTGCTGATAGACCGCTTCTAGCCGATTCTCATTGATGCCTTTAGCCCCATGCACCAACTGATTACGGACGTCATACCAAAAGTCGAGTTTCTTCCAGTGGTTCAGAGAAGGGGGCTGCTGGGAAGACGAATTGCCGTAAGTGTGTTCAATTAAGGTCTTGATGAAACTGCGCTTCTTGAAGCGATCGCGAAGCCCAAACGTCTCCGGATAGTCATCTGGAGAGCGCCATTTGAAAGCCCTTCCCAGCAGTTGCCAAAGGTGAGGAGCATCTGTCGCTAGAGCCTTCACTTGAATTTCCCAAGGCCCTCGTTTTTGAGTGTCTAGGTATTGAAGTCCCCCGAGTTTCTCAATGAGGCAATTTTGAGTCGCTTCATAGAATGAACCCAAACGTGACAGAAAATGGCTAATTTGCTTGAGCTCGACATAAATTTTGCACTGCGCGTAGAGATTTTCAAGCGAACTGAACTGGCTAAGTAAAGCTAGAAGCTCGCGATGATTGCCAGCTAAACCATCGGCAGCTTGGCTATCGAGATTCAGGTGAGCGACTGCCATCTGGAGGCCACGAGTTGCTTGAGTGACCTTGACTTGGTGGTCTTGTAAGGTGGCTTGATCATCGGTTACCAAGGCTTGCAGTGTAGCTTCCCAGTTCTCCAGAAGAACTGCGGCACCATCAAAGTCCCAACGATCCAGCAGCAGCTGAACCGTTTGATATTTTTGATTTTGTTGATAGCGCCAGTAGGCAATCCGCTGGCAGTCTGAAGGGTATCCCGCGAGGATTTTGCTGACCTTAGGTTTGGGGCTCAAGAAAATTTGAGCTTTAGTATTAGAGGCCAATGCTTGCACTTTAAGCGCTTGCTGCATCTGATAGGTCCCGCCTTTAACACTCAAATAGATGATGTCATCTGGCGTGAAGGTCTCAAAGAGCTGGTAGTAATGCTCATGGAGCAAATCTTCGTGAATGGCAGGCACACGAATCGTGTTGGGCACCAGTTTGAGGGGGGCAGATTCTCCTGAGACTAATGCCGGTAGTTGCCGCAATAGCCATGCTTGGATAATGTCGAAGGCATAAACAGTGTCTGTTGGGTAGCCTCTGACTTCAGTCTTGGGCTGATCTGTCACGATTAGGTAGGCTGCGATCGTTGACTGGGATTGCTGAACCTTAGCTTCAGCCTCTAGCACAGAATTGATGACGCCTTGGAGACGCCCAATACTGATGCGGGGATGCCAGGTTTCTGGAACAGCTCGATAGGCTGACAGAATTGCTTCACAGGCACAGCGATACTTAGCTTTTGGGGCAATCTTGAGATCGGCTTGGAGCTGTTTATCCACAAGCATTTGCCGCTCACGCCAGGCCACACCTTTAGGCGTATCGGGGTTAGGTTCTTCGAGATTTGGTTCGCTGCGATCGAAGCCGATGGGAAGATAATAGTCACCGACTTTGATGGCAATATCTGAGGTGCCGATATTGGCAATAAGGATAGACATCTTGTTTGAGGGACTTCAGAAGCAAAGTCAACTTAGTTGTGCACGTTGCGATCGCACCCAGATCCGCCATGACAGTTCTGGTACTACTTCATCTTGTGGAGTCTGGACTAGGAACTCGTATAGTTGGCTAAGCAGGCAAGAAATCATCTCTTCTTTATAGGCAATATGTTATTTCTTTTTACTTTCAGCACATGTCTATCAATCAGCTTGACATCTGAACAGTGAAATGCATGAAAGTCTCTAATCCTATTATTCTTTTGCAGCAAATCAAGTCCGCTTTCTATGCAAATCAATGCTTGATCAGTACGAATATATCTTGCATGATTTAGAGTATCTCTTCCACCTTCCTTTGCCAGATAGAAGTCACAAGATTCAGGCATTATGCTTGACAATTCATTTCTTGTTAATACAATATTATTTCGAATTTCACTAACTCTACTCAGCCAATCCTCTTCAGTTTGCTCTTTATTTCTAAAGCCCACTCCTGTATAGATTTCAAATATTTTATTGTCTGAATTCGAACAATCTTTGTAAAACTCAACGAGCCATTTCAGCGTATTCTTGTAACCTTCGTTTTCAACTGATGCTCTTCCAATATATCGATCATAAATTTGTACTTTGCAAGAATGTTTGAATATTGGATACAGGATATTTTCTTGGAACTTGTTTTTATCCCATACTCCATGGTCTGCTTGCAAATCTGTTTTTGAAATCTTGTTCAGAAGACTTTCGGGTATCGATGTACGATCTAATTTGAGTATTTTATGACCTCTATCTATCAGTTCATTTAATGTCATCTCAGTGCACTGAAAACAATTTTCAGATATTATGAAATATAGCTCATCATGAGTCATTCCAATTGACAAGTATGGATTACAGACTAAGTCTTGACAATGTAATTTATCTTGAAAAATGGAATCAACTACTACTTTGTTGCCTTTAGCAATACAATCAAGAATTTGTGTGGCTGACTGCCTGACATCGGATTCCCAAGATTGGTCCCCTTGTTCAAGAGCAGCATAAACCTCATCGGAATAATCATTCTTTGTCAGAAAAATAAATCTATTCCTGGCAACACTAAGTATTGTGGCAATTTTATCCAAATTTTTTGTGTTGCCATCGGTTAACTTAAAGACAGAAGGGAGTAAGACAAGATTAATAAGCATTTTCTAAAAAACCTCTCTAATACCTTCTTCAAAAAAACCGTCAGGCCATGAGTCAATGAATTTCCCTGAAGAATTTAGTCTCAGTGGATAGCAGGCAGAACCGTCTTCATCTCTATCAACATAAATGACAGAAACATCTTCATGATTTAATTCACCATTTCGAATCAGCTTTTGAATTCTCAACATTAGGTGTTCACTATGAGTTTCGATAATGAATCGATTTCTTAGTGTCTGCACCGAATCTACAAATAGCGATCCAAGTTCTGTCTGTAATCTGGGATGAATATGTAGCTCTGGCTGCTCAATCAAGATTGTCCGATCTTGAGCTAATAAGCTCTGTACAATAATAGGTAAAACCTGACTTACACCAAAACCTACATCTAGGGAACTAACAGTTATTCCCAGATATTCATCACGTAATCGGATAGCATATAAATCGCTTGACTCAGAATTTTCTCGATCTTGATAAGAAACTACTTTTATCTCATACCCTATTTCAAAAGCTTTCAGGGCATCGTTTACACTGCCTAAGAAATCAGGATCCTTGAAAAGTAAATCGGATGTGCCTTTACCCGTTTTGCTAATATTTTTTATATTTTTCCCACTAAAAATATAAAATCGTTCTAGATTATCTCGTACTGGCCCTAAATATACAGAATCATGTAAAGTCTTCTGGACAAGGTCATTTATGTGAAGAGTTTCATTTGTAAGACAATCAATAACAAATGTTCCTTCATAAATACCAAGCCAGAATTCTCGTTCGAATTTATTTTTGAAATCTAATTCTTTATTATCTACTTCCTCTTCCTGTACCATCACTACAAGGAAATTGCTAATGCTAAATTCAATAACTTGAATTGCTTTTTGATAATCTTCAATTGCTTTTTCTTGGGTATAGTCGTCAGCTCTTTCGCAAAAATCACTAAGCCATTCAAGAACATCAATCTTCCTTTGATGCTTTCTCGCTTGAGTAGCGCAACTGGCTTTGCCCTTTTGCTTGGAATCAATGTCTCTTTCAAGATTGGCGATATCTTGCTTTAAAGGTAGGCTTTCATCTTCATGTTGAGACTCTAGAGAATATTCTTTTTTCTTATATTCTTTATATCTGCTTACAGCAGATAGCTGATCTGGATTGAGCTTCTCAGACAAGTCATTATCTGTTGATATGCCAATATTCTTGTAGAGAATTTGTCCATCATCGTCATAAACACTTATATTGTTACCATCATCTTTAATTTCTATTTTGATATTCTTGAGTCCTTGAACTAGTTGTCTGATATTGTCTTGGTTTTGGATATACTCAACACTATTTAATTGCTGATTATTCAAGATCGACAACGCTTGTTTAGCTTGATGTAGTTTCTGTTCTATTGAACGGATTTCTCTTTCTAATGAAGAATATTTGGTTTCTGTCGAATATAGTTCTTTCTCTATTTCGGATTTACGGCTGCTCAATTCAGCAAATAAATTTTCTCTGTTGCGATTCTTGATTTCCTTAATCTCCTCTTTTTCTAGGGCTAGATTAAGCTGATTGAAAAAACGCTTCCTGAAAATTGACTTGTACTCTTTCCACCAATTTTCCCAGAATGGGTGTTCTGAGTGGAGCTTGTCAACATATAGTCTTTGCATATTGTTGTTGCATCTTTTGTAAGTGATTGCTGGATCTAACTCCTCTCCAAACCAAAAATAAACTTCATCAAGCAATATGTTTAGATTCTTGGAATCCCACCGGAACCCGAGCTCTATCGAGAGACATGCATACTCCAGAAGCTGATTGTAAAGAAAGTTATAAACTCCAGGAATTGCATCTGAATATTCCCTAGTTGAATCTTGAAATACCTGGGCTGAAGTTTTGATTTCAGAAGTGTCAATTTCCATTTGAAAATGAATGGAAAATTTCCGATCTACTTCATGAAGATGAATAAACTCACGGAAATTGCCAAGATCAACTAGGTTTCCTTTTGGAAGCAAGGCTGTTTCAAAGTCCTCTGGATCTTCTAGAGTCTGCTTCAAAAGCATTAGAGACTGAATAATTGAACTTTTGCCAGCTGAATTTGGGCCATAGATTAGCGTAATTGGTCGAATGGGTAAAATCTCTGGCCCTGCAAATGCTTTGAAGTTTTGAAGTCGATATTCTTTCAGCATGGATATCATCCTAGAGGGAATATTTGGGCAAAGTTATTGCGAGTAGTATGCTGTCTCAAATTAGAGATGTATTGCCTACGAGGATTTTGAGTTGCACCAAATACAGTAACGACTTGATATTCCTCCAAATCAGCAATCCAGACGGGCGACGGCTTAACACCGCCACGCACCTGACCACATAGATTTCCGTCATAGTCCGGTTGTCCCTGCCTGTTACGGACTTTGAGATCTGGGTCATGCAGTTGTGCTAGCGCATAGGGTTTACCGAACTCCTCCTTACCAGTGCAGACAAGGATACGGCAATTGGCGTCTACCACTTCAGTCCACTGATCGCGCTGGACCCGCCCTACTTGCAATGGCTGAGTTGCATCGATCGGATGATTGGCAATGACTTGTAGTGCCTCATAAAAGCTTCTCAGTCTGCGCCGAAAAAGCTTGCGGAACTCCACTGCTGAATCAGGTAGGTTCCAAAATTGCTCCTGTGCTTCAGGAAATAAGGTAGAGCCTCGCCACCAGGGAGCCCGTTCCCGAGTTTTGCGAGAGTAGCGTGGACGTCTGGCCCCTTGGCCGATACCCCCTAAATGAAACATCATCCAGGTCAACGTCTTTATCAGAGTTGCTACAGCGTCTTCAGATGAAGATGGACATTCTGAGGAATAAGCTAAAAGCAATCGACCAGATTGCTCACCACACGGATCCCTTTGTCCATCTCGATTTGGGCGTGCCTCCCGCTGAACGACTCGCCCATCGGCAATTTGTACCGCCAGCCAGCCACGCTTTTGGGTTGGGTTAATCGCTCCAAACAGTTGAGCCTCTAGTTGTTGCACCTCTCTTGAAGGAAGAACCCCCAAGGCAAATACGCGGAACCAGTAACGCAACATCGACTTAAAGGCAACAGGTCGAACCTCTGCATCAGCTTTGCCGCGCATCTGCCATTCTTGACGGCGATCGTTCCAATTCCACTGGGTAAATCGCTGCCGTCCATGGATCAGCTGACCTTCCAGAGCAAATTCAATCTCGAAAAACTGATTTCTTGGAGATGACGCCCCTGCTTGCACCAGACTGCCATAGCCAGTATTCACTTGAGACCCAATTCCTGCTTGCAGACCTTCAATCAGCCAGTCTTGAACCTGCTTCAGTATTTCTGCGTCACAGTTTTGAGCAGGACAGATACCAATCAGAAATGTGGCCTCTAATAGGGAGAAAAATGCATTTGGATTAGGAGAATAGAGTAAATCTCGCCCTGCGGCATCCCACGACCAAATGTTATTGGCCATGTCTACTGCTAATCCACCGCCATTGCCCGACTGCTGAGGGAGAGGGTAAGCATCCAGAAACGTGACCTTTCCTGCTCTTTCTGATGCTTTTTTGCTATCGAGATACCCAAAATATTGTCGCGATACTTTCTCTTCAGCCTTTTTCCAGGACAGGTTTTCTGCTGCTATGGCCGCTCGAATGGCTTGAGTTCGAGCAGCGCCTCTCAATGTACTCGATGGAATATAAGGCATCCCTGTTGCATCGAATGCGGGCAGCAAAATACTCTCGGGTCCTCGATGGCCACCGACTCGTACCCGCCAAAGACAGTTCACCGGAAAGGTTCTGCCTTGCTGTGCATTGGCAATGAGGCTGGTTCGCCGAGTTAATTGAGTCAGGCGATCGCGATAGTAGGCATTCTCTTCTGCCAGCTGTAGGAGCTGAACTTTTTTAGGATCTCGATAAGGATCATCACTTCGATAAGGACGCATCCACCGCAGATACTCGACAAAACTAGCCGTGGCATCTGGCTCTACAACGGGATCAATCAGCCAGGGAGAGGGCGGTTCAGGGCCATTACCGCCACGCCCGCCTCGATTACCTCCATTGCCTTGGCCACGACCACGACCCTGGCGACCTTCGCCACCGCGTTGGGGACGTTGAGTTGCAGCACCGGGACGCTGGGTTGCAGGGGCAGGTCTTCCTCCACCCGAGCGCTTAGGACGATCAAAAACCATTTAGCCCTCCCCTTTGATGTCGTAATAGA
>CALDSK010000103.1 GCA_937911865.1 uncultured Synechococcus sp.
CCAGGGCTATTTCATTTTCGGTGAAGTGAGCTAAAGTTTAGACTCCAGCGTTTTCATCAGAGTCTAAATGACGTCATCTACAGCCACGAGACATGCGGCTAGCCAGCCTAGCTTATCGAGCGAAAAGATAGAGATTCTATCCGTCTTTTCAGAGATACCTGATGCCCGCCACAGCTTGGGCAAACGGCATCATATCGCGTTGTGTTTGGCCTTGTTTACGTTGGCGGTTGTCGCTGGGAACCAAGGGTTTCTGGCAATAGGAGACTGGCTTAAAAGCTATGACGCTGAACTCATTGAGCTATTCAACCCACCCAAACGCAGATTGCCTTCCTACAGCACGATTCGACGGGTATTGCTAAATCTTGACTACAAACAATATTCAGCTGCGTTAGCTCGTTTTTTTGAGGTTAAGCCACTGCCCGGAGAAACGTTGGCTATGGATGGGAAACAACTGCGTGGGTCATATCAGATAGAGACGAACAACCCTGAGTCCCCTCCCCATCCAGCCATTTTGTTGGTGAGTGCATACATCGTTGAACGTGGGCTAATTCTCGAACCTCATCAGGTCGATAGTAAAACGAATGAGATCAAAGCATTGCCTGAATTCATCGAACAGCTTGCGCTCAAAGGTGTCGTCATAGCCTTTGATGCCATTAGCACACAAAAAAACGTGCCAGTTGATTGTTGAAAGTGGCAATCACTATCTAGGCGCGCTCAAAGGCAACCAAGGTAATCTGCGCCAAGCTGTAGAGACTCATTTTGTGGCCCAACAGGTTCACACTGAAGTCAACGAAGGTCATGGCCGTTGGGAAAAGCGGAGCGTCAGCCTATGCCAGCAGCTAGAGAACATCAAACCTTGGCCAGGACTTAAGACACTGATTCGTGTTGAGAGCGAGCGTCGGTTCAAAGTCGGTGGACATGAGCGATATTCCAAAGAAACTCGGTACTATGTGGCCTCCTTCATCGAAACTGTTGCCCACATAGCCAACAGAATTAGAGGCTACTGGGGAGTTGAAAACAAAGTTCACTATGTTCGAGATGTGACGCAAGGGGAAGATGCTTCACGCATTCGGATGCATCAGCTTCCGCAGAACTTTGCTGTGGCGCGCAACTTTGCGCTCAATATCTATCGCGACAATGCGTTCGTGAACATGGCGCAAGCTCAGCGTTACTGCCAGTTTGGCTTAGATACGCTCAAGCGGGTCTTTAGAATGAAATAGCCCTGATTAAACAACGGTAGGTGATTCAAGTAGTTGAGCTGCTGACCCAGCAGCACAGAAACAGCCGCTACTGTCAGGCTAGCAACACTGAGCACCAGCGACTTTGTAGCAGAAGAAGATCTTATTATCATCAGAGTCATTGAGAGCTTAGTGAGGGCTAGTGAGAGTCAGTAAGGCAGATTCACGAGAATTCGGTATTAGGTCGGTATAGCGCTTCAGCAACGTTCTCTTCAAAAGCGATCGCAGCTAGGCCCTTAGAAATCTTTTCGACCGGTGCATTCTCAGAATTCGCCAATAGAATAATACTTAATGCCTCTTCAGGATAATAAACCAGGGTAGAGCGAAATCCATTAATACTGCTATTGTGTCGAATGCGCTCTCGACCCAGAAAAATGTCATGGACAAAACCATAACCGTAGTATGCGCGCTGTTGATTTTGAGGCGAACTCATCTCAACCACAGGAGATAACAGCACCCGAAGGCTGTGCTCGCTTAACACACCATCCTTGATGGAAAGTCCCTTTACAGAATGTCCGCCCACAGAATAGCTCCCACCAGCACGACTGTAGAGCCAAGCATTCCAGGTATTGAGATCCGACAGCGTTGAATACAGCCCACCAGCGCCTTGAGCAACGCTCATATCGATTGGTTCAGCGCGTAAATAAGTACTGTTACTAACCGCAATATAGCCCTGAGCCAAATCTGGGACCACAGCCCAAGGCAGCTCATAGCCAGTGTTATCTAGCCCCAGAGGCTCGCAGATATTAACCTGCACATAGTCGTTGTAAGACTGCTGTGAAACAACTTCTATCACCTTAGTCAGTAAGATATAGCCCGAATTGCTGTACTCAAAGGTCATACCTGGCTCAAACCCAAGCGGCAGCTCTTTAAACCGATCGATAATCTGATCGAGCGTGGTCGATAGTCGCACCCAGTCCGCAATCTCAGGAAATATCTCAGGATTTAGATACTCTGGAACCCCTGCTGTGTGCGTTAATAGCTGATGAATAGAGATGCGATCGCCCTCTGGATAATTGGGTAAATAGTCTGAAAGGGGGGCCTGCAAATCTAGCTTTCCTTGCGCTTGCAGCTGAAAAATAGCAACGGCTGTAAACTGTTTGGTGATTGAGCCAATCCGAAACTTTGTGTGCAGGCTGTTAACAATGCCGTGCTCTCGGTTGGCTAAACCATAGCTGCGAATCAGCGCTGTACCAGGGCCACGAGTAACCATGACATTGCCAGAAAAGCGACCAGTCTGGGCATAGGCATCTAAGTGGTCGTCAATCTTAGCGATCGCTTGAATCGTTAGCGGAACAGCTGTTGTATTAGCCGTTAACATTGCGCTCATAGCTGAAGCTTCCTGTTATGGTGAAAGAAATAAACGGCTACTGACTCTATTCAGTAGATTGCGGAGTGTTTGGCATCTAGCCAATATCAAAAGGCCAATATCAAAGGGCCAAGGCCAAATAAGAGATATCGATGATTGAACTGTATCGATAGTTCCTGTGAGCTACCAGGGCTATGCGTCACAGCTTCAAATGACTTTTGTCATGAGGCTGTTTATGAAAAGGTCTGTCATAAAGGTCTGTCATAAAGATCTGTCATAGAGAAAACAGTAAGCGTGATTTTTCGTATGCTCAGCGAGACAAAACTGGTTTGGGAACTGCAATGCGTAAACAAAATCGCCTTGAGCCTGTCTACGACGCTAGATCTCTATGCAATCACGCACCTGGCCACAGAGGGCATCGTCCAGCATTTTGACTGTGTCTTTGCCCGCATCTGGCTAGTAGAACCAGACCAAAAAACGCTGCGTTTACGAGCATCTTCCGGGCTATACACGCATTTGGACGGCGCATCTAGCAAAATCCCTATGGGAGAATCCAAAATCGGCCGCATTGCTCAAAATCGCATTGCTCTTTTGAGTAATCATCTGGCTAGCGAGTCTTGGGTCAAACATCCCGACTGGGTCATTGAGCAAAAAATTAACGGCTTCGCAGGCTACCCTCTCATCCACGAGAATCAGGTACTAGGCGTACTCGCAGCCTTTAGTCGCAAGCCCATGAGTCCGGAGTTCTTAGAGGTTTTATCTAGCCTGTGTACGACGCTCACCGTTGCCATACAAATGGCTAACCTGCACCAGCGAGAAATGCAAAAGTTACAGGCCAATAATAATTCCTTATCACAGGCAACATTAGGAAACTTAACCCTCTCCGAAACCCTGGCGAAGACACTCGGGCAAACGCCACTAAGCGTGCTAGGAGCAGAGCGCAGGCTTGACTTAAAACAAACCCAGCTACTACTGCAAATGGCGCAAAAGCTAAAAGTTTTAGACTGTAACTACTGCCGATTAATCTATGAAGACGACTGGGTAGCGTTAGAAGCGATCGCAGCAGGCAAACTCCCCTCCCTAGCGCCCAAAGAACACGCCTCTAACGCTGCTCAAGACATCTCTTTTTACGACCTCTCTGCCGCCGTTTCAGCGCTGGGCGGCACGCTCACCATGAATAGAGAAGAGAGCATCAAAGCGATTCAGCTTTCTATGCAAATACCCATCACACCTGTCGCGACAGAAACAGCCGCGCCAAAGGCTTGCTCTACACTGCTCGCCTCCTCAATCAACAGCATAGAAAACGCTTCTCAGTCTCAGCGTTATCCCAAGCTTTCTAAGCGAGAAAACGAAGTGATGGAACTGCTGGCAATTGGGCTACGCGATCGCAACATCGCCCATCGACTTCACATCAGCGACAGCACCGTTAAGTTTCACATTCACAACATTCTCACCAAACTAGAGTCCAAAACCAGATTGCAGGCCCTATACAAGCTCATGCGTACAGATGGGCTCAATCTGTAGCGCTCTATAGCGCTAGCTGTAGCGGCTACTGTCGGGTCACGGCGGCGGCAAGCGCCAAACGGCTGGGCGCTGATGATGGAGTTGATTATGGTGCAATAAACACTCCTTACGAGACCATGAAATCATCCCAGCCCGCTCCAGTTGACCAATCGTACGGGTGACAGTCACCCTGGTAGAACCAATAGTTTCAGCGATGTCTTGATGTGTTAGGCAGTGCGGAATCGACGTTACGTCTTCGCTAGCCGTGCCAAACTTACGCGCCATCCACAGCACCAAACGCTTCACCCGCAGCTCAACTGGACCATTATTCATCACTAAAAAGACCTGACTCTGATGGAGGTTAGCCCATACCCAGGTCTCAACAGAAAAATCAACATTCGCCTGAACGCGGTGGACTTCTGTATCGCTCAAACACTCGATCTGATATGGGCGAATCGTAGAGAGCGGCTGACCAACAATATCGCCTGTATTCCATATGCCCAGCGTTATAAAAGAACCATCTTCACCCAGCGTGACATTGCGAACCATACCCGAATGAACCCGCCAGAAGAGAGTCTCAATCATGGGTAAAAACTCTCGCTTCTGAAAGCATCGAATAACCGGTTGAGCACTCGCTGATTCTGATAGATATGCATTGATTTCTATCAATGTAAAATCTCCTTACAAATCTTCTAAAAGGAACCTATTGCAAAAATCTAGTGACGAAAGAACGCCTTTTTCCCAAAAATAGCGTCAGACGTTGTCTCTACGGTAGACAAAGCACAAGCTTTTGATAACTCTTACTTTTGAGAGGGTTAAGAACCCGTTTTATCTCCACAGCTCTTTAAAGAGGCGATGATTTAAGTAAAACCTATTGATATTGCCAGGTCCTATTCTTCGCCTACCGCCCGCACGGTCCAACACGGTCCAAATCTATACGGTCCAAAGCTAGTCCAATCTCTTCCCAGTTTTAGGAACACCAATCTTCGGCAGTCGAGAACAATCATAAGAATGTTCTGATAAAACTTTCTTATACTTTCGCCTGCAGCAATTACGCCACCCAAGAGATTTGTTACACCTTTGCTTTTGTCTCTATCCCCTAGCATTCAAGACAGCAAAACCTCATGAGCCCACAAGGCAGCTTGAGTGCGATCGCGCACCGCTAGCTGCGTGAAGATATTAGTCAAATGGTTCTTAATCGTGCCTTCAGTCAAATGCATAGCATCCGCAATCTCTCGATTACTCTGCCCCTGACCCAGCAGCTTTAAAATCTCAAGATCTCGCTCATTAAATAAAGCTTGCGCTTCTACTTTACTCCCAGTACTAGGCGGCTTTACCTGAGAAAACACCCTGGGCGCAATAGTAGGGCCCAGCTGACTGTACCCTCTGTGCACATTTCTAATTGCGATCGCCACTTGCTTAGCGGGCGTACTTTTTAGTAAATAGCCTAGTGCTCCCATCTCCAACGACTGAAACACATACTCATCTTCATCAAAAGTCGTTAGCACCAAAATACGAATCCAGGGAAACCGCTGATGAATTTCACGAGTCGCCTCAACCCCATTGCAAATGGGCATCCGCACGTCCATCAAAATCACATCCGGCTGAAGCTTCGCAGCAAGTGTAATAGACTCTTGCCCCTGAGAAGCCTCGCCGACAATCTCAAAATCATCCTCCAAAGCAAGCAACGCAGCCAGTCCCCCTCTAAACATAGGCTGATCGTCAACAAGCAAAAGTTTAATCATAGGTCTTGACCCCTAACGCTTACACTGCGCTGATATACGAGGTTCGCGCCTGCTTTTCCTTCGGTGAATTAGAATAGCAGACTGATGCACAGGTCTCGGCTTGCCCTTCCCGTTAAGGCTTGCCCTTCCTGTTAAATAGTAAAATACCGTTTTCCTGCGCTCCATGACAAAAGTCATAAAGTGACAAAAGTCATAAAGTGACAAAAGTCATAAAGTGCACTGCGAGAACGAGCAACCCATGACAAACAATCCCCCTCAGCTGACATGGCAGCTCCACCGCACAGCCGCCGCTGAGGCCGCTGCCCAAGAATTCATACAGTCCCTTCAAAGGTTGGATAGAGCACCATCGCAAAAAAGTCTATATGGCATTCTGCTCGTTCAAACAGCAGCAGGGGATGTTATCGCACTAAAGGGATGTCCAGACGGCTGCCTAGACACAATAGCCAGTCAATATCTTGATCAGTATCAGAATCAATATCAGGCTAGTGACTGGGCGCTGCCACTGCCAGTACAGGCCCAAATGTGCCTGCTCGAAATTCAAACGCTCACAAAGTTAACTCAGCTCAAACAGGCGCTAATTAGCCTTCAGGAGCTACCGCATCGCCAGGAGCATCAGCGGCTCTCTGATGAGTGCATCTGGCAACGACAGCAACTATCGAGCAAGCATCGAAAAAG
>CALDSK010000104.1 GCA_937911865.1 uncultured Synechococcus sp.
AACTAATACGACAGATGTAATAGCGTCCGGCTTCAACGTAGGTCGTAATCGAGACAAAATCCAATCCGGTTCTTTCCGCTTTTCTTAGAGTCGTACATGACTTTATCCGTCTTTGTAATTATCGCTTCAACGCAGTCTGAGAAATCGGTAAAGGTGACCGCGCCAATACTAAATCCTACGGCCCAAACGCCACCGACAGTCTGGTTCAAATGAGCATGGCTACGTGTAATCACGGTACGAGCCTCCGCAGGCGAAGTATGAGGAAGCAGTACTGCAAACTCATCCCCGCCTAAACGCCCGACGGTATCGCTTACCCTTAAGACGGTTTGAAGCTGTCTTGCAACTAATTTCAGAAGACGATCGCCTTCTCCATGTCCGAGGCGGTCATTAATCGCTTTGAAATTGTCAATATCTATATAAGCCAACGTAAACGGAATCTGATGGCGATGAGCGCGTGCTATCTCCGATCGAAGAACCTCTTCAAATGCTCGACGGTTAGAGATACCCGTTAGGCTATCGACTCTAGCAAATTTAGACTCTCTGTTATATGCGCTCCTCTGTGCGGAAATAAGATAGCTAACGAATACAAACAAGCTCAGCCGAATACCAAAGTTCCAGAAAGGCAAAACAGACGGATGGTAGTTTCTAGAGATGATATCTACGTATAGCCATGTCACACAGCATAAAGTAGACATCAATATGCTCGCTTTTCGACTAACGTACCAGGCGGTAACTGCTATCGGGAGAAGATGGAAAAACGAAAGCGAAAGATCTATCTTCACCGCGTAGCCAGCGGTTTCCACTATCAGATAAGTCAGAGTACTCAGGCTAAGTATCTTCCAATCTGCTTGACGCTCTAGCCATCGATCTATCTTGCATCTCATAGCTGGCACTTATCTAGCAAGGGTAACATCGAAGCAACTTCAACCCGTCAAGCTACTGATTTATCACTTAAAGGATGCCCAAGAAATATCGTTAGCTTGATGAGTACTCCTGTATATCTTGTGTTTTCGTCCGCTTGTGCAATGAGTTGCCTTTCTCGCTGACATAGCAGCTTCTGGGCGCACCGTCAAAGCTTTCCGGGTGGCGCAATAAAGTAAATGACGTAGAAAGATAGTTATAGACAAACTCAAATCTGAGTATGTTGATAGAGGAATAAAAAGATTCTTAGTGTAATATATGAACAGGCTTTCATGTATTCATGAAATGACTTACAGCTCATTCCTCTACAGGTGATTGCGAAATGGTAGAAGCACATGCTCACAACGATAGCTGCGGCTGTGGACACGAACATAGCCACGAACATGGTCACAGCCATGGGTCGGAAGAATTCAGTCTGCGAAAAGAGCTGACGCCGATTGTCATAGCCACAGTTCTTTTTCTCATTGGATTGATTTTTAATGAGTCGCTGCACAATACGCCCTATGCCATTGCTGAATACGCTGTTCTAATACCTGCTTATTTAATCAGCGGTTGGAGCGTGCTGAGTACTGCCGGACGCAACATCCTGAGGGGGCGCATCTTTGACGAGAACTTTCTGATGACGATTGCAACCCTGGGTGCGATCATCATTCACGAGATACCAGAAGCGGTCGCAGTCATGCTGTTCTTTCAGGTTGGAGAACTGTTTCAAGACTATTCTGTTGGGCGATCGCGCAAGTCCATTAAAGCTCTGTTAGAAGTGCGTCCGGACACGGCTAACTTAAAAGCAGATGGCGAAATTCGCGAAGTTTCTCCTGAGTCTGTCAGCGTAGGCGACATTGTTGTCGTGCGCCCTGGTGAAAAAGTCCCCCTCGATGGCGAGATTTTAGAGGGCAAATCGCAGATGGATACCTCCGCGCTTACAGGGGAGTCGGTGCCTCGCACTGTTGCTGTCGGGGAAACGGTGCTTTCTGGCATGATTAACCAGTCTGGAGTGCTCACCGTTCGCGTCACAAAGGCGTTTAACGAATCTTCTATTTCTAGAATTCTAGAGCTGGTAGAAAATGCCAGTAGCAAGAAAGCCGATACCGAGAAATTTATTACTCGATTCGCCCGTTACTACACACCTGTCGTTGTTTTTCTTTCGTTGGCGATCGCTATTTTGCCGCCCTTACTTATCCCCGGTGCCTCGCAGTCTGTGTGGACTTATCGCGCCCTCGTACTGCTCGTGATTTCCTGTCCATGCGGCTTAGTCATTAGCATTCCACTGGGCTACTTTGGCGGCATTGGCGGCGCGGCCAAGCGCGGCATTCTAGTCAAAGGCTCCACCTTTCTCGATGCGCTTACGCAGGTGAACACGGTTGTCCTCGACAAGACAGGCACATTAACTAAAGGCAATTTTCGCGTTAGTGAAGTGATTCCTCAAAATGGATTTAAGAAACACCAGTTACTGGAGCTTGCAGCTCAAGTAGAATCACAGTCTAACCATCCTGTAGCCCAGTCTATTCAACAAGCCTACGGGAAGCCTATAGACAGCTCTGGCTTAAAAGACTATGAGGAAATTGCTGGTCACGGCATTCGGGCGCGGCTAGACGGGCGCACCGTGCTAGCGGGTAACGACCGCCTGCTGCACCGAGAGAATATTCCTCACGATGTTTGTGATGTTGAAGGAACCGTCGCGCATTTAGCTGTTGATGGCGTGTATTCTGGACGAATTATCATCGCTGACGAGCTGAAGGAAGATGCTGTAGAAGCTATTAATGCTTTGAAGCAGCAAGGCATTCAAACCGTTATGCTCACAGGCGATAGTCAGTCTGTTGCTGATACCGTGGCTCAAAAGTTAGGACTCGATCAATACCGAGCTGAACTGTTGCCAGAAGACAAAGTAGATGCGTTAGAAGGATTTTTACAATCGGCCAACAAAGCCAAAAAGAAAGTTGTTTTTGTTGGTGATGGCATTAACGATGCACCTGTCATTGCCAGGGCAGATGTTGGCATGGCGATGGGCGGGCTGGGATCGGATGCGGCCATTGAGACAGCAGATGTCGTGATTATGACCGATGCACCCGCGAAGGTGGCGGAGGCGATCGCACTGGCTCGTCGCACCCTACGAATTGTCTGGCAGAACATCATCCTCGCCATGGGGGTAAAGGCCATATTCATTGCCCTGGGTGCTATCGGCTTAGCCACCCTCTGGGAAGCCGTGTTTGCGGATGTCGGCGTGGCACTGCTGGCTATTCTGAACGCGGGTCGTATTCTACGAGTGAAAAAATAGACATGCCTTCTAATGAGACATTCACTTCATTTGAGTAGAGTAGCGATCGCGCAAGATATATTTTTGTCTCTCTCAACTAAGCCCTTTATTGGAGTTTCCTAATCTTGTGCGCCCACGATTGAACACATTCCATCTTCTTGTAATCCAATAGTTTCATACGAAAGGTTGCATAGAGCAGCAATCTCTCTAGCTCTTGCATAATCGCCCTGAGAGACTTTAAATCTGGCCAATCCGATAGACGAGCTGAGTCTATCGGATTGTGAGGTCTTCACACTAGCGATAGAAGAATTGTCAACTACATCTCTTGTTGCCCGATGGTCTACGTAGCGCATTCGTTCTTGAAGCGTTCTAGCTTCATCACAACGTAGCGAAAAATTTCCCCAGTCTCCGCTTTTCAACATGTTGTTAATGAATGTCTTCGCATCGCCGACGCTATCAGGCTGCTGAAATTTCCGCTTTCTCTTCTGGCAAGCTTTAATCAAAGATTCGTCGAAATCGTTTAGCCCAGGGCCAACCCACCACTCGCCAAATCCATGAGCGACCATTTCTAAGCGCCTGTGTCCAGGTGCGATCGCCCGCAACTCCACCTTCGCCATCCCCGGATTCGTCGCCCACAGATCGGCAAAATCAATCTCATCCGGTGGCTGCCGATAGTTCACCACACCAAATTGAAAAATTCTCTCATCCGGTTCTTTTGTTTCTATTGACGGTTCTCTAGAAGGTTCTTGACGGATCGGGTGCAACAGGCTGCACCCCTCCTGCACGGCTACTGCACCCCTATCGCACGGCAATTGCACCCCTTCTGCATCGCTACTGCACCCCTGTTGCATTGGAGCTGCACCCCTCTTTTCCTTCTTTTTAGGTGCTTTTGATAGGGGTGCAGAATTTGCACCCCTGCTTTTTCGGCCCTTCTTTTGAGCCACGTACTCATCAAACGAAGGCTTTGGTGTTGCCACTGACCAGTCGAATCGATACTCGTTAGGCGTATTGTGCGTCGCAGGCACAGCGATCGCCAAAACGCCGAGCTGTCGGAGCTGGGCCATAATGTTCTGCACCGAGCGCTCTGAATACCCTGTCTTCCAGGCAATGCGATTAATCGAAGGCCGAATGCCCGTTCCATCTTCGTGGGCATGATCCGCCAAAGCCAGCATAACGGCCTGATGGGGGTGGGAAAACTTGTGCTCCCAAACTTGTAGTATCTGCCGGATGCTCATTTCACGCCTCCCTCATTCTGGTGTCCAGGAAACATTGCCTCCAAATACACCTGGGACACCTTCCTATCATTCACACCGTTTTGTAGGAGGAACAGGGCCAGCGCACTGCGCATAATTCGCGCCTGAGTCCACTCGGGGCGCTGGGCCGAGAACGACCTTAAATGTTGAGTAATCTCTTCAGGTAGCCCATCGACTATAAATAACATCATCAGTTACACCTTTGTAAGCAACAGAAAATTAGACAGCAGGCTATGGCAGGCGTTTGCAATAAACTGCCTGGTTGAATCCGCATAGCCACACGGCGAAGTCAGAGTGAGACTCCACTCTGTTGGGAAAAGTCCTTAATCTTGTGTGTGAGAAACCTCTCTTCTCGACAAACCTCTGCACTCAACTAAGAGGGCAGCAGCCAGGGTATTCTCCCTCAGTGCTGACATCTTTTACATAAGCCGTTGTTAGAGATTTCTAGAATGCTTTTACTCCCTCTCCTACCGGATACTGACCAACCTTTCCAATCTCACCTCCGGCAGGTATGAACCCTTCATTAGCACTAGCCAAATTGACGTATACGCGCACCGTGCCTTTACCTGTCGTCGGCGTTGCAATTACCTTGTATCCGAATTCTGTTTCCGCTTTTTCAATAATTGTTGGATAGTTCAAACTAATAACAAACCCTTCGGGCCGATGGAAGCGCTGACTCACCCCGTCATAAGAAGCCTCGAAACGTAGAGCAGTTGCTGACTGTTGCGCATTTAGCTTTGTCTGCGCGGCATCTGCTACCGCCGAGTCCTTAAGATCGTTCGCCTCCAGCTTCAGGCGCTCAGCAGTTGCTAAGTCTGCCTCTAATTTCTCCTGCGCATACTGCTGCTGAAATGCCTTAAATTCTGGAGAACCCAGGTAGTCAAACAAGTTTTCTGCCGCAACTTCTTCAGCAGACCGTTTCTCTATATCAGTAGAGCTAGGAGCCGTTTTTAACTGGGTATTGCTCAAGACCAACGAGAGTCCTATCGCTATCGCAGCACCAATGCCAAATATTGAATTGACAAGCCTTGATAGTTTTTTTGAGAGAGGCTTTACCGGAGTAGCCAAAAAGATCGGCAGCACCTCAGCAGGCTTGCTTGAGACTTTGAGATAGGGGAATCCCAACGCAGTTTGTCGAGCTGGTGACTGCTTCGTAGGCATAGGCGACTGACAAGAGGGCGATCCTCCGTGAGAGGGGCCTTGCCATCGCCTCTGTCTATCTTCATCTCTTTTGACACAAACCATAGTGCTATCCAAACGGCGTTCGACGGTAGTGAGCTTTTGAGCGCTGCATCTAAAGCAAAACAATCAGTGATACTCCAACTGCTTACGAAACTCAGGCCAGGCAAGGCGCTTACTACAACCCGCCTCGTGGAGCTGCATAGAGCGGATATAGTCGCAGCCAGCGCTGTGTTTATCTACGCACTGACAGCAATGGCAAAACCCATCTACGACAACGGCTTGACCCAAGCGATCTACCGCGTCAAGCAGACTGCGCACCTCTGTTTCTAAAGCAAATTCTTTAGATGCCGCAGGCACAGCTAATCTCATCGTAATTTTGGGTGAGATGAACTGTCTGATGCCGTCTTCTTTTCCAGGTAGGTATAGCGCGATCGCACCAATGTTTTCAGAAATCAGCTCAACGCTATCCATAAATATCTGCCAGTTGCTAACGCCAATGTAAGCGCTCAAACCCATACCCATCGCCATACCGATTCCGACTAAAAGTACATCTCGTCCCTGCCCCACAAGAACATGTACAGCGCTGCTCGCGGCAATGACACAGACTACGGTTGCAAACATAAGCAAGCTGTATATAGGCTGAGGGCTTTTCATCAGAAGGCACAAAAAGAAAATAACAGAACTTGAGGCCGAAATCTCCAAGAGACTCTCAAGCAAACCAGTGGGCCATGCCCAAATACCATCTCGGATCGATATGAACACCATCAACAGTGACTTCAACATGCCAGTGTTCGCCAGTGCCGATACCGCTATCGCCCGTAAAGCCAATCACGTCTCGACGTTTGACCCTATCGCCTTGCCCAAAAGGAAACTCACCCGTGCAGTGAAAGCTGATAATTTCTAGCTCGGGGTAGCCGTCAGGCACAAAGCAAACGATATGGCCCGCACCGGCATCGTAATCAATCAGGGAAATCACCCCGTTCTCAGGGGCGTGAATCGGTGTCCCTTTTGCCACTGCGTAGTCTTCGCCGTAGTGCATCCGGTTTTTCTCTTCGCGCCAGCGCATGGTGTCGCTTCGGAGAGCTTTCAGTTGCTGTAGGCTCAACTGGTTGTCTGGATTTATAGGATGAGTAATTGAGCGGCGATAACCACACTGACGCCAGAGCGCCCAGTTGACCCACGTCCAAGCTTTCCATAGTGGCTTGCTACTTTGACCCGTTGGCACTCCAATTGGGGAGAACGGCAGCGCAGCCCAAACAGATCCATCTGAAAGGACTGCCGCTTTAAACGCATCAAAGGAAACGGTGATGTGCTGATGGAGAACGTTTACCCCATCCATCAGTAACGCACTACCCCCCGTTTCGCTGTGCAGATAGCAAAACGCTAGCTCCTGGTTAGCAGGTGAGAATTTATCACCGGGATACCAAAAGTCATAGATTTGCTGTAAATTATCCCAGATATTTTCAAGGATTTGAAAGGCACCCTCGGCGGTGGTGTAGGCCCACTTGTTGTTTTTCTTGTCCCAGAACCGATGGCGCTGGCGAGGATGATCTGCAAGAGAGGTTATCGCTTTACCGCCAAAGCTCATTCGATACGGACTGATGCCACTGGGCTGGCCCATTATCAACGTACCTTCGCAGGCAGCGACCATGCCCATGTATGCCTTTGTCACCAGCCAGTAGATATCGTTCGCTTTGAGTAGCGGCGGCACATTATGTGAGATCTCGTCGCCTAAAGCCAGTTCTGTAGGCATTCGATCGACATACTGCAAAAACTTCGGCGGCGCTTTTCTAAACAAAGCCAGCAGATCGTCGCCAAAATAGTGACCGCTAATACCGGCCATCGCGCCTGCACTCATCATGGCAATACATTCTCTGCGTGAAATTTTCATGGCAGCTCAAACTTTCTCTCTTGTCAAAGGAATCGAAGTGTAAGGACTTAGAACGTGTCGAAGTCTCTGTAGGCTTGAGCAAAGTCATGTTGGTTATGCTCAGACAGATCAGGCATTTTCGCCATCCGAACGCCGCCTGAGATAGCCATAATTACAGGCTGGCCAACACGCTTGGCATGGGTCAGTAACGTCGCCATTCGAGCGCGATCGCTATGGCCAGGTAGCTGATGCTTGTCGTTGATCAGCCGCTCAATGGCCTCAAAGCCACCACCAAAATCGGGAGTGGGACGGCCCAACACAATCAACCGAGTCTCGCCCAGCGACCGATTGTCCGGTAGAACACGGTCGTAGCTGCGAGCCGTCAGAATTGTCGTCATGCCAACGTCAGGGCCTAGAGACAATAGGCGGCGCAAGTGGATGAACATCGGCTTCAAAACGGCATCTTCTTCAAGCTGTTTAGTGGAGCATTTTGCAAGATAGTCCATTACCTCTCCCCAACCATCTACAGCGAGCAGGTAGGGCTTCCATTCATAGAGCGAGGCGTACTTTCCTTTAGACCGATAGTCATGCTGCCGGTTAGTTAGCTCTTTGTGCGCTTTCTCGATTCGCAGAGCAATCTGATCGATAGCCGCTCTGTCTACGACAGGAATAGGTGCAATCAAGCCGCTAATTTGCTCTAAGCCCTGCCAATAATTGCAGCGTGTCTCAATTACGTTAATCGTTGGGCGCTGACTAATGGGTTCATAGAGCATTGACCAGATGAAGGCTCGCAGCACTGTACTTGCTCCGGTCTTAGGCGCGCCCAAGATCACCGTGCTAAACGCTCCGCTGGCAATGGTTTCACTAAGTAGAAATCCGCTGTAATAGTCGAGCTTGCCATCCAGCGTAGTCGTCGGTACAGGCAGTCTATTTGACTCTCTAGTAGCAACTGTCTCAGGTACGCTCACACGCTGATCGTTTCTCTGGATCTTCCTCTGGCTTAGCGGATAAGTGTCCTGCCTCGCAGATGTCGTCGGCACAGATGGCGCAGTTGCTGCGTGGGACTGAGGCTGCATCGCGCCGGGAGGTGCTATACGCTCCGGCCTAGCGTAGCCATGCGCCGCTAAGTTCTCGGTGATAATGGTGGCATCAGGCTGGTTGTCTGGATAAATTGCGCCTAAGGCTCTTTGAAAACTATCGTGGGCGATACCTGCGGCATTGAGTTCGGCTGCCACCTGGCGATAGATATCGGCTTGCTGAGTGGGCGAACGAGCTTGCAATAGTGCTGTGATGGCTGTACGCAGCTCGGTCTGTAGCTGCTGTTCTAAACCAGCAATCGCATCTCCCCCCTTCTCATCAGCAGTAGATACTGTTGACTCGTCTCTCACCTGGGTTGTTGAACGGCGCGATTTTACACTTGGAAGTAAAGACATCTTTTCTCTCCTACTTAATCTTTCACTCGCTCTCTAGCTCACTCTTTGGCTCAATAGAGCAGTGATATCAGTTGATACGTTGCCATCGCGCAATACAGCGTGGTTAAACAGTTCAGGCGAATAGCAATAGATTCTTTTGCGCCGAAGAGAATATCTAGAATGGCTTCGCGAATTTCACTGTCATTGCAGGAAGTCGGTGATGATTTAGCCGGTGACGCTGATCGCTGCGTAGCCCAGGCCATTCGCTGCAAATCGCTTAAGAGTAGGGACAGCGAGGCAAGGAAGCGAGCGCTCAGCCTGCCGGTGATGATGAGCGATAGTGCGATCGCCCAGGGAGAAAATGCGATTGCCACTATCTTTTGAACGCTCGACGGCAAGTAGGCCATCACAAAACCCTAAGCCGCCCATAGAACCAGAAAGAACCCTAGCTCAGCGAATATATTCAGCCGCAGAATAGCCCCTTTAGGCATCCAGCTTACTGGCAGCTTTGTCTTTTCAACGGTCAGGCGCGTTGCAGAAGTCGCTGGCATCTCCTCAGTCTCTGCGCTAGCTTTGCCATCGCTACCTGATTTAGCGTCCTTATCAATAGGAGGCGGATCGCTGAAGGCATCACTCATTGGCCCTGGCTTTTTTGGCCCTGATTTCTTCGGACGAGATGGCGCTGATTTGCCCTGATGAAGCGGGCTTTTGATATAGGTCATTTCCTACAGACCCTCCAATGCGTTGGGTTGACTGCCTGCTTTAGACTGAGCAGAGCCTGGTTGATGCGCACCGGGGGGCGGTGCAACAGGTGAATTGTTTAAATCTGGCTCCGTCAGGCTGGATGCAGGTTCTTCGCCTTCGGTTTCTTCTACTTCCTCTCCGATTTCTCCTGCTGGATTAACCGCTTCGAGATTAAAGAAGCTATCAACAGCCGGAGCAATCCACTTAAACGACACCCAGGTAACGGTTGTCATTGCGGTAAAGAGGAGCAATAGAGAGAACAAGCGCCATATCCATTTCTCAGCTCTCGTTGGGGCCTGAGAAGAACGACACTGCTGCCCGGATGCGCGGGTTGAGTTCTGGGCTGTGCGGTAGCTGGCGTTGATAGTTTGGTTAGTCTCCTGAGTGTTGGCCAGACTGCTCGTCTGCTTGTCTTGCGAGGCATTGCCTAAACCAACTGTGATATAGCGGGGGCTTGCGATACTCTCAACTGTTTCAGCAGGCCCATCTATCAATCCCTCTACAATTTCGTCTGCGTTGTTGGCAGCAGTGCTAGCTGATGGCAGTGCAGGCTGAACATTGCCAGTCAGGAAGCTGAATGCCTGCTGATAGTCAGCGATCGCACGTTGAGATTGCTCTAGTTGACTCTGTTGCTGTTGCACCAGGTACATAAGGTCGTCAAGCTGCTGCTGGTTGACAGCAGGTTGATCGGTTGGCGTAATTGGCACCAGTGATGTTCTAGCAGAAGGCGGAGGCGACCACGGAGGCATCGCGCTCAGGCGAGTTAGAAGTTCTAAGAGCTGGCGCTCTGTATCGCCATCAGCTTGTATCGTGAGTGACATGGCAGTTACAAAGGAATGAAGAATGAGGGCATTCAGCGAGAGTATTTAGGAGAATCCAGGGCCGAGAGATCGCTTAGAACGACCGTTGTTGAATGCGCCAAGCTCAGGCGAGTTAAGGTCATGCGAGTTAAGCTCACCGCTATGAAGCTGGCCGTTGTTGACCTGGCCGCGACCATTCAAGGAAACCGTTTGATGAGCAATGGATGCAGGTGAATTAGGCGCTGTATTGGCAGGTGATTGAACAGAATGCGAATCATTGAAGGAAGGTGGTCTCACCATTGCGAGGGTCAGGGTATCAACGCGGTGGGTGAGCGCATCTATTTTTCTTCTAGCTGAACTTGACCAACGGTGTTTTCTTCTAACTGAACGCTATGATTGTCCAGACGAACAATCAGTTTACTGAAGAACTTTTGCGGCGCTTTTAGAAGGGAAAGC
>CALDSK010000105.1 GCA_937911865.1 uncultured Synechococcus sp.
AGATATCCACATGTGCCATCAGCACGGACCTTATAGCGCTTCTGAAATGCCTTGACTGCTCGTTCTGTTTCTCCTCCAAAGAAACCGTCTACCTCTACAATTAGGTGTTCTTCACGCAAGTTTCTTTGAAGCTCTCTAACCTTGTCTTGCGTTTCTGGGTCGTCCGATATGACATCTGTGCGCTTGAGAATGGGAAATAATAGCGCTGCCCAGGTAAGCTGTCCGACGATACCATCAACCTTGAGATCGTTAGCTCTCTGAAAGCGTTTTACCGCAATCATGGTTTCCCGATCGAAGTCTCCATCCGTAGCAGTCAAGAATCCTCTCCTAACCAACTCAGTCTTCAACTCTTCTGTACACTGCTGCCGCCACTCAATGGTCCAGCCTTCATGGAGCACCGGTCTTTGTATAAAGAGTGCAGAGTGCGTAACGGCCGGAATGGGAGGGCCTGTACTCCAAACCCTTAATCCGCGAAAAATATCTTTAAACATTTAATTACCCTCGTATTTAGATCTGATAGGCTTTCTGCTGAGGTGTGATTGAACCAAAATGCGGGGCTTGAAATTTCAGCAAAAACCTTCTTTTTTATCAGGAACAATCATAACTATCAAAATATTTTAGTACGTTACTAACTACTTTTAAAGCCATTACCCACAATATATTATGGGCAATGGCTTGAGAGAATTGTAAACTCTGGTTGATATTTGTATGGTCTAATCCAAGATGTAGCTATTATTGTGCTTGTTACAGTGCTATGTGTGATGTGGCATTTCACGCTATGGCTACCCAGTTCTAGGTTTTCCCTCCGTCGCTATGAAAGATGTCAATTTGATCGCAACGCTACGGGAAAGGGCCGGTCTGACACAATCAGAGCTTGCTAGTCAGCTTGATGTTTCAGAAAACACGATTGCTAATTGGGAGAAGGGATCTGCTTCAAAGTGGATTCGTCAGTTGCACAAGTTGTGCTCCTTGCTCCACTGCTCGCTTGATGACTTGCTTGTGGCAGGCGAAGATAAGGACGAAAGAAAAATATCTCTGCTGACTCCAAGAATTCTCGAAATTGTGCAGAAGCGCTGTTATTCCCTATCTAAACAGGATCGAAAAGCGGCTGCAAAAATAGCATCGTATGCAACCTTCTACGATCCAGACTTGCGGTACTGGCTTGAACAGGCCGATCACATCATTGGCCCCTGGAGCAGTCAATCGACTGAAGAGCTCGACTGTGAAGATGTCGCAAACACACTGATGTTACAGAATCTACTTAATCAGCTAAGCTGCGTTCCACCAGATGATATTACCTTCTGTCGATTTCAAAAACTGCTAGAACCAGTTGGTTTGACGAATAACTATTTAGAAAGATCTGCTGTCTTCGGTAGCAACTGCTATCAGCGTAAGCATATCCTTCAGACACATCCCCTCGCGGTTTATGTAATTGGCTGGAAGCCTGGGCAAATAGCCGGAATGCATCACCATGGCAATGCTCTGGATGCGATTCAGGTGGTTAAAGGTGAAATGGCCTACTGGATGCTGACACCTGAAGAGAGTGAACGCCAAAATGTTCCGTTTGAAGGTGGAGAAGTTGCGGCGAGAGATAAGAGTGAACCTCATACGATTGTAAAAGCTGGTGAATGGGTCTTTGTCGATCGCTGTCATGCCCATCAGATAGCAAATCGGTCTAACGAAGATTTAATCACCCTCCATTTCAGAGTGGGACCACCACCGAAGGACAATAACTGGACTTCTTCAGGAAAAGAGGAACAGCATCTGCTGAGATGGACGCAAGTGGATGAATGCATTCTGACACTTGCCTGACATTACAATTCGTCTTGTAATTTTTGGCTTAAGACGACAGAGACGTGTTTCTTTCTGATCGTGTTCTGCGAGCGTGGAGCATCAGTCGTACTCTGCGATAGAGCATCTAGAAAAGGATGAATGTTCTGATAGAGCGAGCCCTCACGCTTGTTCTCATTCCTATATGAGGATAAAGGATTCGTTGGCCTTGAGCCCTCGTCAATTTGACCGCAGATTGCTGCTTCAGAGTATTGGTTCTATTCTGTAGCTGAAAACTGTGGCTTTCACTGCTCAAAGCGCTGTACTACTCAAAATTCTGATTCTGAAATCCTCTATCACATCTAGCTGAAAGCATTGATGTGATAGAGGATTTCACGTATCTCGGCCAGGGGTTTATACTGAACACTAAAATTCGCTGCTTCTCACAAAGACTGTACGCTACGCGTCACCGTCAAGCGTCTAATTCTACGATTTGCCATGGAGAAAGCTGATGCAGTATTGGTTGCTAGAGACAACTACGCCTACCACTCGATCTCCCTTAGAGACAGAATCTCAATCAGAGGACTCGTCTGACTCCACAACATCACAGCCATCTAGTACTCAAAATCCGGTAGAGCAGCCCTTTAAAGTAGATCCTATATCTAGCTTGATAGTACCTGCGTTGCTTGCAATAGTTGGAACGCTGCTATGGAAATGGCGTGAGGCAGAGGTTAGAAGGCTTGAAGGAGAAAAAAAATCTGAAATAGATTTGATAAGAGTGAGGAAAGATGGTGAGGTGAAGCTTCTAGAAGAGAAATACTCAAGAGAATTGTCAGAGAAAAACAATGAAATTAAGAATTTGATCGCGGAAGTCAAATTGCTAGAGAGAAGGCAGGAGGATTTCCAGGAGCTTAATTCTATATTTCCTCAGAAGTTTCTCCAAGAGACCAAAGGCACCTTGGAAATGATAATTAAAGAATTGGAAAGCAGAATTAAGATTCTTGAGCGAGATAAAGAGACTATCAATCAGGAGAATGAAGAACTCCAGAAAAAACTGGCAGACAAGCTGTCAAACTTCAAGAAAAATCTTCAGCAAGTATCTGCTTTCGAAAGGTATTTGTCCGAGCGCTCTATTAGTATTCACAAAGCAATTTTGTGGATTGAAGGTAATAAAGTACGCTTGGCGAAAGAGTCATGCGAGTTGTTGCTTCAGAGAAGTGAACAGACTACTGTAGAGCCTTCAGGTCGTTTACGGCAGTGGATGCCTCAATTCTCTGCTGATATAGAGGACTATCTAAGCATTATTGGTGACTGTCTCAGAATTGGTAGACCTGACTTGTTAGACAGGGCCAAAGCAGAAATATCAGCTGTGGTTGACCTCAAATTTTATGTAGAAGTTTTCAAGATAATTAGAGATGAGAAAGCACCACTAGAATTACCTGACAAGGAATCAGAAAGAGAATCGGAAATATATTTCAATTACCTTATTGAGCTGTTCGAGAACGTTGTCACCTGAATGTCCTGTTACTTCTGGTCTTTCGCAATGCTTCAATAATCGCGTCCTCCTGAGCACTTAGTCCTGCTGGAAACTCTTGGCGTAATTTAGAAACATACTGTTTAGCACTTCGGATATGCGTAATAGTTTCGTTCAACTCTCCAGCTTTGCTTTTCTGACCCAGGACATTACTAGATGCCTGTAAAAAATTCTCAGCATCTTGAAAGGACATCTCAATTTGTTGTAGAAAGCTCATAAAGTCTTGAACATAGGTAAGGTGCTTATTTGACATGTAAAGTTAAAAATAGTTAGCTGAATGCCTACGAATTCGATGTTCTAGAAGGGCGACCGGAAAATATGGCGTTCCTTTACTAAAAATTTCTCTAGATAAACAACTCACTATTAAAGATGCACCTTTAATAGAATAAGTACGTTAGTACTAAAAAGCAAGGTGTAAAACGTACTGATAGACGGACCAGTCTGAATCGTTTAGTGATGATTCTGTACAGTGTGTATTAACCACTGCCAGTAGCTCGTTCTTCTCAATAGGATTCCCACAGAAAACTTTTAAGTATGCTCAGGACGCCTCTAGCAGTCTGAGGAGAAGGTCGGTAACCGATACCTGTTCCGTCGGCGGCCTACCCAGGCATTTGCTTATTAATACGTGTGATCTCATCCATAGTTTCTGGCGCAGAGTCGGTGTCATACTATGCTTCAGCAAGCGCACTTGTTAGTATATTTGACCTTCTCGTTTTTTATACCTTTCAGTACCCTGGGAATTTGTGTCTCAAAATATGTCTCAGAAGCGATTTCTCAAAAATCCAAAGAGATTATAAGACATGTCTTTAACGATTGTATTCAGCTGCAATGCACTTGTTATACACCGCTCCATGTTATGTCATGTTGGGAAAATGCCTGATATGTAGGGCCATTTTCCTCTTTCTTCATGGTCGAGCACTAAATTTGTGATACTTACGCAAGGATAGTCATTAATAAAGTCCTGTGCAATTGTTGGGTAGTGCGTAATAACTGCTGTCACAATTGTTAAAGGTTCAGTAGGCATTGAATAGAGTCCTGTAGAGGCTAGTGCACTCGCAGCAGCAGATATGTTATTTCGTAGCCATTCAACCTTGCGATTGTATTTTTTTAGGTATGACTTTCTAGAAGTAACAAATTCTTTGATGTCGTCGCGAAAAAACCTTCCTTCACTTCCTCCTTGAACCATCTTGCATTCAGCAATTAGTAGAAAATTTTCCTTTTCGGAGTATCCCAAAAAATCGATTTCACCAACATCAGATGGAATCTTAATCACATAAGGCTGTCGCCCAATTTGTTTTCGAATAGATTTTAGTCCAATAAATCCGATACGTCGTAGGCCTTCTTCTACACTACCTTCAAACCACTTGCCTGCTTGATTAGAAAGATTTGAAATTGCTTTATTAACTTCTTTACTTCTCCATTCTTGCGGTACTTTCCTAAATACAAAACCTCCGATGAGCTGATTGAACGACTCTAGAGCCATCCTTTTAGAAAATGCAAGATGTGTTCCAGTAGGATGTGGCATTTCAAAGAATCCACGACGAAAAGCACGATATTCCTGCTTGGGTTTCCAAAGCTTTCTCTCCTCTAATTCCATATCGGCTTTTTGAACTGTAAAGCCATCAAGGATAATCCCAATAGCTTTTTGTGTCAGCCCTGTATGCTGATGTAAATTGTCAATCAAGTTGGAACGGTGCAGAAATAACGTAGGGAATCCTTGTGAGGATGGCTGCGAATGTTCCAGTACCATCGCGAGTAACTTCACCATTTCAGCATAAGATGCACCGATCGTTCCCTTAAAAGATTTTCCAATAATTTGTTCATGAATGCCGATATTCATAATAAATGTTGAATCTGCTCCTATAACAGAACGCCGATTTACTGTGTCACGCTTGACCAATTTTTGAATCTCGGACTTCTGATGTACCTCCAGCCCCCAGAATTCACTACTCCCTTCAGGATAAACTTGAAAGGTTGTGTGATTTGGAAAAATCATGAAAGTTTGATCACTTAGAAGATAGAGATGAACCATCTCCTCTGCGGCTATCCATATCTCATCTAGAGTCTCTGTGAGGGATTCTTTTGAAGCATCAGGTGCTTTTTCGGGTTGCAGTAAAACTATACGTTCAGCCAGATACTTTGCAGCTCTTCTGAACCATGAGCCTATCTGGTTCCATCTATCACCTTCTTCCTCAGAAAGTTGTCCACACTTATATTTTTCTTCAATAAGTGAAGATTTATCAAACTCGAACAAGACAAATTCCATGAAATGATGTGAAGCCAGTTTTGAAATTGTGCCATCAATTTTTTTCGAGTAGAATTCAAATTGATGTCGCAAAATTTCATTAATCTCCTGAGGATCAGAATAGACTCCAGATGAGAATTTTGAACGCAGATGATACTCAGACTCAATGCGTATCCTAACTTCACTTGAATAGTGGGGTCTATAAACTTCTATTCCTCCAAAGCTTTCAAGGTTAAGTCCTGAGCGATCTTCCACGATAATCTTCATCTATTACGATAACCCTCATTTATAGAGTTACTCTGCTATGGGCGTATAACTATTTATTAGAAAGTTTCTGCCTAAATATAGCTGACCATAGGAGGTCACCCAAAAGCCATTAGCCGGGAGCAAGCTGTGTGTACTAGTGTGTTTTAATGACCGGACACTGTTGGCGAACTCATGGAAAAGCCTCTAAATCCTTATAGCTAGCGGGTTA
>CALDSK010000106.1 GCA_937911865.1 uncultured Synechococcus sp.
ATCACAGCTTTCATTTGCGCCTGACGTGATTATCAATAATGCTCGCAGCATTGACACGCTCTCAATTAATGAGGATGGTACTGTCTCTAGACAGAATTTTTTGGATGAGTTTTTGCTGGATGTGGTAATTCCCTATGAACTGACAATGGGGATACACCAACTTAAGCCATCGCGGTTAAGGTCAGTCGTTAATATCGGGTCAATGTATGGTGTAGTGGCGGCAAATCCTTCACTTTATGAAGATCCTGTCCACGATTCCCCCATCCACTACAGTGTGGCCAAGGCTGCATTGGCGCATTTGACTCGTGAACTGGCTGTACGCCTGGCTCCACAAGATATTCAGGTGAATTGTGTAGCCTATGGTGGCGTTGAGGGTCGAGTAGACAAGAAATTCCAGGATCAGTATGCTCGATTGTGTCCACAAGGGCGGATGTTGAGTGAACTTGATATTACAGGGCCAATTGATTTTTTGCTGTCGGCATCAAGTGCGGCCATGACAGGACAGGTTTTAGTGGTTGATGGGGGATGGAGCGTTTGGTAAAAACTCGTGGAGCGATCGCAATTATTCCGGCTCGAGGTGGTTCTAAACGACTGCCCAAGAAAAATATCCTAGATTTCTTTGGGCGCCCAATGATTGCCTGGACCATTCAAGCGGCGTTAGAGTCTGAGTGCTTTGATCGCGTACTGGTAAGTACGGATGCACCGCAAATTGCTAAGGTAGCCAAACAATGGGGGGCTGAAGTACCTTTTTTAAGACAAACAGCAGCTGATGATTACACTCCGGTCAGCGAGGCGACGATTACTGCACTGAATCAAGCTAGGGCTCACTGGCAAGAGGACTATGAAACAGTGGTCCAATTAATGCCCAATTGTCCGTTGCGAGCGGCTAAAGATATTCAAATGGCGCTGGCGGCTTTTGCGGCTAGTGCCGCAAACTTTCAAATCAGCTGCTTTCGCTTTGGTTGGATGAATCCATGGTGGTCAGTCACACTGACTGATGACGGACAACCTCAACCGCAGTTTCCCGAAGCCCAAATGCAGCGATCGCAGGATTTGCCTCCTCTATATTGTCCTACCGGAGCAATTTGGATGGCTCATGCAATTTCGCTACTGCAAGCGGCATCATTTTACGGACCGGGTCATCAATTTCATCCCATGTCATGGACTTCGGCAGTCGATATTGATGATGCAGAGGACTTAGAATTTGCCAGAGCTGTATACCTGCTCAATAATCCACTAACAGCACCAGCAATGACAAATTCTTAGGATTAAGTGGAGTAACAATGTGCAATTGCTAATTCGCGCAGACGCTTCCTCACAAATTGGAACCGGTCATATTATGCGTTGTTTGGCCTTGGCTCAAGCTTGGCAGGTTGAAGGAGGCAAGGCAACGTTTTTGATGGGCATGATCGCGCCAGGGTTAGAAAATCGACTCGAAGCAGAAAGTTGTACCGTAATTCACCATGAGGCAATATTGGGCAGTCAGGAGGACAGCGATCTCACCATCGCTTTGGCTCAAGAAATAAAAGCTGAAGCTGTTGTTGTTGATGGCTACCATTTTGACTCGGTCTATCAAAAGCAGCTTAAACAAGCGGGATTGCGCGTTTTATTCATAGACGATAATGGCCATGCTGATCGCTACTATGCTGACTGGGTATTAAACCAAAACATTTATGCCCATGAGAGACTTTATCCTGATAAAGAGCCGTATACCCAACTACTGCTCGGAACGCGCTACGCCCTGCTGAGGAAAGAATTTTGGCCCTGGCGCGAGTGGCACCGGGAAACCACGTCTCATCCGCACAAGATTTTGGTGACCCTGGGTGGAGGGGATCCAGATAATGTCACCTTGAAGGTGATTCAGGCGTTACTGCAAATAGAAGTTGATATTTTGGAAGTGGTCGTAGTTGTGGGGGCAAGCAATCCTCACTATGGGATACTGCAGGAGGCAATTCAAGCGAGTCGGCATAAAGTTGAGTTGCGTCAAAACGTGACTAACATGCCCGAATTGATGGCTTGGGCTGACATCGCGATTGCAGCAAGTGGCAGCACCTCTTGGGAACTAGCATTTATGGGGCTACCTAGCCTGACCATTACGATTGCTGATAATCAAAAGCAGATCGCCGCAAAGCTCCATCAGCTTAATATCGTCAATCACGTTGGCTGGTTCGCTGATATCAGAATACATTTGCTGAATGAAGCCATCAGTCACCTACTGGTTTCGGTTGAGCGGCGTCAATCAATGAGCGATCGCAGTCGTCGGCAGGTTGATGGATGGGGTGCTAAACGTGTAATGGATAGCTTATTAAGCAACTAAGCTGACAAGGTAAAATGAGCTTGAAAATTACGATTATTTCAGATATTAACAGTTGGATAAATCAGTATCTTCCTAATCTGTTTAACCTGTTGGTAGCGCAAGGTCATCAGGTGAAAGGGTTACATCAGGTGGCAGAGATTACACCAGGAGACATCGTTTTTTATCTAAGTTGTGGACAAATTGCTTCTGAAGCCGTCTTATCTAGAAATAGACATAATTTGGTTGTCCATGAAAGTGCTTTGCCCCAGGGTAGAGGCTGGTCACCTCTGACATGGCAAATTTTAGAGGGCAAAAATAAAATTCCTATTGTCTTGTTTGAAGCAGAAGCAAATGTCGATAGTGGCAAAATCTATTTACAAGATCATCTAGTTTTTGATGGCACGGAGCTTATTGATGAGTTGCGGGCGGCCCAAGCGCAGAAAACCATTGAACTGTGCCAACAATTTGTTGCGAAGTATCCCAGCGTTGTTCAACAAGGTCAGGATCAGGTTGGCACTCCCACCTTCTATCCAAGAAGACGTCCCCAGGATAGCCAAATGAATGTGGACAAGACCATTCGAGAACAGTTTAATTTGCTTAGAGATGGCGATAATGATTCCTACCCAGCCACCTTTGATATCGCGGGACATACTTATATTCTAAAAATATCCATATTTTCTCAATCAGAATAGTTCAATGAAAGCAGATCAAAAATATATTGTTGTCGGCAGCAAGGATTGGAATCTAAGCCTTTTTGCAGCGCAAAATTTTGATCAGCGTCAATGGCTGTTTATTGCTGCAAAAGAAGAGCTTACGGCTGAGAAAGTAGAGGCGATCAATCCGCGTTATCTGTTCTTTCTCCATTGGTCTTGGAAAGTGCCAGAGGAAATTATTAATCATTACGAGTGCGTTTGTTTTCATATGACTGACGTTCCCTATGGAAGGGGGGGAAGCCCACTCCAAAATCTGATCATGAGAGGTCATCAATTCACTAAATTGACAGCGCTACGCATGACCCATGAGTTTGATGCCGGCCCTGTTTACTTGAAGCAAGATGTCGGGCTCGGAGGTAACGCTGAGGAAATCTACATGCGGATCACTCGTCTCTCATTTGCCATGATTGAACAAATTATTAGAGAACAGCCTCAGCCGCAACCCCAAACAGGAGAAGCCGTTGTCTTCAAACGCCGCCAACCTGCTGACAGTGAACTCAGTCAGGTGAACTCCCTAGAACAAATGCATGACAAAATTCGCATGTTGGATGCCGAAGGCTATCCTCCAGCATTTATTGAATATGAAGGATTTCGATTTGAGTTCAGCCGTTCAGCTTTATATGGCGGGCGGGTAGTTGCCGATGTCATCATTACGCCCATTGAGGGGGCTGAGTCATGAACATACTGGTGGTAGCGGCTCACCCTGATGATGAGGTGTTAGGCTGTGGCGGCGCGATCGCGAAACACAGCCAGCAAGGTGATATCGTCAACATTCTCATTCTGGCGGAAGGCGCTACGAGTCGAGCGACCAGCCGCAACCCTGAGCAGTGGCAGTTTGAACTGAGTGCTCTCGCGATCGCAGCAAAAGAAACCAGCCGGTTTTTGGGGGCTAAAGCAGTTGACCTGCATAACTTTCCTGATAACCGAATGGATAGCTGTGATCTACTAGATATCGTCAAAGTCATTGAGGCTGCCATTCAAAAGTTTCAGCCAACGGTGGTTTACACTCACCTTAGTGGCGTCGTCATAATTGACCATCGGCGCATCCACGACGCTGTAATTGCCGCTTGCCGTCCTCAACCTCATCATCCGGTTAAGACCCTGCTATTCTTTGAGGTGCCTTCTAGCACAGAATGGCAACCCCCAGGCTCAGCCCCTGCGTTTGCCCCCAACTGGTTTGTCGATATTTCAACTACTTTGGCCGACAAAGTAGATGCTCTTACAGTCTATGAATCAGAGCTGCGATCGTGGCCCCACCCGCGGTCTATTGAAGCCGTCAAACATTTAGCCCACTGGCGTGGAGCAACAATCGGCGTTTCAGCAGCAGAAGCCTTTATAGTAGGCAGAGCAATTGTATAGCACTGATGTATATCATCCCGCTTCAAAAGCAGAAATCTGCTCTCTATCTTTCATAGTCATAGAATTAAAAATTTCAGACATATATGAGAGAAAATTAGCTATCTGCATTCATTTAAAAATTAACGGCAGCTAGAAATCTTAAGTTTATAATTCTGGCTACATATCAATCACTTATCAGAGCACGAATTTCAGAATATTCTGTTTTGATAAAAAGTCAATCTTAGAAAAAATAAAAAGGAGATAAATAATGAATCAGCTTAGTCCCAAGCAGCTTAAAAATTTATATCAGCAAGGGAAAAATATAATGTCTCTGCTGAGGAAATTTGAAGAGTCCAATCAAAACACTGAAGAGATCATTGAATTATCATATGACCTTCAGGCCGGCAGCTATATTTCAGCTCTAGATGATGAGTCAATGGCTAAACATAAAGCAGAATATGGCACTGCTATTGCGAAAGAGATTCTTGCTTTATGTAATCCTAAATCTGTCTTAGAAGCTGGTGTTGGGGAAGCAACGACACTACGCGAAGTGATTGGCAACTTACCCGAAAAGACGAAAGCTTATGGTTTTGACCTATGTTGGTCTAGACTTGCACATGCCAAACTCTGGCTAAACAGAAACTCTATTTCCAATGTCAACCTATGTACGGGAAGTCTTTTCAAGATACCGTTTAGGACTAACTCTATTGACGTAGTCTATACTTCGCACTCGATTGAACCAAACGGTGGCTACGAACAACCTATTTTACAAGAGCTATATCGAGTTACTAAAAAGTATCTGATATTACTAGAACCTGGCTACGAGCTCGCTAGTCAAGATGCAAAGATCTGGATGAAATATCACGGATATTGCAAGAACTTAGTTAAAGTATCTCGAGAACAGAATTACCTGGTAACTAAACATGAGCTTTTTCCTGTCACTACTAATCCTTTAAACCCAACAGCGATTACTATTATTGAAAAAAAGTCATCATCTGAAAGCACTGAATGTAGCGTCTTAGCTTGCCCAAAGACCAGTTCTCCCTTATGGCAGTATGATGAGGTACTATTTAGCCCTGAAGCTTTGTGTGTCTATCCAATTATTTCTGGAATCCCTTGTCTACGGTCAGAGAACGCGATTATAGCCAGCTACTACTCTGAGCTAAGCCAGCGCCCATAGCCAGATTTTAGATTTTGTGAGACTTAATAAGTTGTGGTTTCTCGCGGATAAGGTTCAATTAACAGAAGGTGAAAAGTTGATGGAAGTCATCAGTATTAAAGGACGAAAAATTGGGCCAGGTCATTTACCTTTGGTCGTAGCGGAGATGTCTGGCAACCATAACCAATCGCTAAATCGGGCTTTGAAAATTGTTGAAGCAGCGGCCAAATCAGGAGCTCATGCGGTAAAGCTACAGACCTATACTGCTGATACCATGACCTTAGACATCGCCGACGGGGACTTTTTTATTGATGACCCTAAAAGCCTTTGGCACGGGTATTCCCTTTATGAACTTTATCAAAAAGCTCATACTCCGTGGGAATGGCATGAGCCCATTATGAAGCGATGTCAGGAGTTAGGCCTAATCTGCTTTAGCACACCATTTGATGCCACGGCAGTTGATTTTCTTGAAGAATTAAACGTCCCTTGCCATAAAATTGCCTCGTTTGAGAATACCGACCTCCCTCTCATTCGCAAAGTAGCGAGTACGGGCAAGCCCATGATTATCTCAACTGGCATGGCCACAGTGGCTGAGCTAGATGAAACAGTCCGTACTGCCCGCGAGGCGGGTTGCCAAGATTTAGTGCTGCTTAAATGCACCAGTACATATCCGGCTACGCCAGAAAACACCAATCTACGGACGATTCCTTATCTAAGAGATTTGTTTGATGTTCAGGTTGGCTTGTCTGACCACACGATGGGCATTGGGGCTAGCGTTGCTAGCGTTACATTAGGAGCAACCTTTATCGAAAAGCACTTTACTCTGCGACGGGCTGACGGAGGAGTTGATGCTGATTTTTCGATGGAACCGGAGGAAATGGCTCAACTCGTTGTTGAGTCCGAGAGAGCTTGGCAAGCTCTGGGCAAAGTTCAGTTGGGGCCAATATCTGCTGAGAAAGCCTCTCAAGTTTTTCGACGTTCTATCTATGCTGCCGTTGATATTGAAGCCGGCGAGCCCTTTACGCCTAATAACTTAAGAGTTATTCGACCTGGGCATGGTCTTCCTCCCAAATATTACTCACTATTACTAGGAAAACAGTCAAGATACTCTATCAAAAAGGGAACGCCAATCAATTTCGAAAAAGTGCTTTAGAGTGATATTAAACATTCAAAAAATGCAAAATCAGTTATCTAAAATCTTGTGAGTACCATAACTGAGAGAATTCAGAAAAGTTATATTTTCAAACGTTTTGCGTCAGCAGCCCTAATTTTAAGTGTATCATTATATCTGGCAAGAGTTCAGGGAGAAGAGAAGTTTGGAGAAGTTGCGTTTTTCTTGTATTTTGTAAAATTCATGTTAACAGGTCAACTAGGAAGCGTTAGTGGCTATATCCTTGAAAATTATCGAAATCAGGAAAAAACATCTGTTGAGGACGAATGCCTTTTTTTAATTGGTTATTCTGCACACTTAATAATGATTGCTATCTGTGTGTTTTTAATAGGTCTCTACATCGGAAAGATATACACTTTATCAGCGATCGCTTTTACTTTGACAACACCTTTCTTTAGCCTAGAACCTATATTGAGAGTACGAAAGTATTTTTACGTATCTTTGCTGCCGGATTTAATTCTTTACGTGACCATCTTAGCAAGCTTAATTATAGTTAAAAGTTTTGGCCATGAGGCTCTCCTAAATCCTGAAAGTATAATACTAAATTCATATTTACTAATCCCAATCTCTTACATTTTTTTGTTCTCTTTAGTAAAAGAAACAGGCATCCCTTTTCTTAATCTATGCAGAGCTGGTGCCTCAACTAAGCTCATTGTAAAAAAGTACCTAAATTTAATAGGTGCCGGTTTTCCAGCCTATTTATCTACGCTGGCTTTCTCACTTCTTTTATTTATTGATAGATTTTTTTTAGAGAGGTACCACTCTGCTGCGGTTCTTAGCTCTTATATGTTGGGATTCCAGCTATGCGTTGGAGCATCATTAGCCATTACGTCAAAAAACTTTGTAAGTGTAGTTGAAATTGGCGAGGCATATCAGCGAGAAGGAAGCACAAAAGATATTTTTTGGAAGCAACTAAGAGAAAGTACCTTAATTGCGATTCCGGCATTTGCTGGTCTTTTAGCGATAGCCTGGATTATGCAAAATCATTTACTTGAGGGATATGCAACTTTATTTCAGTCAACTTGTATCTTAGGTTTGGGAATGATGATTTTTTCAATATCTGGAAGTATTAGCCCAATAGTTTTCTTTATGAAGAGGCAACGAGTTTTAACTTCAGCAATGATGTGTTTTTTAGTCATTTCACTTTTGGGTAATACGACAGTTTTATATTATCAGTTATCGCCAAATTTATTGGTCTTCCTCACAGGGCTATATTTAAGTGTCTACGGGGTTTTTAGCATATGCTTTTCTTGGAACTGCTCTAGAGTAAAGTACTCTAGTTAAAATAGAGAAATATGAAACTCCTTTGCTATACACGTCCGTGGAATGAGGCTAACTTCGCGAGAATAAGTCGTGAAGCATTTCCTGATGCTGAGATTGAATATGTGAGTGATTTTTTAGGGCAAGGAACAGTTCAACTACAAGAAGAATTTTATATTTTCTATTCAAAGTGCGAAGGATTTACGCAGCTCCTATCTCAAGTAGGGCATCTTAAAATTAAAGATATCTGCTCACGATGCCGTTTGCTCAGAAACATTCCAAAGGAGCAAGCGACACGCATGTGTGCAGCCATGTGGCTGGCATTACAAACAGTTTTAGACCAAGTTAATCCGGACGTGATTCTATCTACCACGATAGACAGTTACTGTTTAGATTTGCTTCATTTGGCATGTCAGCTAAGAGAAATCAAATTTATAGGGATAATTCCATGCTTTATCAATGGCTATTTTAGAGTCACATCACGCGGAGAATATAATTATTTGAGAGCGGTCTCAGATACAGAAATCGAAAAGAGCATAGCTTTTTTGGAAAAATCCAACTACACTCCTGACTTTCTAGTGGGCTTAAAGCCCGAGTCATCCTTTGATGCACTTTTTAAGGGAGTTCAAAAGCAGTCGAGAAATATTGCAAGGTTTCTCTATTATTCTTTTACAAGAACTATTAGGCAAGATCCTTTATCTCTTCATACTTATAGCAGCTACGTCATAGCCAGACAAAATCTCAATTTTTATTCTTTCAGTCAGTTAAAGTATGTTGATTTATCACATGTGGAGGTTTCAAAATATCATCGGCAAAAAAAGATTTTTATCCCTTTACAGTACTTTCCAGAATGCACTGTTGACTATTGGTGTGAATCAATCGAGTATATCGATTACTACAACACTCTATTTGCGCTGCTGGACGTCCTCTCCTCTCTTGATTTTGTAATTTATGTCAAAGAACATCCTGCTTTTTGTGGGCTTCGACCGTATCACTTCTATAGCAAGTTAAAGACTTATCAAAACATCATAAACCTTTCCCCTAACATAGCTGCTAGGCAAGCGATTAGTTTTTGTGATGTTGTTCTTGTCTGGACTGGAAGCGTAGGTTTCGAGGCGGCCTTCAAAGGCACTCCTGTAATACATTTAGGCAACCCTTACTATATTTCCGGGAAAAACTTCTACTATTTAGATTCTATAGGCAAGTTGTCAGATATTCTTGCTCAGATAGACACTAAGTTCACTAAAGACCCAGAAAGTTCTTATAAGGAAAAAAGAGAATTGCTATCTCATGTTTTGAGTGGTTGCTTGAGTGGTAATATCTCTCCTATTATAAACGGTTCTGTTGATAGTCATTCGTCAGAAGTCGACCATAGTATCCAGAGTATAAGAGAGCTCAGAGATATTTATGACTTATAATTGGAAAGTCAAATTAGGCCAGCAAGTCTCCTTTTTTAGCGTAAATGCTGTATTCTTCTATTTTGCAGTTTCAATCAATTGCTTTAGTGCTTATGTATCCTTGGTGAGAATGTATGATGGAAGTGCCATACTATCTCATTTCAATAAAGTTACGAATCCATTAATATCTCTTCTGGCACTGCTTATCTTATCAAAGATGAGGAAAGTTAAAATTGACTTACTAAGCTCTATCCTTTTCTTTCTAGCTTTTCAAGGAGTTATATTTGGAATCGTATATAAAGGCATTCCAAGATACTTTATTTCTCATGCATTCTCAGCTTTTTTTGCGGCTCTTATGTACACCACAGCCAGAAATATTTCTTGGAAAAGACAGCGCATCACCTCAATGATTAGAAAAGCATCTTTTCTATTCCTAAGCACTTTTATATTGATTCTTCTTATATTTTGGTCACTAAGGAGCTTGAGAGACCAACAAGTTTATATTGGCATTGCAACTGGTGCGGTCTTGCTACCGTTTGCCTTGGCATTGATAGACGGCAAGTACTTGAATGTTTTACTAGCCATAGCAGTTGTTTTTCTTTCTGGAAAGAGAGGTGTTTTGTTATCCATGCCATTCATTTTTGGTATGACTACGGCTGGTATTCGTCGATTTGAGTTGCGAATAAGACTTGGTATACTTACTCTTGTATGCCCTCTATTAATATGTCTTTTTTTCTATGCCACTTCGATTTGGGAAGTTAATCTTCAAGAAGTCCCTATCTTAGGGTTAGTCTACTCAAAAATAATGCTTTTAAACTTTTTCTCAGACGGATATAGTTTAGAAGAATTGAATATCGCATCTGGGGGGAGAGTCCTTGAAATAACTAATTCTTATGAGGAATTTCAAAGTAATTCAATACATTATTTAACCGGAGGAGGTATTGGTTGGGTCTATGCCTCACCTTTTTCATACCTCGATATATCTCATTATGTGCATTTTTCTCCACTGAATTACTTGTATCAGTATGGACTTATATCATCCATTGTCTTTCTCGGTATTTTGGGATATTGCTTAATTGTTTGGGGCAAATGCTTAAATCTATATAATAGAGAGCTGTTCGCCTTATGGTTAGCTGTAGTTGGGAGGCTAGATTAAGGTTTGCATGCATATAATTATGCTATTGATCCGCTGCTTTGGGTATCTCTGGGGATTATTTCTAGCTTTTGCTCATCATCAAGAACTTCGACAGAGAATTCAAGCTGATTAGATCTATATGTGTGGATTAGCTGGTTTTAATGGAACTTTCTCGAAAAGCCTACTTTTCGAAATGAATGATTTGATTAGCCATCGAGGTCCTGATCATCAAGATATCTACTACAACCAGACTTCTGCAGTTGGGCTTGCGCATTCGCGCCTATCAATCTTGGATCTTTCTCCAGCAGGCAATCAGCCTATGTGGGATAGCTCAAAGACAATCTGTATTGCCTTTAATGGCGAAATTTATAACTTTTTAGAACTAAGGAACGAGCTTATTAAAGATTCTTACCAATTTAAAGGAGGATCTGATACTGAAGTTATTATCAATCTTTACTTAAAGTATGGCCAATCTTTTACAGAAAAATTAAATGGTATATTTGCTTTAGCTATTTGGGATTCGCGTTCTCAATCGTTGCTATTGACTCGTGATGCTCTGGGTGTAAAGCCTCTTTATTACAGTTTTATGGAGGCGGGAGTAGCCTTTGCAAGTGAGATTAAGGCGTTGCTCCCGTTACTATCAGATTACTGCGAGCAATCAGATAAACCGTTTCAGAATTTTGACGCTGCCGCCATTGATCGCTATCTGAGTTTTCTGTGGTGCCCTGGCGCTAGCACCCCAACTCAAAGCATACGTTCGCTGGGTCCTGGCGAGGGTATCTGGTTGAAAAAGGGAGAGATCATTGACCAATTTACTTGGTATCAACTGCCGGTCTTGCGTTCTCATCACTCAGCGAGGAGCACAAGTTATCAGTCTTCAACGTCAATGAATGCCGATGCCGCAGTTTATGGAACCGAGCGTCATTTACGCCAAGCCGTACATCGTCAGATGGTGGCGGATGTTCCCGTAGGCGCTTTCCTCTCTGGTGGATTAGACTCTAGCAGCATTGTGGCCTTTGCCCGTGAGCATCAACCTGAGCTCCAGTGCTTCACTATTGAAGTCACTGGAGCTAAAGAAGGTGGTATCGCTGATGATTTGCCCTATGCTCGTCGTGTGGCTGCGCATTTAAAGGTGCCGCTGAATGTTGTACAAATTGATGCAGCTCGCATGGCGGCAGATTTGCCAGCAATGGTGGCGCAACTAGATGAGCCTTTAGCTGACCCTGCCCCCTTGAATGTGCTTTACATTTGTCGTCTGGCTCGCGAACAGGGTATTAAGGTTTTGCTATCAGGGGCTGGAGGAGATGATCTATTTACAGGGTATCGTCGCCATCGGGCTCTAATGGCAGAACGCTACTGGGCTTGGATGCCTCGTATTGTGAGATCGCGCTTAGAGTACTGGAGTCGAAGTTTTGATCAACGGCGATCGCTAGGCAGACGCCTACGCAAACTCTTTAGCGGTGCGGCCTTAGAAGGTGATAATCGGCTAGTAAATTACTTTCGCTGGATTGACCGCCAAGACCTAACAGCTCTCTATACTCAAGACTTTAAGGACGCCTTAGCCCACTCATGGGCAGAGACTCCCATTCTAGATTTTTTGGCTGAGTTGCCGCCCACTACTCACCCGTTAGAAAGGTTGTTGGCATTAGCGCAGCGCTTCTTCCTCACTGACCATAATTTGATTTACACCGACAAAATGTCGATGGCTGTTGGGGTGGAGGTGCGGGTGCCCTTTCTTGACTTGGAGCTAGTTGAGTTTGCAGCGCACATTCCACCCCAGTACAAACAGCGAGGTCGTCAGAGTAAATGGGTGCTCAAGAAGGCAATGGAACCTTATCTACCTAGAGACATTATCTATCGTCCTAAATCTGGTTTTGGTGCACCTTTGCGCCGCTGGATACGCTATGAATTGCGCGAACTTTTAGCCGATGTACTGAGTGAGACAAGCCTCACTCAGCGCGGTCTATTTGATCCGGCTGCAGTGCAGCGCTTAATCCATGCCAATGATCAGGGCGAGCTAGACGCTAGCTATACTTTGCTTTCTCTACTTTGTATTGAACTTTGGTGTCGGCAGTTTGTCGATCAGGCAGAAACCCATCCAAATAAGTTTAGTTATCAATAATCCGACACAGTACTACGTTGCTTGTTGAGATATGTTGATTTAAATGAAAAACAGGTTTTTGGGGGACTTTTAGCCTCGCTAGTTTCAGCAATAATGCATCTTGAAAATCAAGTTATGAAAATTACAAGTACTATTCCTGCTATTCCAGTGGAATGATGTCAACTCGTACATCCTGACTCTGCTTACTCTAATGCGGTTCTCTAAACTTGTTCTTGATGCCCTTGGTTTATGAAACAAATTCTTCAATCTTTCACTACTGGCAAGACCGAAGTTCATGAAGTGCCAGCTCCAGCGCCCCAAGCTGGCAACCTACTCATTCAAACCAAAGCTTCTTTGGTTTCTGCTGGAACTGAGCGCATGCTGGTGGAATTTGGCCAGGCAAATTGGCTAGATAAAGCCCGCCAACAACCCGATAAGGTCCGCCAAGTGGTTGACAAAGTTCGCACTGATGGGCTGCTGACGACGCTGGATGCCGTTCAGAGCAAATTGGATCAACCCTTACCTTTGGGCTAC
>CALDSK010000107.1 GCA_937911865.1 uncultured Synechococcus sp.
TCAGTCATCTCAGACTCTTCGACAACGGTCTCGTCAGTTAGCTCAGTGTCTTCGACGACGGTCTCATCAGTTAGCTCAGTGTCTTCGACAACATCCATTTCCATGGATTCGTCGGCAGCAACTGGCTCAACCTCTAACGCTTCAGCATCTGCTGTGGGAAGTGTTTCCACAGAACCAGGTGCAGGCGCTTCAACGGCGTCGAGCGTTTCAACGGCTTCAGTAGCTTCAACTTCGGTGCTAGTTTCACTAGACTCAGGCATTGCGCTTCCGGGAAGTGCAATAAAGGCACCCGCACTGCTGGCGACAAGGCCAATCATGAAATTCTTGAGAAAGCGGGGGCTGTTGTTAGCTTGCATAGATCCTCTATATGTCTTTGATGGTCTTTTTTGTGGTGAGATGCGGGTGAGGGATAGGCTCGTCTTGCAACGCGTAGGATGCAAGGCTGGCTAGGTGGTAAGAGAAGGCCCTTGTGGCATTGCGCCTCACCGCAATGCGCTTCGATTGTTTGACCTACCCTGCGGCAAATACTCTGATTGCCTGCTTACTTGCCTATTGAGAAGCCGATAGCCGCTGAACGCATCTGCTGGGCGCACATGTACGATGCAACAACACAGCTATGAGCTGCTTAACAACGTAAAGCGTTCACCAAACTTCATTAAGCTTTTACAAAGTGTATAGGAGAATCTACCCAATGGGGCGTTTGCAAATTTACAAATGCCTGCTGTAATCAGATGCGTTACCGCAAATGCAAGCCGCTAAAGGTAATCAAATTTTCTCTCGGTAAAGGAAGGTTAAAACTTGATTGTAAGGGAGATGTAGCTACCTGCGGTTTTCACTAAAATTAGCCCAATAAGAGGAAATGTCCTAATGTTAGAGCTGCACCAATTTGAGGCATCTCATTACTCTGAAAAGGTACGGCTGGTACTGGATTACAAGCAATTGCCCTATAAGACTATTGAAGTTTCCCCGGGCATTGGCCAGATAGACCTCTATAGAATGTCTGGGCAGCGCCAGGTGCCTGTACTCAAAGATGGCGATGAAGTGGTGCCAGATTCAACGGCGATCGCCCGGTACTTGGACGCCAAGTATCCCGACAGAGCTGTGATCCCAGCGGATGGTAAGCAGAAAGGGCTCTGTCTGATGATGGAGGCTTGGGCCGATGAATCAATCGGATTGAACGCTCGCAAAGTGATGATTGGCGCGTTTAATCAACATCCTAATTTCCGTACATCGCTGCTGCCTGTTTCTACGCCTGAGCTTGTAAAAACAGCTGTGGGTTCAGTGCCTGGTGATTTACTGAGCTTGTTGGGTACGGGCGTCGGATTTGGTGGCGATGCGGTGAAATCTGCTACGGATATCTTGCGTCAGGATTTAGAATCGCTGTGCTTAATTTTGAGCGCGCAGCCTTACCTTTGTGGTGAGACGCCTACGCTAGCTGACTTCGCGGTGGCTGGGCTTTCTATGTATATTAAGTTTCCGACGGCGCTGTATGTTGATCTACCCGTGGGCATTGGTGGCAAAGGTGTGCCTGGACTTGCGGATGCGCCCGAATTTGAGACGTTTTGGACGTGGCGCGATCGCCTCTATCAAGACTTCCGTAAGCCTCGTACTGGTCCAACCGCTTCTGCACCTTCTACTGGGCCGGTATCTATTGGTATCGACTAGGCGCTAGGGTTAAACCATGACAGTATTCGTGGTTTGTTGACGTATGAGTAAAGCGGTCGCCTCTCAACTATCTGATCTGCCTGATTTGCTGGCTGATGTGTTGGATGAGTCTGGTCTAGAAGGAAACAGCGTTGCCTGGGCTGACGTTTCGCCTGAGCAGCAGGAGAACGTTACAGCAGCGATCGCCTCAGACCAGCCACCAGCGGCGATCGCCTATCCTGGCTCAACGGCTGCACTTTCTAAAGTTATGGCTATGGCCTGTCAGCAGGGATGGCGGGTGCTGGCGACGGGGCAATCTAGCAAGCTTAGCTGGGGAGGCTTAGCTGAGGAGATTGATCTAGTCGTGAGTACCGCTAGGTTGAACCAAGTGGTGGAGCACGCGGTAGGTGACTTTACGGTGACCGTGCAGCCGGGGCTGATGTTTGGTGAACTGCGATCGCAGCTAGCAGAACAGAACCAGTTTCTCGCGATTGATCCCGCCTTCTCTGAACAGGCCACTATCGGCGGCATTGTTGCCACCGCAGACGCGGGCTCTTTGCGGCAGCGCTACGGTGGCCTGCGCGACATGCTGATTGGTGTTCAGTTTGTTCGCTACGACGGTGAGGTAGCCAAAGCTGGTGGGCGCGTGGTGAAAAACGTGGCAGGCTACGATCTGATGAAGCTAATGACTGGTGCTTACGGTAGCTTAGGAATTTTGAGCGAGCTGACTTTTCGTTTGTACCCTATTCAACAGGTGTCGCGCACGCTGGTGCTATCGGGTGGTGAAACGGCGCTAGAGCAGGCCGTAGCGGAAGTTCGTATGTCTGGGCTAACGCCAGTCGCGTTGGATTTAACGCTGGCTCGTCAATCTGCAGCCATGACGGACGGCGAGGCGCGTAAGCATATGAGCCTAGTCGCTCGCTTTCAGGGAATTGCTGATGGCGTGGAAGAGCAGACGGCTCGGCTGAAGACCGTGGCGACTATGCATAGTATGCACGTCCAGCAGTTGGACGACGACGCTGATACCCAGTTTTGGCGCAAGGCGAGCGAGCTGATTCGAGCGGATGGCGTGCTGTGCAAAGTAGGTATGCGGCCCAGTGCTTTGCCGCCACTGTTAGCTATGTTAGAAGATGACGCACTGCACAGCGAAGCGCAGGTCGTTTTGCATGGCAGCAGCGGGCTCGGCTGGGTGCAGTGGCCAGTCGGGATCGCTGAGCAGGCATCGTTTTTGGCGGCGCTCGAAAAGATGCGATCGCACTGTCAGGACAACGGCGGCTTCCTGACGCTTTTGCAGGCACCCAAGTCTTTGAAGCGAAACATAGACGTTTGGGGCTACACCGGAAACGCGCTTAAAGTGATGGGCGATATTAAGCAAAAGTTTGATCCCAACCGGCTGCTAGCCCCAGGTAGATTTGTCGGTGGCCTGTAGAATTTCTGCCGGAAGGAGTACATCTAAGCGGTCGCTCCAACCGTTACTATCAGCAGTGTTCAACCCCTAAAGACATTTTATTTTGTCAGGAGATTTTATTCATGGCGATGACGCTAAACGTACCTTCTATTAAGTGTGAAGGCTGCGGTGAAACAATCACTAAAGAGATTAAAACGCACGATGCCAACGCAACTGTGAATGTTGATGTAGATAAGAAAACGGTAGAAGTTGATTCCAGTATGTCTGAAGAATCGGTGAAGGAGGCCATTGCGGTGGCGGGTCACGAAGTGGCGTAAACGCCAACAGCGCTTTTATGACCGGTTTTTACAGCCGGTCATAAAAGCGTGAGAATGTTCACAGAGCAGCGGTTTTGATATGTCTCTACAGCAGTGGCTTTTGCTCTGTGTGCCTGCATTCTTTTGGGGCAGTGCTTTTATCTTTATGGAAATTGCGCTGCCGACCTTTTCGCCGCTAATGATTGTGGCTGGGCGAATGGGAATTGCTGCAATTGTGCTTAATTTGATTGTTCAGTTTCAGGGCAAACAGCTGCCTAAAAGCGCGACTGTCTGGGCGGAATGTGCGGCACTTAGCACCGTGAACAATCTGCTTCCGTTCGGTTTGGTCGTTTGGGGTCAGCAGCATATTGATGCTAGCTTGGCCTCTATTTTAATTGCCTCAGCCCCTGTCTTCACCTTAGTGATTGCTAGTGCGGTTGGTAAGGAAAGACTTACCCTGCTGCGCGGTCTGGGCGTTTTGCTGAGCTTTAGCGGTGTGGTGGTGTTGATTGACTTTCAGGTGCTACGTGACCTAGACCCTAGGGGGCTAGGTGAGCTAGCCATGTTAGGTGCTGCTCTGTGCTACTCGCTGTCGGGCTTTTGGGGACAGCGGTTTCGGGCCATACCCGCAGAAATTGTGTCCACGATGACGATTACGATGGGTTCGCTGATAGCCATTCCGCTAATGCTGTGGGTTGAGACGCCGTCACGTGCCGACTTTGAAGGGGCATGGTCATGGCCGGCAGGGTTATCGGTGGTCGCTTTGGGTGTGTTTTCGACGGCGCTCGCCTACGTTGTGTACTTTAAGCTGCTGGCCGAGATTGGCGTTGTCAACACGTCGCTAGTGTCATTTTTAGTGCCGCTCAGCGCGCTGATTATGAGCTTAACCTTTCTCAACGAGCGGCTGAGCGGCGAGACTATTGTGGGCATGAGCTTAATTTTGGTAGGTTTGGGCGTTCTAGATGGGCGATTTCTAAAGAAAAGGTTTAATTAGCAAGATTTCGATTAAGTAGACGTTGCCACGTGCCGCAGCCCGGGCAAGGCTATGCTTGATTCGGTGTTGATCAGGAGCACTAACTTTTATGAGCCAGACCATTACCGTGAAATGTCCGCAGTGTCAGCAAGTTTATATCAACTGGCATGTGCCTGCTGTCGGTAAGCAGACTAAGAAGCAGGGACAAAACGGGCAGAGCTTGGATACCTACAGGCCCAGCACGAGCTGTTCTCAATGCGGATATCGCTCTATGTTGGATGAGCTAGTTGAGCAGGACGGTGTTTTTCAGCAGGTTTCAGAAACAAGGTAAATAGGTATGTCGACAGGCTCTTCTAAAACTTCAATTTACGCGGCGATGGCCGCAAATGTCGCCATTGGCATTGCTAAGTTTGTGGGCGCGTACATTAGCGGCAGCTCGGCCATGCTGTCAGAAGGGATTCACTCGGTAGTCGACTCAGTGAATGAAGTGCTGCTGTTGTACGGATTAAAGCAAAGCGAAGCCGAGCCGAGTGAAGACTATCCGCTAGGCCGGGCTCAGGAGCTGTACTTTTGGTCGCTGATGGTAGCGGTGTTAATCTTCGCGCTGGGTGGCGGTATTTCTATCTTTCAAGGGGTGCGCAGCCTACAGTTTCCAGAGGCCGCCAGCGATCCGCTGGTGAGCTATGGCGTACTGATTGCAGCGGCGGTGTTTGAAGGTGCGGCGCTGACCGTTTCGATCCGAGAATTTAACAAGCAGCAGACCGATCCAGACATAGGGCTGTGGAAAGCAATTGGAAAGAGCAAAGATCCGAGCGCTTTTATCGTGATTGTGGAAGATACGGCCGCTCTAATGGGCTTGGTGATCGCGTTTGGAGGCGTATGGCTAAGCGAGCATACGGGTAATCCGTTTTATGATGCGATCGCCTCTATTTCTATCGGTCTACTATTAACCGTCGTTTCTATTGCGCTAGTAGCCAAAACCAAAGGTCTGCTGGTAGGGCAAAGCGCTTCGCCAGAAACCCGTGAGAGTATCAACAATCTGGTGCTCTCTGATGAAGCCGTTTCAGATTCTGACTCGCCGATTACGCTACATCTGGGTCCACAGGATGTCATGCTGGCATTGAACATTGAATTTAAAGATGAGCTGTCTGCCGATCAGATAGAAGCGGCTGTGAGACGAATCGAGAAAAACATTCGCTCGTCTCATGACGACGTGAAGCGCATATTTATTGAGGCGGCTTCTGTTGATTAGTGCCTAGGGCTGGATCAAAAACCAGGTTTCAACGCCGTCAGCTGGGGGGTCGGCTAAAGTATTTGTTCCTAAATACACCTCAAAGGGACTGCTTGATTCGGGGTATCCAGGTGCTTTGAGTTTCGCTTTAAATGTTCCGTTAACTTTATAGACTTCGTTGATTTCCGGACGAGAGAGCTGCTCTGAGTCTGTAACTTTGGTTCGGCTGCTGACGCTAATATCTTCTATTTCAAAGCTGGGCTCTAGATTTGCAACGGGGTTAGCATGACTTGAGCGTTCTAAAGTCTGAGCAATAGACTGCTGCTTGTGCATAAGCTGCTGTGTAATCGCCAGTTCGACAGCTTCTGGAGGTGGATTCTGGCTCAGTACTCCACAGCTGACGAGCAGCAGCAACAGTGCTATACACATTAGTTTTGCTATTTTCATGGCCGTCTCGTCCGCTTGTCTCTGCTGATGCTTCATTGTCTATGATCCGCTTCAACAGTCTATCAGCAGCTATTTTTTCTATATTCAAAAACTATGACCTTAGAGCCTTTTAATGCAGATCCTTTGAATGTAGAGGCTTCGTCTGCTTCGACAGCTGCTTTGTGGCTAGGCGCAGGTCTAATCACGGCAGGATTTTTAGCCAATACGCTTCAAGGTGCGCTGGGCAAGATTGCGCTGGAAGTGATCGCCCCAGGACAGTTTTTGTGGCTACTACTGCTGATTGCGCTAGCGGTCGTCATACCTGTTGCCTGGTGGCAGCGCAGACGGGAAATATCAGGACAGGAAATATCAGGACAGGAAATATCAGAACCAGAGATATCCGGAGAGACGAAATTAGCCGGCTGGAATAAGCAGGTGCTACCGTTTTATTTTTTACGCGCTGTTTTTGGCCTGTGCGGATTTTATCTGTTTGTTTGGGCCGCTGGCCTGGGCTCGCTGGTAGATGCTACTGTGCTGCTTAACACGACGCCTGTGTTTATTCCTGTTATTGGCGTGGTTGCACTGAATAAAGAGATTTCGCTCAAGCTGTGGGGCGCTATTTCACTGGGCTTTTTAGGGCTATTGCTAGTGGTGCAGCCCAACGCAGGTCTGCTACGTAACCCGGCTAATTTACTGGGCTTGGGTGCGGGGCTATCAGCGGCTATTGAGTTTTTGACGGTGCGATCGCTCAGCAAAACCCAGACGCCGTTGGCCCAAACGTTCTACTACTTACTCATTGGCACGCTGCTAATGTCACCTATTGCCCTGTGGCAGTGGCAGTCGCTAACGCTGGATACGCTAGAGATTGCAGCAGCGGCAGCGGGCTTGTTTCTAACTTTTCAGCTGCTGCTAGTCAAGGCCTACAGCCTGGCTGAACCCCATCAGATAGGCATTTTTCAATATAGCAGCGTAATTTTTGCGGCGATTATTGGCTGGCTGTTTTTCGATGAGATACCGAATGCGATCGCGCTGACCGGTATGGTGCTGATTGTCGTAGGCGGTGCCCTTTCTATTTATTGGGAGCAAGACCTGGACCCAAGCTCTGCAAACTCAGGGTCTGTGACCTAAAGCTAAGGCATCGGACACTCGACTGCTTGAAAGCAGATCTATATCTAGCGATCGCAGAGAGCGCATACGATACGACTAATCGTTTACGTCCTGAAAATTGGGGATTGTGATCGAGAACTCCGTCCCTTCCTCTAATCGTTTGCAGGTTAAGGTACCGTGGTGCTTCTCGGAGATAATTTCGTGACTGATGGACATGCCTAGTCCGGTTCCTTTACCTACCGCTTTGGTTGTAAAGAATGGGTCGAATATTTTTTCTAGAAGAGAGTCTGGTACGCCCGGGCCATTGTCTTGAATGAGTATGTTGACGTTTTCTTGATCTATGGATTTAGTTATGATCTTGAGCTCTGGAATCCAGTCGCTTTGACTGTCGTTTGGGCCGTCGTTTTGACAATGGCTCTCTGCTTTTTCTTCGAGGGCATCAATCGCGTTGCTCAAGATGTTCATAAATACCTGATTGAGCTGACCAGGGTAGCATTTTACTTTGGGCAGTTTGCCGTATTCTTTGACAATATTGATAGGAACAGCTGTGATCAAACTGTTGATACGACTATTCAAAATCAATAGCGTACTATCAATGCCTTCATGAATATTGACATCTTTAACTTCAGCTTCATCTAGTCTGGAGAAAATTCGCAGGCTTAAAACAATATCACGAATACGATCTGTTCCGACCTGCATGGAAGCTAGCAGCTTAGGTAAATCTTCTGCCAGAAAGCTAATGTCAATTTCTTCTCGTTTGTTCTGAATATGGCTGACAGGATTAGGGTAATACTGCTCGTACAGCTTGAAGAGGGTTAATAAATCTTCTGTATAGCCGCTGGCATGGTCAATGTTGCCATGAATGAAGTTGACAGGGTTGTTGATCTCATGCGCGATGCCTGCAACTAGCTGACCGAGCGCAGACAGCTTCTCTTGCTGTATGAGCTGTACTTGAGCCCGCTGGACCGTTCTGAGTGCGTCAGAAAGATCTTTTGTTCTTTCTGCTACTCGCTCTTCTAACTGATGGTTTAGGTTTTCTAAGGATTCGTTCGCCTGTCGGAGCTGCGCTTCAGCGTTTTGGCGCTGTTCAATTTCATCTTTAAGCTGATGGTTTTGCTGTTGTAGTGTGCGGGTTAGGGTACGCACCTGCAAATGTATGCGTACCCTAGCGACGACTTCTTCGTGCTGAAAAGGCTTGGTAATGTAGTCGATGGCTCCTATAGAAAGTCCCTGCACCTTGTTTTGAGCATCGGATAGGGCTGTCATAAAAATGACGGGAATATCACAGGTGTCTGGGTTACTTTTCAGTTGCTGACAGGTTTCGAACCCATCCATGCCTGGCATCATCACGTCTAGCAAAATGAGCTCAGGGGGATGATAGTTGATTTGCTCTAAGGCGCTCTCTCCGTCTATTGCCACAGCAACCTGAAAGCCTTCTTGAATCAAAGACTCCGATAAGACTTCTAGATTGGTTGGATTATCGTCAACAATCAAAATGCCTTGAGGCTCTTTTTCGAGGCGCATATCACTTTTACCTTGCCGATAGATAGCGGTTTGCTGGAGTGGTTTGAGACTGGGCTTAGAATGTGAACTGATGATTCCGCTTGATAAGGTGTAGCTATCTGCTGTAGTTTTTTCCTTCTCGCAGAGTATGCACTCAGCAGATATAGCCAATGTCCTAATGCATTAAGACATTGGCGCAGACGCGTTGCTTACCTGCTATGGGCTTTTTGCCCTTCGTAAGCGTCATAAGCAACGCTTCAAAAGCTACAGCTAAGCGCAGATAGCCATATAGAAGGCCGCTCAGTTATTTCGATCATTCCCATACGCAGCGGGTTGCAAACAAGATTGGTTAGGAGATGTCGGTTGACGGTTTAGGGCGCTGATTAGCGCCTGAAAAGAAGCGGTAACAATATTGTGATGGATTCCGAGACCAAAATAGCTGCCCTGGTCGGTACTAATTTCTATTAGGGCTAGGGCCTGGCTTTCGCTGCCGCTCTGTTTGTCAAGGTGATCATTGGGTGGGTCGTTGGGCTGGCTGTTAGCTTGACGGTTGGGTTGACTGTTTTTCAGCGATCGCTCTTCGTAGTGGTGAATTTGAATGCGCCCTAAATAATTGAGAGGCTCAGCCATATTGAGCGCTTTGATGAAAGCGTTGATAGGGCCGTTGCCGGTGGCTGCGATCGCTAGCTTTTTATCTCGATGATCAAGCGTGGCCGACAGCTGCACACAGCCTGAATCCAGCTGAATAGACTGGTGCGATAGATACTGAAACGTTCCTATTTCTTGGCAATACTCCCGACAGAACAGCTGCCAAATAGTCTGCGCGGTTATTTCTGTTCCGCTGGCTTCAACGGCTGCTTGTACAAGTCGGCTAAATTCTATCTGAAGCTTTCTGGGCAGAATGATGCCGTAGTCTCGCTCTAGCAAAAACGCAACGCCTCCTTTGCCCGACTGACTATTGACTCGAACAACAGATTCATAAGACCGTCCGACATCAGCTGGATCCATGGGCAGATAGGGCACGGCCCAAATGTCGTCAGGGTGGCGAGCGGCAAATCCTTTTTTGATTGCGTCTTGATGAGAGCCTGAAAAAGCTGTGAAGACAAGCTCTCCTGCATACGGGTGGCGTGGATGTATGGGCAGCTGTGTGCAGTCCTCTGCGACTCGGATGATATTGTCCATATGGGAGAAATCAAGACCGGGCGCAATCCCCTGGGTGTACAGGTTCATTGCGAGGGTTACCAGGTCCACATTGCCAGTTCGTTCGCCATTGCCAAATAGGCAGCCTTCAACCCGCTGGGCACCTGCCATTTGGCCTAGTTCAGCGGCTGCAATGCTACAGCCTCGATCATTGTGCGGATGAACACACAGCACAACGGCCTCCCGGTAGTCGAGGTGACGATGCATCCACTCAACCTGATCGGCAAAGATATTTGGCGTGGAGACTTCTACGCTAGCTGGCAAATTAATGATGGCTTTGGCCGCAGGGGTAGGCTGCCAAATACCTAGAACTGCGTTGCAAATGGCTTTGGCAAAGGGAAGCTCGGTTGAGGTGAAGACTTCAGGAGAGTATTGAAAACGCCAGTGAGTATCACGGTTTTGATGAGCCAGCTGCTGGATGAGCGTGGCCGCTTCGGTTGCGAGGCGTAGCGTACCTGGTTTATCTAGATTGAACACAACCTGGCGAAACGTAGGCGCAGTCGCATTGTAGACATGAACAATAGCTTGCTTAACGCCTTTTAGCGCCTCAAACGTGCGGTGAATTAAGTTACTGCGTGCGGGGGTGAGGACCTGAACGGTGACGTCATCTGGAATGAGGTTGTGCTCTATGAGATGGCGGGCAAAGTCAAATTCGGTTTGAGATGCTGAAGGGAAACCGATCTCTATTTCTTTGAAGCCTATATTGATAAGCGTGCGAAATAGGCGCAGTTTACGGGTGATGTCCATAGGCTCTATTAGGGCCTGATTACCGTCTCGCAAGTCGGTGCTAAGCCAGGTAGGCGCGGTGGTAATTGTTTTGTTGGGCCAGGTGCGATCGGGCAAGTTAACTGGTTTGAAGGCGGCGTATTTAGTAGAAGGATGAGTCAACATAGTGCTTGTGTGAATTGGGCCTGTATGGATTGTTATATTTTTGTTTGTTGTACTTTTGTTTGTGCAGGTGCATTTTTCTGTTTGGCGTAGGTTTTGGATCAGGGCTGCCAGGATGCCAGGATTGAGCCTGACAGCCCTGAGTCAGTCGCAGGTTTAGCTGTAGAAGCTGTAGAAATAGAAGAAATTTCATAGTCGAAGTCTGGTCGAAGTTTAAGTGAAGACAACACACGCTTTTTGCAGCGCCAAGACAGTGCAAAAAGCAACAAAAGACTATTGGATAAGAGACGGATAGGAGAATAACCCGCTCTATTGCTTTTCCCTTCACGTCAGTCGGATGCGAACGTGGTTGGCTCAAGCTGGATAGAGTCTGTAACTGGGTGTATGTAATTGGGTAAAAAGTATTATGCGCGCCCGCGCAGCAGCAGGTTCAGCCCGTTTAGGCTGTTGCTGAAGATGTGGAGAGGGTTAGATTGGGCGTTCATAGCTTGCGATGTGTGACAGCTGCTTACTGGGTGCAGCTATTCAATGCAGCGACTTTCATGATAGTCCAAATCGCTACAGCAAATGTAGCTTAACTGGAGATAACGCGTCAAGAGATAACGCGTCAAGTCGATTTGACACATGTTTGATACAGGGGCTTGACGCCAAATCAGCGTTTGGATTTATACAGAGAAAGATGCCGGGCGTGAAATAACGTACAAGACAGTGTTCTGATGACACGCTAGAGTGCAGCAAACCTGTTGCGTCAGTCTTTTTGCGTCAGCCTTTAGCGATAGAGTTGGTTTAGATGTTTTGCGAACTCGCATAGTCCTTAGCATGAATGGCTCAAGTAAATCTAGCTTGCATAACTCAAGAAAACGGGACTCAAGAAAACGGAGCTCAAGGAAACGGGACTCAAGAAAACAGGCAAGAGAAGAACGGGTGAAATTTTGGCGCGATCCGGTGCTTCGCGATTTGGAGATGCTGCATGCTACCTATGTTACCTACAGCTTTTCACGCCATGCGCACGAAGGCTTTGGCATCGCTATTGTGCAAGATGGCGCAATGTCGTTTGACTACCGAGGCAGTACCTACACGGCTCCTGCGGGCAGTATCGTGGTTACTCAGCCGGGAGAGATGCATACCGGCCAGGCCGCTGTTGCGAACGGATGGACCTATCGCACGCTGTTGCCAGCGACTGATTGGCTACAGCAGGCAGTAGCAGAACTGACTGAAAAGCCAGGCCGGGTACCCTACTTTGCCTCACCGGTTATTCACGATCGACGGCTCAATCAGCAGCTAGTTCATTTGCATAAAACATTAGAAAACTCTCCTTGCGCGCTAGAAAGAGAGTCTCGATTTTTGTGGGGACTGGCGCGGTTGATTCAGTCGTATGCTAGCGATCGCCCCGACGCTAAGCCGATTGGCAAAGAACACCTTGCTATTGCGCAAGTGCAGGACTATCTCCACAGTCAATACGTTCACAATATTTCTCTTGGAGAGCTAGCAGCGCTGGTAAACCTTAAGCCTTTGCGCCTGCTGAGGGCTTTTCGTAAGCAGATTGGCCTACCGCCTCACGCCTACCTCAACCATGTTCGTATTCGAGAGGCTAAAAGATTGCTGATTGAAGGCTGGTCTATTACAGACGCGGCTTTGGAGACAGGATTCACAGATCAAAGCCATCTCCACCGGCATTTTAAGAAGATGATAGGCGTTACCCCTGGTCAATATGTGCGAGGGTGCAAAAACGTACAATCGTTGAAGGTAGACGGTTGAGTACGCTGGTGGCTAATGGCTCGCACCCGCGTAATTTATGCCTTTTTCTCAGTCTCACAGCTCTCAGTCTCACAACTCTCGACCTCACAGCTCTCAATATCATCAATTGTCTTCGCACGATCAAGATGCCGATCTAGCTAAAGCGCCCTCCGCCTGGCGCGAATTTTGGACAGGTGCTCGCGATATAATTCCGCTAGTTGTGGGGGCTATTCCCTTTGGGATTATTTTTGGCACTTTAGCGACTAACAATGGTCTCTCTCCGGCGGCTACGTTAGCGATGTCTGCTTTTGTCTTTGCAGGCTCTTCTCAATTTATTGCAGCCGGTATGCTAGCAGTTAAAACTGGATGGTTGCTGATTGTATTAACAACCTTTGTAGTTAACTTACGGCACTTACTGTATGCGGTGAGCCTGGTTCCATATATCAAGCAGCTACCACAGACTTGGAAAGTTCCACTGGCCTTTTTGCTCACAGACGAGGCTTTTGCGGTGGTGATTCGTCGATACGAATCTGAGGATACTGCTCCGTTTAAGCACTGGTACTATTTGGGCGCGGCACTGGCGATGTATCTGAACTGGCAGCTATGTACGGTTTTGGGCATTACTCTGGGGCAGCTGATTCCTAATGCTGCTGACTGGGGACTAGATTTTGCGATGTCCGTTACGTTTATTGGCATGGTCATTCCTTATCTGAAGCGTCAGCCAATGGTGATAGCTGTTGTTGTTGCGGGTTTGGTTGCGCTGTTGAGCGCGTCGCTGCCGCATAAGCTAGGCCTGATGCTGGCCGCAGTTATGGGTATTGGCGCTGGCGTTGTTAGTGAGAGACTTTTTCGCCCACCGCTGGTTCAATAGCGGTTCAATAGCAGTTCGACAACAAACAAACGACAAAGACATAGAGAAATACATGGAAAAGTCACGAGAGGAAACGAGATATGACTGAAGTATTGCTGATCTTGGGGATGGCGATCGCAACTTTTGCTATCCGCTACGTTATGTTTGGTGCGAGCAGTCGGATAAAACTCTCTCCGGGTTTACTCAGTGCGTTGCGCTATGTACCGCCTGTTGTACTAAGTGCCATCGTGGTGCCAGAAGTCTTATTAAATGATGGCAGCGTTCATGTGGGTTACATGAATGCGAGACTGGTGGGTGCGATCGCTGCGATCGCTATCAGCTACTTCACCCGCAATCTTTTGCTGACTATTGTGGTTGGAATGGCTGTATTTTTTGGTTGGCAGAGCGCATTGACTCACCTAATCTAGATGGCATGATTCAGGCGAAGGGCGAGCTAATTGCTAGAGCCAAATTGTTTGAACTCCCGGTGTAAATTTGTTGTGCACATTCGTCGCGTGAATTCGTCTTATGCAAACCGCTACCGTTAAAGTTCTAAAGCTGCATGAAGCTGCGATACTGCCTCAATATGCGCACGAGGATGATTCTGGAATGGATTTGTGTGCGATCGCCGCTTGTGTAATTCAGCCTCAAGAGAGCGCCCTTGTTCCCACTGGCCTTGCTATTGAACTTCCGCTCGGTACCGAAGCTCAGGTACGTCCTCGTAGCGGTCTTGCTCTTAGGCACTGCGTTACTGTTCTCAATACGCCGGGTACTGTCGATGCTGGCTACCGAGGGGAGATTTGTGTGATCTTGATCAATCACGGAAAAGAGCCTTTTCAGGTAACGCCTGGCATGCGGATTGCTCAGATGGTTATCACGCCGATTATCAAAGCCACTTTAAAGCAAACAAGCCGCCTTTCAGACTCATTAAGAGGAGAAGGCGGCTTCGGGTCTACTGGGACGTAAGCTGTTGTAAGGGTGACTATCCATGTTAGAACAATGTGTCACCTGCAAAGCCGGGTGTCTCGGCAGAGCGTGATGAGTCTAGGGTTGTTGAATAATCGCGGACTGAAACAGATTGCTTCACAATCATGACGATCAGCAACAGGGTGAATGGAATAGATACGACGTTGAAGAGGAGTGTGAACCAGAATTCGCTAGTGGTTGTACGGTGCATGAGATGACCTGCGCAGTGATTGCTGAATGATGATGAATACATTCTGCGCAATTTGACTGAGTTCGTTGCTCTTTTTGGTGCCACAACGCAATCTGGTTAAAAAGTAGCAAATTCTAATTAAATCCGCAGGCAAGACATAGACAAATTTACGGAGATCGAATAGTCACTGAAAAATCTCTTTTATTGTGACGTAGTCGCCGCTCTAAGGCATTTTGATCTGGCGACTTTACGCTATGAAAATATACGTGAAGGTCCGTTTAGCTCTCTAGCTACTCAGGACTAATAGACCAGTTCTCCGACTGCCTACAAAACTGCTATTTGGGGTATGATCCATTCTGCTTTGTAGCTTTGCCAGCGGAGATGAAACCTTGATGCACCTGAACAGATGCATCTGAACAAATGCACCTGAACAGATTCATTTGTTTAGGTATATCAGCCTAAGAGCATGGGGCTCTGGGCCTATTTCTTCGCGATGGTCTTTCCCCTAAGAGGACGATTTATAGTATTGTTAATCTTTGTGAAGCCACGCTAAGGACCAAAACTAACTGACTCATATGGAGGCAGCTTCTGGGTCTTAGCGGATGCCTTCGGTTTTCCAATCAACAGGTAATACGTGCAGCTAAGTACTCGTCCGAAGGGAGCTTCCGGCTCCCCTGCTCCGATTAGAGATCTTCCTTTTACGCTCAAGGATCTCAAAGACGCCATTCCCGCCTACTGTTTTGAGCCTTCTACAGCGCGATCGCTCTCTTACATGTTTTTAGACTTTGGCATTGTTGCTGGTCTCTACGCATTGGCCTACAGCATCAATTCTTGGTTTTTCTTCCCGCTTTTCTGGCTTGCACAGGGCACCATGTTTTGGGCTTTGTTTGTAGTTGGTCATGACTGTGGTCACGGTTCTTTCTCTAAGCACAAGTGGCTGAATAACCTGGTTGGACACTTGACGCACACGCCCATTTTGGTGCCCTACCATGGCTGGCGCATTAGCCACCGCACCCACCATGCCAACACCGGTAACATTGACACCGATGAAAGCTGGTATCCCATTTCTGAAGAGACCTATGACGCAATGGGTAGCGGTGCTAAGTTTGTGCGCTTTACGCTGTTCTTGTTTGCCTATCCGTTTTATCTTTTCTTCCGTTCACCCGGTCGCCAGGGCTCTCACTTTTTGCCCAACAGTCCTCTGTTTCGTAAGAGTGAGAAGTGGGATGTAATCACCAGCACGACTTGTATTGTGTTGTTTGTTGGCTTTCTTGCCTGGCTAGGCTTTACGGCGGGTCCTTTGTTCTTGTTTAACTACTACATTATGCCGTATCTGGTATTTGTAGTTTGGCTTGATTTGGTGACCTATCTACACCACACTGACCCAGAAATTCCCTGGTATCGCAACGATAGCTGGTACTTCCTGAAAGGAGCACTTTCGACCATTGACTACGACTACGGTTTTGTCAATAACATCCATCACAATATTGGTACTCACGTTGCGCATCACATTTTTTTGGGGATGCCTCACTATCACTTAAAGGATGCGACTGAGGCGATTAAGCCAATTTTAGGAGACTACTACCGTAAGTCGAAGCAGTCTGTGTGGAAGAGTTTCTGGACGTCTGCACGCGAGTGTATCTTTGTGCCAAATGAGGGACAGAAAATCTATTACCGACGTAAGTAAAGCGCCAGTAAAGCGCGATTGTAGGGGTGACTTCCTCTAGTTTCCTTCTTGTTAGTTCACCCTGATACACGTCAGCCGACTCTCCTTGTTTCGAGGGTCGGCTTTTTCAGTGTCATTTGGCCGTTTGGCTGTATTTTGGTGACGGCAAGGCCGAATGCGCTTATGCTGGCTGGCAGCTCAGAGAAACCATCATGCAGCTCAAAATTTTACTGGACTTAACGAATGAACGGATGCAGCGGCAGCTGTTAGCCGGGCTAGATAGCTGGGTGCAGCTGGGATTGCTTTCAGATCGTCAGGTGAGAGAGATTGCGGCTGTGTTGAGTCAGCCGTTGCCTGAGGCCAGTGACCAGGCTGTAAGCGGCCAGGATGACGCCCGGTTGTCTGTGTCGTCTGTGAGTGGAACTTATGTTGCTGATAGTGATGTTGGTCACATGGAGCCTGCGTTGGTGGGTCAATCTGCTGAGGCTGCTGCTGATAGTTTGACGGCACCGCGGCCTCAAAAAGTGAGCTGGATTGCTCAGGCGATCGCCTCTTTAGTCGAAGAAATTAGCGTTATCTGGCTGCTATTTCTGGGCGTGTTTCTGGTTGTGGTGTCTTCTGGGGTGTTGGCTGCGAGTCAGTGGGATTCATTTTCAGCAGTAGGGCAGTATGGCGTTTTGTTTGCCTACACGCTGGCGTTTTGGGCGGCGAGTATTTGGGCGCAAAAGCGGGAGAATTTGCAGAGCACCGGGCGGATGCTGGCGCTGACGACGATGCTGCTGATTCCGGTGAACTTTTGGGTGATGGATCGCTTTGGTGTGCTGGGCAGTCCGCTGGGGGTTGTGATTGCTTTTGTCGCTGCGATCGCACTCACTATTTTCCCGCTTGGACTTTCGGCTGAACTAATGCCCCGCCGTACCAATCGGCTGAATTTGATAGGACTGAGCTGGCTGCATTGGGGCTGGGGCTGGGCCATTTGGCCAGTGATTGCAACCTATGTTGGCACCGTAAGTACGGCTGCTAATTTAACCGCTCAAGACTATAAGCAAGAAAACCTTGAGCAAGAAAGCCTTAAGCAAGAAGATCCTGCGCAAGAAGATCCTGCGCAAAGCCGTCAACAAAACGCGCTAGCGGCTGAAGATAGCGCAGAAGATGCTACAGAGAGTCTCACTGAGAATAGCGCTCAGGGACTCTCTTTTGATGTGCTGACGGTGGCTTTGTCAGTACTCATTTTGTTGGTTCGTAGCCTTTGGATTGCTCAGGTTGCGCCTAGTAAGCTGGGGCTGGCGGCAGGTATTTGTGGGTGGCTGCTGGTGTGGTTGACGCGTTATAAAGACAGTCGCGTTATCTGGGAGCGAGCAGGCTTTGGGCTGCTGCTACTGGGTTGGATTGTGTCGGTAGCCCAGGTACCGCCATTACAGGCGATTGCCATTAGTGTGTTGGCCATCAGCCTGCTGTGGTATCGGCTTAGGCAAACCTGGCATCAGCTTTATCTATTGGCCCTCCTTGGGGTTGGGCTACAAGCCTACGGATTGATTTGGTCTGTGGTGCCGACGACTCTGCGCGATCGCCTTTTAAGCTGGCTATCTGTTTGGTTTGACGTCGGTACGGTTGCCAAGGTTAATTGGGCAGGTATCGGTCTTTTTCCCTATGTTCTTGGCCTGTTAGCGTTTGCGGTTTATCTGCGCAGACGGCAGCAGCGTTCGCTTAGTCAGCTGAGCGAACTGTTAGCGCTTGCCTTAGGCTTTGGCCTAGCGCTGATGAGTGCGGGTAATCCTTTTACAACTGCTGTGAATCTTTCGCTGTCTGTACTGACGCTGATTGGGGTGCTGTGGAAACGGCAGCTACAGCCCGATAATTTGGTGACGCTGACGCATGGCGTCGGGCTGCTAAGCATTGTTAGCTGGATTCATTACTTTGCGCCTGAGCTGAGTACAGCGAACTGGGCCAGCGTATTTTTAGGGGGGGCGATCGCCTGGTATGCCCTTCACCTGACGCTACGCCAGGTTCATCTTCAGCTCAACGCCTGGTGGGGTGCCTTGGCCTTATCTGCTATTAGCTACGGTCTGTTGATTCAAACTTACGACCAGCATCCTCGCTGGCTGTGGTTAGCTGTACCGGTGATGCTTACGGTTGTTGCGAATCACCGCCGAGCGCTCTATCCGCAGATTGCTGCTGGAATTACGATGGGTGCGCTGGCTCTGCAGCTGCCGTGGGTAGAGACCTGGCCGATGGCAATTGTCAGCTCTGCTGTGGCGACGCTCTGTATGGGGCTTAATAGCCAAATTTTGCGCAGTCGCTACACCGCCTTTTTTACGGTGGGTACAGGGTTGCTGCTGGTGGGCAGCGCTGCCTGGTACAGCCTGATTGAGCCTTTAAAAAATAGCGCTGGTCGGCTGCTGATTTTTTGGGTGATTGCGGTTTGGTCGCTGTGGCTGATTCAGCGGGGCCTGATGCGCCGATCGAATGAAATGGCGCTGATCTATGTCCGAGCTACCAGGATTTGGGCGGCGCTGCTTATGGTGGCGTATTTGTTTTGGGCGACTTGTTTGGCGGTTGCTATCTCGCTAGATTCGTCGACTATCGTGGTTGAAACGAGTGTCGAAAGCCTCTATGGCAGCTACGCATTAGCCGCGACTGTTTTGCTGATGGCCGCACTGGCTGAATTCATTCGCTATCGCCCTATTGAATGGCGCTATTGGAGTTTGGCCTGGGCGACAGAAGTTGCTGTGGTCATGGGGCTGACTTTGCAGGGCGTTGCTTTGCATACGGTTGGCATTGCGACTTTGGCGCTGGCGCTGGTATTGGAAATTGCTGCTGATCTCTGGGTACTCAAGCATCCTCCTTACCGTGACAGCTGGCACAATATTCCGCTGGTTCTAGCAGGGCTTGGCTTTTTGCTGGGCCATGTAGAGTTCCAGGCAGATACTTGCTTTTTCACGCTAGCGACGGGGCTATTACTGGTCGGTATCGGTAGGCGTCAGCGAGAGTTGAAATTTTTTAGCCTTGCAGGTTTGGCGGCTTTCTCTGTCGGAACTTACGAGCTGCTGATTTATCAGCTATCGCAGGCTAGTGGCGGCAGGCCTGGTGATGGAATTACGCTGTTGGCAGGGCTTGCGCTGGTAATAACGGTGCTGTATCGAGGCTCTCGGCGCTGGCTGCCTGGCTATCTAAAAATATCTCCTAAAGCGGTTAGTTTGGCTGGCCATCTTCACTGGGTGGGCGGTAGCCTGCTGTGTGTATTTGCCACGCTAGAAGGGGTTAGCCAACCTCGGGGAATTGCAATATGGACCCTTTGCTCTTTACTGCTGGCGGGCTATGCCCTGAGTGTTGGCAACCGTCGCTGGACGCCGGACCCCTATGTTCTGGATCATTCTGCCTGGACCTGGATAGGTTTGACGGGCGCGTTGCTGTGTGTTGCCTACGATCGCTATGTGTGGTTTCCCGATAGAAGCGGTCTGTTTACCTGGGGCGGTGCCATTGCTTGTGTCATCGGTGCTGCTTTTTACTACGCGCCGTGGGAAAGGTGGGGATGGTCCGAACCCTGGCGGCTGATGGGGCTCTGGCTACCGATGTTGACGCTGAGTATTACGATGGGCTCGTGGCGAACGCCGGGGCTACTATTAGTGGCTACGTTTTATGCCTGGATGGCAAAGCAGTGCGATCGCATTCGTCTGAGCTATCTCAGCATTTTGCTGCTGGATTTATCGCTGCTGGACTATCTCGATAGGTTTAGCTGGCTAACGAGTACTACGTTTAGCCTTGTGTGTGGTCTTTCTCTTTTGTATGTGGCAGAAGTAGAGCCCTATTTCAATAACAGCGCTTTTAATAACAGCGCTAAGCGGCAGCAAAAGCATTGGCTGCGGATACTTGCGAGCGGGCTGGTGGGCCTATCAGCGCTATATCAAACAGAAGTTTCCCGTCCGCTGCTGTTGTTTGCTGCGATCGCGGTTTTCTTAGGGATTGCCTTTGTCTTCGCTGGACTGATTTTGAAAGTGCGAGCGTTTTTGTATGTGGGGACAGCGACGTTTATTGCGCAGATTTTGCGGGTGCTGTGGCTATTTATTAGCGCTAACTCGCTGCTGCTATGGGCAGTTGGCATTGTGCTAGGGCTGGTATTTATCTGGGTGGCAGCAACGTTTGAGTCGAGGCGATCGCAGCTCAGCACGCAGCTATCTTCTTGGACCTCTGCTTTAGAAAGCTGGGACTGAGGATGGGTGAAGGGCCTTATTGCTTCGATAGCTGCGGTTCGATATTCGAATATTGGACATCGGGCGGCAGGTTGTTAAGCTGAATTTGGCAGACGCGATTGCGTCCGTCTTGTTTGGCCTTGTACAGCGCTTTGTCTACCAGGGTAATCAGGCCATCCTGGCTGCCGCCCCACTCAGGTAGCGCTCCCACACCGCAAGAAATAGTGACCTGAATGGTTTTTTCCTTGTATTGAATAACTGTCTTTTGAAAAGCCCGTCGCAGCGCTTCTGCCCGGTGATAGGCCTCTGCCATAGTCATTCCAGGAAGCGCCACAATAAACTCCTCACCGCCGTAGCGACAGGCAATATCACTCGTACGAACGTGGTGGCGAATTACGTTGGCAAATACCTGAAGCGCGCAGTCACCTGCCTGATGGCCATAGGTGTCATTGACCCGCTTGAAGTTATCTAGATCAATGAGAATAAGGGCTAGAGGCGTTCCCTTTCGTTTGGCCTTCGCGAACTCCGAGATCAGTGCTTCTTCAAAATAGCGACGGTTGAACAGTTGGGTGAGTCCATCTCGAATGGCTTGTTCTCTTAGCTGCCCTTGCAGGGACTCAATTTTCTGTAGCCGCTGTGCTAGCAGGTCGTTGGTACGCTTCAGTTCTAGCTGGGTTCGGCGTTGAATTTCGTTTGTTTGCTGAAGGGCAATTTGAGTTTGCTGCGCTTCTGTGACGTCTCGAATAATCAGCAGCTTACCGGTAGGCTGACTGTGGCGATTGCACAGCAAGCGCAAACGAAAGTTAATATGCAGCGGTGGTTCCTGGCAAATGCTGATTAGTACTTCGGTGTTGGCTTCTTTTTTGCAATGAAATAACAAACTGGGCCACCGGCCTAGTACCTGATTTACGGGGGCACCTAGCCATTTTGGCTGACTGGCTGCGGCCTGAAAGTTGACCGGCGTTGTTGTTGGCATGCGGTAGGTAAACTGCAGAGCCGCCGGGTTCATGTCAATGACGCGATCGCTGGTGTCTAGCACAAATACGCTATCTGCCATGCTTTCAATTAAGGTATCGCGGGCAATCGGCAACAGATCGAATAGACGGAAGCGGAAGAGACTGGTGAAGTAAACGATGCCAGTGAACAAAAAGCTCATCGGCAGCAGACTAATGCCGGGCGGTACTAGCTCTAGTACATAGAGCATGCCGACTAGCAGCGGCGGCGTGGCACTGATGACGACGGTAATCGCCTGCTGACGATAAATTTTTTCTAGCGTTGTAACCGAGCGAGCGACCAGTAAAGAACCGGTGATGACATAGATATAAAACCAGGCTGCAATCCAGAGATAGGCCGCACCGTTGTGAAAAACCAGCAGATGAGAGTTAGCGATCGGTACTATCTTTGTCCAGACCTGGTGATGCCAAGGATTGGTTAACACCAGCAGCATGTTGAAAATAGGCATCGCCCACACAAAACACCGCCGCTTTAGCGTTAGCCACTGGCTGCGGTAGGTAAAGTGCAGCGTAAAGGTGAAAAATAGTGCTGTTACCGCGCTAGAAAGAATTGCTTCAGCTTTGGCCCAAAAGATAATGCTGGTGGTAGATAGAGCAGCTGTGCCTAGCGCGCCTGCTGTGGCGTAGGCGGCGATCGCTACCATCAGCCAGGTAAAGGGCCTAGTTGCTGGCGCTTCTGCCCGCCGAATCCAGGCCATAAAGGCGACACAGCCCGAAATTATCGTGGTCAGGCACAGAATTGCAAAATAAGGATTTTCTCTCAGCAGCATATTTAATCACATTGTTCGAGGACTCCATCCAGTTGGCTGACACAGCATTAGTTCGCCATATCAGCCTTCTTTGCAGCATTCCCACTTTTTTTGATATGGTCGTCAGAACGAACGTGAACCCGCAAAAGTACGGGTACTCAACTGTTTGAGCGATCTTGTGCTCTCGTGATTTGTGCCGAAGATAGGCCAAAAACAAAATTTTGGCTTTAAGGGTTTACGTAGCATCATCAAGAGATGGATGCTTACGCCCTGCTAGTGCAGTATCTGGGACAGAAAAGTCTTTAGCCGCTCTTCCTTGGGATTGTTAAAGAATTGATCAGGCGTCGTATCGGCAATTAAGTTGCCCTCTGTTAGGAAGATAATGCGATCGGCAACTTCACGAGCAAAGCCAACTTCGTGGGTAACGCATACCATCGTCATTCCAGATTCTGCGAGCGATCGCATGACATCTAGCACCTCGCGCACCATCTCTGGATCGAGGGCAGAAGTCGGCTCGTCAAACAGCATGACTTTGGGTTTCATCGCTAGGGCTCTTGCGATGGCCACTCGCTGCTGCTGTCCGCCAGAAAGCTGGCCTGGATATTTTTTAGCCTGGTGAGCAATTCCGACCTTCTCTAGCAATTCCATTGCCGCTTGTTCCGCATCAGCTTTGGACAGGCCACGCAGTTTTATCGGGCCGATAGTAATGTTTTTGAGGACGGTGAGATGGGGAAATAGGTTGAACTGTTGAAAGACCATACCGACTTCACGGCGAACTAGCTCAATTCCTTTCTTGCCATTAGAAATAGGGGTGCCATCGATCTCAATGCTGCCTTTCTGATAGGGTTCTAGGCCGTTGAATGTACGAATAAAGGTGGATTTACCAGAACCAGACGGCCCCATCAGGACGACCACTTCTCCTTTGTTAACCGTTAAGCTCACGCCCTTTAGAACATGGAATCCATTGCCGTACGTTTTTTCGACGTTTTTGGCAACGATAATCGGCGGCTTTTCTAAGGTTGCTGTGCTTTTGCCATTCAGTTCGGTTTGTAGGCTTGTCATTCCGGGGCTCCTGTGAGATGGATGGCTGGGAGTAGAAAACTGGGAGTAGAAGACTGGCTGGGAGTAGAAGACAGGGTGATGTCAATTCGTTTGTTGAACCGATATACCTTTCGAACTTATCTGACTTATCTGTTGTTCGGATGGGTATATCGTTTAGGCTCAGGTTGTCTTGGCGATCGCATCAGGTAGCGGCTCACCAAACCACTCTTGTGACATTTCGTTGAGTCGCCCAGAGCGCTTGGTAAGCGCGATAATTTCATTGATTTTGTCCGCAAATTCGGTATCGCCTTCTCTAACGCCAACGTAGCAGGGAGAATCTTTCAGGATAAACTTGCTAGCGATCTCGCTGTCAGGATTATCGCGAATGAGTTTGGCAGCGACGACATTTCCGGTGGCGATCGCATCCACCTGACCAGAGACTAGCGCTGATGCAGTCAGGCTATTGTTGGCATACCGTTTAATATCAACATTGCTTGTGCCTTCTGTCAGACTAGAGATTTCCAAATCCTCTAACGATCCTTGTGCCACTCCAATAGAGCGGTTCGCGAGATCTTCAATTGTTGTAATGTCTGCGCTGGGACCACCGTAGATTGCCGAAAAGAACGGGGCGTAGGGCTCAGAGAAATCAATGATCAAATCCCGCTCATCATTTTTTCCCAGGCTAGAGATAATCATATCCACCCGATCGGTTTGGAGAAATGGAATCCGATAGCCACCGACGACAGGGATAATCTCTAGCTCAGCGTCTAATCCCTTGGCAATTTCTTCGGCCATATCAATGTCATAGCCGATTGGCTCCATAGAGGTATTCACAAATCCAAAGGGTGGAAAATCCGAAGGCACTGCCACTTTGACCTGACCAGATTCTCGAATTTTTTCTAAGGTAGCTTCGACCGGAAGCCGAGCAATATTGTCAGGCGTAATCTGCGCTTGTGAACCTACTGAAGCGGATTCACCGCCGCAAGCGGCGATGCCAACGGTCAGAAAAAAGCTCAGGAGACAGATGGCAACAAACCTCTGCCACTTTGAAAACATTGCGCTCAGCAGGTCTAATACCATCTGTTCTATCTCCGGGTTTCTCTAATCTGCTCTAGATTTCTTGCATTTTTGACCGGTTGAAGTGTCTAGGCGTTTACTTGTAGGCCAGCTTTTTCTCTAGCTGCTGACTCCAGGTTGAAAGAGGATAGCAAAGGGCAAAGTAAATTAACCCAGCCAGGCCGAAAATAAGCAGCGACTGCAAGGTGACATTGTTGATTAAAGAGGCTGCCCGAGAGAGCTCGGTGAAGCCAATAATGGAGGCGAGCGAGGTGCCTTTGATGACCTGCACTAAGAATCCGACAGTAGGTGCGATCGCCAACCGCACCGCCTGCGGCAAAATGATTAGCCTCAACTGATCGAAATAGCCAAAGCCAATCGCAGAGGCTGCTTGCCACTGACCTCTAGGGACCGCCTGAATAGAGCCACGCCAAATGTCACCCAGGAAGGCGCTGGTATAAGCGGTGAGCGCTATGGCCGCAGCGACCAAAGGCGAAAGATTGATGCCAGTGACAACCGAGAAGCCGAAGAATGCTAAAAATAGCTGTAGCAATAAAGGTGTTCCTTGAAAAAACTCGATGTATAGCCAGCTAATTCGACTTAGCAGCTTGTTGGAAGAGATCCGCATCAGTGCAATCAAAGCGCCGACTAGGCCACCTCCTACAAAGGCGATTAGAGATAAAATAATCGTCCACTTGGTGGCTATTATGAGATTGATAAAAGTGCGAGATAGCGTAAACTCATCCATGGCTACCTTCCTGAATAGTTAGCTTTTAGAGGGGGTGGTCAGAGAGCTGACTTTTAGAAGAACGTTAGATTTTTAGCTAGTTCTGCCTTCTGCCTGTGTTGACTACTGCCTGTGTTGACTACTGCCTGTACTTGGCGAACTCAAAAAAGCGAGCTTCTACAACATAGGCCAGTGCTTTGACAATCCAAACAATTGCGAGATAGAGAATCGCTAAAGTAAAGTAAATTTCAAAGCTGCGAAATGTTCTAGCGTCTAGATAGTTTCCAGCGTAAGTGAGATCTTCGGCCGCAATTTGAGAAACCACACTGGTAAACAAAACTGCCAGAATGACTTGTCCTACTAGCGAGGAGTAAATATTGGCTAGAGCTGGCGGAATCACGATATGACGAAACACATCTAGCTTATTGAAGCCGATAGCTAGACCTGCTTCGACTTGCCCTTTTGGAATACTCTCCACGCCTGCTCTGACGATCTCGGTCGAATAAGCACCAAAGTTAATTGCCAAAGAAACAATCGCCGCTTGTTCTGCCGAGAGCTTCAGCCCTACAGCTGGTAAGCCAAAGAAGATAAAAAAGAGCTGAATCAGATAAGGCGTATTGCGAATAACCTCTACATAGGCCAGGGCAATGCCGTTGAGCAAGCGGTTTCCAGACGTCCTAAATAGAGAGCCGACAATACCGATGACTAAACCAAACGCCACAGCCATTAGCGATAGTCTTAGCGTTAGCCACGCACCTGCTAACAAGACGCCGAAATTATCCCAGATAACCGAGAAATCAAATGAATAGTGCATAGGCTTCTCCGATTCTGCTGACGCATCAAACAGGTGGTCTGTATACAACGTAGAAGAGGGATTGACTCAAGTTTGTGCTAGTTTATACAGCCGAGATGATTTCGATAAGAATCTTTAGGAGACTGCAAAAAACGTGGGAAAGCCCGGAAACTCCTTCGATATCTACTCGCCTTCGATATCTATCCGAGTGCGCGCTTGAGGTGTTGTTAGCGTTCGACGAGGATGGCAATGTTATACGGCCAAAAATTAAATTTCCAAGTTGCAAATTCAAAGACATTCACATCTCTAGATACATTCAAGGGACAGTAAATCAGTCGAGATACAGCCTAAGAAGGCCGGCTTCAATGCTTTTTGTCGTTTGACAAGCTTTATGCCGGCGCTGACTTGAACGGTTTATATTGAGCGTGTTTAGTATAAACGGTTACATTGATGAGCCTTAGCAGTCCAAGGAAGAGGTCTCCCAGCCTTGACCTAACGTTAGAAGGAGCGTCTTCTCATAAGACGATAACGGCATCCTCAGCACTCGTCTCATCCCTGCATAAGCTGGGTGTGACCAAAGTTTTTGGGGTATCTGGTGGAGCGATCGCAGCAATTTGGCATAGCTTTTCTACCAGCGCTATAGAAGTTATTCACTGCCGACACGAGACAGGGGCTGTCTTTGCTGCCACAGAGTATCACTTTGCTAGCGATGAACCAGTCGCTGTTTTTACCACCTCTGGCCCTGGCCTAACGAATGCCTTAACTGGCCTCTTAGCTGCCCGTGATGAAGGGGCTAAGGTGATTTTAATATCGCCATTTTCACCAGCAGCTAACCGGACTCGCTGGCTGATTCAAGAGACGACCTTCTCGACGATGCCTGCCGATCTGTACCGATCGGGGCCGCTGTTTCACTTTGCCAGCGTTATTGAAGATCCCGCTCAGCTGAATCAGACAACGGTGCAGTTGGCCGCTGGCTTGAGGCGGCTTGGCGGCTTTATGGCACATCTTGCTGTTCCACCTTCTGTTCAAAGCGCATTGATAGACCGCGTACCCACCAGACAGGTGACTGCTTCGATGCTTAACCCATCACAGCTGTCGCTGTCGCCCGCCAGTGTAAAACGATATGCCGATTTGCTATTATCTGGCCCCACGGTTATCTGGGTGGGCTTTGGGGCCAGGCAGGCCGCTCAGCAAGTGCGTGAGTTAGCCATCCGGCTACAGGCCAGGGTCATTTGTTCACCGCGTGGTAAAGGTATTTTTCCGGAAAATCATCCGTTGTTTGGTGGTGTGACCGGTATGGGGGGACATGACTGGGTAGCCGCTGAGCTGGCCAAAATCGCGCCCCAGCATATTTTGGTGCTCGGCAGTCGTTTAGGAGAACCCTCCTCTTTCTACGATTCTAGATTGACGCCAAGCGTCAGCTTTATTCACGTTGATATCGATCCAGCTGTGCCGGGGGTGAGCTATCCCATGGTACCGACAGAGGCCGTTTGTACAGAGATTGGCAGATTTCTGACCGCACTCTTGACGCATATTCCAGACCATTTTCCAGCCCGGTTGTCCGAGAGCTCGCCGACCGCTGAGCCACCTACTGCCAACGCTTCTATTTCTAACCAGGGATTGCTCTTAACCGCTAATAGCCACGGTCGGGTGCGGCCTCAGTACCTGATGCAGCTTATCCAGACAAGGCTGATCGATCCGGCCGCTGCCATACTGCTTGCAGATAGCGGCAATTCTTTTGTATGGACGACGCACTATCTGCAATTTACCCGGCCAGGTCAATACCGTGTCAGTACAGGCGTTGGATCTATGGGGCATGCCGCAGCGGGTGTTTTGGGGGCGGCGATCGCGTCGAAAAAAGCAGTGGCTGTTGTAGGCGATGGTGCCATGCTGATGAACAACGAAATTAACACCGCCGTTCACTGTGGCGCACCCGCGCTGTGGATTGTACTCAATGACGGACGCTACAACATGTGTGACCAGGGGATGGAAACTTTGGGCCTGACTGCGGATGCCACCTTGCCTGCGGTGGATTTTTCCCGATTTGCGATCGCCCAAGGCGCCACTGGCCTACAGGCCAAAAATGAACGCCAGCTAGAAACCGCTCTAGAGGCTGCTATTGCCAGCACAGGACCTTGCGTTCTAGACGTGTGGATAGATCCTACGCTCAGACCCCCCTCTGACAACCGCAACAGTGGGCTCAAGCGTCAGATGGTCTTTCCTCAAACCCCGTCCTAACCGGCTTTGCACTCATTAACAGTCACTCGTCAGTTCCTTATTCACTAGCGTCCACTCACCTTCGGATCTGCAAATTCTGGTCAATTAGCCATGGAGTAGAATACCTTTGCCACCTCAGAGTATGTTGAAACCCCGGCAGATAAAGCGTTTCGCTACCTACGCAAGCTTGAGAACTTGAATGAATGGACCCTGGGCAGCCGAATGGTTGAACGGATTGATGACGATACCTGGATGGGCACAGCCTCTGGCTATCAATCTGCCCTGTGCTATCACGTGAGATCGCTCAATGAGCCTAACAATGCAGCCAAAGGCCCTACCGACATTGCCGCGATTGAGTGGCAGTGTGGCTACACTTACAACAATTATTTCAAGCAGTATCCTCTATTGGTTTTCCCGGCTAGCTACCTGGCGATAGATCCTGATGAAACGGGCTGTTATTTGCACTGGGTGAGTGTGATTGATCCGGTGCGGCGCACGCCGATGATTATGGAAGGTATTTCGACAGTTCACTTGTTTGAAGCGCGATCGCTAAAAGCCGCCCTAGAACGTCAGCAAGGGTTAAAGGCCCCTGCGATTGGGCTCTGGGAAATTGAGACCGACACTATTTTTGTCGATGCGCCGATGGCAACGGCAGTTGACTTCGTAACAGATGTACGCAATCTCAGCCAGTGGTCTCCTTTGTTTCGACAACTGGGCGAGGAGCCCCCCACCCTAACAGAAGGCACCTATCTAGATGAGTACAACCACACCGTCAAAGTGACGTTTGTATCGCGGCCACTCAGCGAAGAGTACGCCCTGATTGAACAAACTTTTCAGTATGTAGAGAATGGTTATTCGCAGCGCTGTTTGTTGTTACTCATCCCTTCGAAACGCGCGTTTGGAGAAAACGCTAAAGGTGTTCTATTGCATCGCATTGTCTTTTGGCCAAAAGACACCCCACGAGTTTTGGGCCGTCAACGCATTGAAGACTTTGGTGCAGAGAATATGGCCTGCAAGCGTTTAATAGAGATGCTTGCGGGCAATCCCAACAGCTTTGCCAAAGGCATGAGCTACCAAAGTCCAGATCTATTGCACGCCGATAGTGAGGCTCATCCTATGACCGATCACTCTAGACAAGCCGCCTCTAGTAAAGCTACCTCTAGAAAAGTCACACCACCCAGTATCTTTTCACCAGAATTTTTCAACGATCCCTATCCGCTCTATCGCTCAATGCGCGATGACTATCCATTGTATTTCGATTTGCAGGCCAAAGCCTGGATTTTGAGTCGGTATGAAGATGTTAAATCAGCGCTGCAAAATCCCGCTTTTACGACCCGCAGCTACGCTACCCAAACAGAACCTCTCTTAGGTAAAACTATCATTCAGCTCGACGGGAAAGAACATACACGGCAGCGCAATTTAATTGCGGCCTCTTTTAGCGCAACTAATGTGCAGACTCGCTACGAAGCACTGATTAGGAAGACGGTAGATAGCCTGATTGAGGGCTTTAGCCACCGCGGTGAAGCAGAGCTGATTGGCGAATTTGTGACTCAGTTTCCCGTACGGATTATGGCCGGTATTTTGGGTTTGCCCGCAGAAGATTTAGAACAGTTTCGAGTATGGTATTTGGCCCTGATTCGAGGGGCCTTGAACATTTCGGGCGATCCGGTGATCGCCCAGGCCGGAGAACAGTCCAGAGATCAGCTAGACAAGTATCTACGCATGATCATTGCCCAGCGCCGACAGGCCCCAAAAGAAGACATGATTTCCGGGCTAGTCAGCGCTGAACTAGACGGCGAACGCCTTAGTGAAGACGAAATAGTCCGCTTCGGAATGCTGATGGTGTTTGCCGCCGGGGAAACCACCGAAAAAGCACTGGCCACCACCATGCGTAACTTAATTGCCCATCCCGACCAGCTAGCGCAGGTGCGCACCAATCGGCACCTCATCCAAAACAGCATCAGCGAGTCGTTGCGCTTTACTGCCCCCACCCATATGGTTCCGCGTAAGACCAATGCTGCTATTGAGGTCTCAGGCGGTACGATTCCCGCAGAGGCAGAAGTGATGTGTTTTTTAGGTGCGGCCAATCGAGATGAAAGACAATTTAAAGAGCCTGACACTTTCAACATTTTTCGCCCAGAGCACGATATCTCGCTTACATCAGCGGCGCAAGGAATGCATTTAGCCTTCGGCGCAGGTCGGCACTTTTGTCCAGGGGCCATGCTCTCCAAACTAGAGCTGGCAATCTCTCTCAATCGCCTACTCGACACGTTAGAAAATCTCCAATTTGCCGCAGGCGAGACCCCTGACGATCAGGGCTTGTTTTTGCGGGGACCCACCCAGCTCAAGATTACCTTCACTCCAAAGACCCTTTAGAGATCCCCTGAAAAATATTGTAAAAGGAGCCTATCGTGATGAGATTAACCGCAACTGTAGATATCAACGCCCCCGCAGAGATTGTCTGGGCCTGTGTGGAAGAGCCAGACAAGATTGTGCAGTGGGTAGAAGGGGCCGTTGGCCATCGCTACATTACCCCTGTAGAGAATGGCGTTATCGTCGGCAGCCAGTTTGAACAAAAGCTGCAACAGGGGAAAGAGATTGTGACTTTTATTGGCACGGTAACCGACTGCCAACAGCCCCAGCGGTTTGGCTTTCATATTCCTTCGCCCGCTTACTCTAGCGATGCCCTCTTTCAGCTCACGCCGCTTAGCGATGAAACCACTCAAGTAGACTACTCAATTGACGTGGAGCTACACACGCTCAAGGCCAAGGTAGCGGGCTTTGTTCTGCGGCTCCCGCTGACGTTTTTTGTCCCGAAGCAAATGCGGCGACTCAAGCAGCTGGCTGAATCACTAACGGCAGCACCAGAAACAAGCCAGGCGATAAGCCCAGAACAAACTAACGTGGGAGAAACCGTATGACTATTAGCTCACAAGCGAAGCAACATCCACTCTGTGACCGACTCAAAATCTTGCAAATAGGTGATTACTGGGAATATAGCGTCGAAGGAACGCTGGAGCGCGATGGCCAGCCGCTGCCGCTTACAGGCTCGTCAACGGTCACCGTTGAACAGCGCACCACAGAGCAAGGAACGTTTAAGGCGTTGGTCTTTAGCCGGTTGCTAAAGCTGAGCGGCGTAGAAGGCCCTGAAGGGAATTTAAGCCCACCGTTAGGGTTGTTCTATTTCAGTCAAAATGACGAGACGTTAGACATGTTCATTATGGGAGACACGATGGGTCTAGGCGGTAGCGATCGCTTTGCAGCAGAACCCCAACTCTTTTTCCCAGGATATTGGACGCCCCAAACCCGCTATGAAAATACGCTTGATTTTGGCAACAGTGACGATGTGACCAATACGCTTGAAGTCACAGGGACTGTAGATGTGGCTACGCCGCTAGGTAACTATCACGCCTGGATTGCGCCGATCACTTCACACAGTAAGCCATTGGGTACGCTCACAGGCTGCGACTACTGGACGCCTCAGCTGGGCGCACCCATTCAGTTTGAGATGTTTATGCCCACGCCCGATGGCTCAACGATGCAGACCCGTTCTACGATGCGGGCATATCAGCTACAGGATTGATTTTGACATCAGAAGGAATACAGCGGAGATGAAAAAGAGACGTCTTCTGGGCATTGGGTTGGTTAGTGTGGTGGCAATTGCGATCGCAGCTATCGCCGTTCGGCTATATCAGGTACCGTCTGCCAGAACGCTGACATATGACGTGGGCGAAGTTGCTGCGGTCCCTGTGCTCACAGATGAACGCTCCCTTCAGCGCGGGGAGCATGTCAGTAAAGCAATCGCCGTCTGCCAGCTGTGTCACGGCCTTGATCTGGGCGGCAAGCTGGCGTTTGAGCATCCGATTTTGGGTAAAGGCTACACGCCTAACTTGACCCGTGGGGCAGGCGGTATTGGGACGAGCTATACGTCAGCTGACTGGGTACGTGCCCTTCGTCATGGGGTAAACCGTGACGGTAGGGGGCTGTTATTCATGCCGTCAGATCACTACGCTTATCTGACGGATCAAGATCTAGGGGCCATGATCGGATATTTTCAAAGCTTACCGCCCGTTGATAATCTCAAAAATCAGTTAGCACTCACGCCCCTGGCCAAATTGATGATTGACCTGGGTCTATCTGGAGAGGTTGTTAGAGCCAAAAGCTTGGATCACACTACGAATCTATCCACCGCATTTAATGACCAAGAGCAGCGTCCGGCCTACACCGTAGAAATTGGTGGCTGCACATTTTGCCATGGTAGAGATTTGCATGGCGGACAAGGCTTAGAACCCGGTGCGCCTCCGGGACCAGACATTACGAGTATAGGGCTCAACGCCTGGAACTTTGCTCAGTTTGCAGCAGTGATGCGAACTGGTATTCGGCCTGACCATTCGATCATTGACTATCGCTTTATGCCCTGGCAGGGCTATCAAAATATGACCGATGAAGAATTGAAATCCGTGTGGGATTACCTGAATACCCTTTGAGTCATCCGATCAGCAACCATATATAGCTAGCTTCGCTAAGGAACGCTCATCAAGACAGGGAACGCTCACCAAAACAAAATAAGAACGCATCCTTACTTTGCAATATCAGGTATCCTTACTTGTTTAGGACCACTAATTTTTGATCACTAAGGCTGAGTGGTTGCGATGCCCAGGCGTACCTGTTCTACTTTTCTAAGCTGGTCCATAGCTGCGACAACACGTCCGTGATCTGTTGTTTCGTCTGCTTTGATGGTGACCAGTATGGGACTGCCAGCTGACAATTGATCTACAGATTCGCCCAGGTCTTCTAATGTCACCGAGGCATCATCAATAAACAACTCTCCGTTGGCAGTAATGGTGAGAGTGACGTCCACCTGATCTTGCGGCGTTGAGGTGACGGCTTCGGGTAGGTTGACAGGGAGGCCTTCGGCGCGGGTTAGGTAGAGCGTAGAAAGGATAAAAAATGCCAAGATCGCGAAGATAACGTCGATCATTGGCAAAATGTTTACGCCTGAACGGCTGATTTCGTTGTCGTCAGGTAGGCGCATGGTAATCGTGCATTCGCAGATATTTAGTACATGAAGCCAGAAGCGAATAGCAGAACCGTCAGACCACCAACGAGGATCATCAACGCTTTACCTGCATCCCAGCTGCCTTTCCAAGAATAGTTCGCCTTATCGTTTTCAGCCATAGCTGCATCACCGTAGTAACGTTACACTTCTTAGCATAGCGCTAGAGAGCCGTGAATTCTATCTCTCCGCAGACAGGCGTGCCAAAGATAGCGGCTCAAGGCAGGCGCGCTTAGACGGTATTGATTGATGTCGATAGCCGGTTACAGCAGTGACATTTGTTGCCCTTGCTGTTGATAGTAAAACTGTTCGACGCCCCAGCGACGATACATCGGTAGTTTGCGCTTAAAGGAAAGGCGACTTTCTACCGCAGCTTGCTCTAGTTTCTTTTGAGCGTCTTCTTTGCGGCAGTTCAAAATTTTGGCGGCGTCTTGCAGGCGAATCCACTGCTGACCGAAGCGCTTCAGTAGGACCTCGTCATCTTCGTTTTGGATTTGGGTGAGTAGAAGTTTGGCGAGTAGCCAGCAGGCTTTGGTGTCGGCCTCGGCGCGGTGCGAGGTGCTGATGTCGAAGTTGAAGTGCTTGATCAGGTTGGGCAGGCTGCGCGAGGGCAGGTCAGCGAGCAGCATGCGCGAAAGAATAACGGTGCAGAGCTTCTGTAGAGGCGGTTTGTAGAAGCGAATGCCGAGACGCTTGTATTCGGTGCGTAGGAAGGCATAGTCGAAGTCGAGGTTGTGAGCGGTGAAGACGCGATCGCCCTCAAGCAGCGGCAGACACTTTGGCCAAATTTCTTCTGGTGGTGGCGATGGGTACACCATCTCTGGGGTGAGGCCCGTGATTTTGGTGATGAACTCAGGAATTTTGACTTTGGGATTGATTAAATAGGTTTCCTGATGCTCTAGGCCATCGGCCAGGCTAGCTTGCAGCACAGAGACTTCAATGACGCGCGCGTTGTGACCCAGCGCGCCTGTGGTTTCGACATCAACTACGGCAAGCGGTGACTGGCTGACTTTGCGGTAGTAGGCCAGCAGCTCACTGGAGAGCAGGGCGGACTGTCCTTGAAATTTTGCGGCGTGGGCGACCATGTTATTCCATTTACTGCTGAGACAATCTTTTCACATCTGCGCCGCCAATCCGGGCATGAATTTTGGCGAGGCGCTCAGGAATGGTGTCTGCATGGGGGCTGTTTCGTAAGCTTTCGCTGAGATCTAGGCTGCTGAGGTTGTTGGCTTTGTTGCCAGGGAACCAGTGACTGGCACCGCCCAGCAGGTTGTAGCGGGCTTCGGCGTAGCCGGTCATATCGAAGGCTTCGACCAGGTTGCCAAGCCAAAGGGCGATCGCAATGTTGATGTTGCCTGGGGTTGATTGAATATCGGGCAGGCCTTCTTTCCAGGTGCGATACCAGTTTTCGCCGAGGGCTGCGATCGCTCTTTTTTCTAGCCGGTCCAAAATGGGTGATAAAACCTGGTCGGCGTCTTCGACTAGCGGCAGGACTTTCATGTGCTCGTCAAAGTCCGATGGCTTCGCTGCTCCTAGACTGAGCGTGTGTATTTGCGGATGGCTCAGGCAAAACAAGTCGTTGAATACCATAGGGCTAAGCGGCTGACAAAGCTGTACCAGGCGCTCGGGCGGGTCGTACAAATTTCCGCCTTTGTTCGATGGGCTGATGATGAAAACGCCCATGTCGTGACGGGTGGCGGCTTCTATCGCTGGCCAATTGTCTTGGAAAATGTAGTACCAGTGAAGGTTGACGTAGTCGAACAGGTCGCTTTCTATCGCGTCAACAATGACCTGGGTTGGGCCGTGGGTAGAAAAGCCGATGTGGCGAATTTTGCCTTCAGCCTGAAGCTTTTTCGCAACCTCTACACAGCCACCCGGCCGGATGCTTTTTTGCAGGGTGTCTACGTTGTTAACGCCATGTAGCCCTAGCAAGTCGATGTAGTCAAGCTGAAGATTATCGAGCGAGGTTCTAACGATTTCTTCAAATTCGGCAGGGTCAGCTTTGGGCGAAACTTTGGTTTGGATGATCAGGCGATCGCGCTCAAAGCTCGGCAGTATTTGCCCCAGCTGAATTTCTGATGTGCCATAGCCTCTGGCCGTTTCAATATGGTTAATGCCCAGCTCTAGCGAACGGCGAATGGTGGCTTCTAGGTTTTCCTGATTTTTCTGTGGGATGTCGGCTAAAGGAACGTCTTTCCAGGAGTGCTGGTAGCGCATGCCTCCACAGGAAAAGACGGGCATTTGCAGTTCAGTGCGACCAAAGCGGCGATAGAGCATTCGATGGGGTCAGCTAAAAAGCGGTTAAAAGATGTCTGAAGTGATTGTAGTCAATTCATCGAATTTGTGAGGGCCTGGGTTTAGCTAGATATTGAGCCAGAAGTTTTTAGAGGCGTGAAGTGCGATCGCCACCAGCCTTTAAGATTTACAAGTAGTCTGACTAATTTACGCTCCTTTTCGAGCTATTTTCAGCTGCTCTGTAAGCTGCTTTTATTAGAATTTCCATGCGCCTACTGCTAAAAAGATGTCAATCCATGACGCTGAAGTCGAGTCTAAATCTCGTCTTTAGTCTGTGTTTAAGCGTTAGTCTGTGGTGCTGGCCAGTTGTCTCTCCTAGTTTCTTTGCACCGCGTTTCGCCTCGGCTCAGGCCGCTTTATTTAGCATGACGGCACCTACGGAAATCCTATCGCGCCTGTTTACCGAAGAAACGCTTCAGCGAGACTGGTTTGCCGATTCTTTTTTGGCGCAGATTTCTCTGGCCGAAATCTCTCAGATTACACAAGGCATTATTAGCAGCGTTGGTCAGTATCAGAGCATAGAAGATGTGCCCAACGGCTTTGTGCTGACTTTTGAGCGCGGTAGCGTCGCCACCCATTTAGCGGTGAACGCTCAGGGGCAAATTACTGGCCTGCTATTTGAAACGCCGCAGCTTTCTCTTTCGCTAGAGACTGCGTTAGATGAACTGTCGGCTTTGCCTGGATCGCTACATGTTCTGGCTACTCGCGAGGGGGCTGAAGTGGCTGCGATAAATGCTGATCAGCCCCTAGCGGTGGGTTCTACGTTTAAGCTGCTGATTTTACAAGTGTTGCAACAGCAAATTACATCGGGCGAACGTCAGTGGGCGGATGTTGTTACGCTGCGAGATGATTGGAAGAGTCTGCCGAGCGGCTTTCTTCAAGACTGGCCGGCTGATTCTGCGTTGACGATAGAGAGTCTGGCTACGCTGATGATTTCTCAAAGCGATAATACAGCAACCGATCATTTGCTCAATCTTGTAGGCCGCGAAGCAGTCGAGCAATTGTCAGAACGCAACCGGCCTTTTCTGTCTACCCGAGAAGCTTTTGTGCTGAAAGACCCGGCTAATCAGCGGTTACTCAGACGCTGGCGCGCTAGCAACGAAAAGCGCAGCCTAGTTTCAGCGCTAGCCGCTTTGCCCCTACCGTCGGTCAATATTTTCAACGATGGACCGCAGGCAATTGATGTTGAATGGTTTTTTACCGCACGCGAGCTTTGCATGGCAATGGATGCTGTTGCAGACCTGCCGTTGGTGAGTGTGAATCCTGGGCTGGTTGAGCCTGAGCGGTGGCAAAAAGTGGCTTTTAAGGGGGGCTCGGAACCGGGCGTAGAAAATTTTACGACCTATTTAGTCGATGACGCTGGCCCGCTGTGCGTTACGGCAACTTGGAACAATGAAGCCGGTATTGATGAACTTCAGTTTTCTACGCTTTACCGCGCTTTGATAGAGAGCTTGCGTCAGGAGAGTTTGGGCTGAGAAAAGATAACTTTCCCCTGAAGCACCCATAAGGCAAAATATAAAAAATTACCTTTGCTAAAGTTCATGGCTATTCCAATTCCTGCAAGGCCCAGTGGTTACCGACTGGGCCAGGCTGACGCTCCTGTTGTTGTCGAGATGTTTTTGGATTTGGAATGTCCATTTTCTAAACGAGTCTGGGGAAATGTGATGTCTGTTGTTCCCGCGTATTCGCCTGAGCAGGTCTGTTGGATTTTTCAGCTGATGACGCTGGGCAATCATCGTCAGAGCTGGGATGCGACTAAAGCTGCGATCGCTCTTTCAGGAGAGAACGCAAAGCAGTTTGTTGCTGCTGCTAGCCGAATTTTTGAGAAGCAGGCAGACTTTGCTAACGAAGCCTGGAAGGATAAAACACAAACGGAGTTTCATCAGTGGCTAGCTGAGAATATTGCTGAAGCGACTGATAAAGACAAGTTCTTGAAAGAGCTGAATAGTAAAGAGGTGTATGCGGCAGCGCGTATCCCAGCGCGTTTTGCCACGGTCAGAGGGGTCTGGTCTACGCCGACGTTTTTTATCAATGGGGCGGAAGCAACCACGCTTTCATCCGGCTCTAGCCTTCAAGACTGGCAGGCCGTCATCGACCCTCTTCTATAGTGAGTTCTGTAGTGCAGCTCTTTTTCTCTTGGCAGCTGGTAGTCTGCTGGCAGGCTAAACTGTAGCCGTTCTTATGGATCAACACCTATGGCTCGCTGGTTTAACACTGCTGGCCCCTGCAAGCCAGATATTCACTACATGCTGCCGCCATTGGCCCGGTTGCCCCAGATTCAGCGGATAATTGACCAGCAGGGCTACTTTGTGCTGCATGCGCCCCGACAAACGGGAAAAACCACGGCCATGCTCTCCTTAGCAAAAGCCCTAACAGAAAGCAAGCAGTATGCAGCGATTATGGTTTCTGTGGAAGTTGGTGCCGCTTTTTCTGAGGACGTAGGTGCCGCAGAGCTAGCTATTTTGGAGACGTGGCGCAGGACCGCGCAGTTTCGTCTCACGGCGGATTTACAGCCACTCGACTGGCCAGCTGCTCCGTCAGGCGCGCGCATAGGAACAGCACTGAGTCAGTGGGCGCAACATTCACCGCGTCCCTTAGTCTTGTTTATTGATGAGATCGATTCGCTGCAAAACGATGTCCTAATCTCAGTACTACGCCAGTTACGAGATGGTTATCCCAATAGACCAGAGGGATTTCCTCATTCTTTATCGCTGGTTGGTCTTCGAGATGTAAGAGATTACAAAGTCGCTTCGGGCGGCAGCACCCGGCTGAATACAGCTAGTCCTTTCAATATCAAGGTAAAGTCGCTGACCCTACGAAACTTTACGGCTTCTGAAGTTGGTGAACTCTATCAGCAGCACACGGATGATACTGGTCAGCTGTTTACTGTAGATTCCATCGCGGCTGCCTTTGAGCTGACACAAGGGCAGCCGTGGTTAGTCAATGCGCTGGCAAAAGAAGTCGTGGAAGAGCTGGTGACAGATACCATCCTACCCATTGAAGTAGAGCATATATATGAAGCTAAAGAACGATTGATTAAACGGCAAGATACTCACTTAGACAGCTTGGCTGAGCGGCTGAGAGAACCTAGAGTTCGGGCGGTGATAGAGCCGATGTTGGCTGGTCAAGGGCTGGGTATTGCTGCAGAAGATGATCGGCAGTTTTTAGTCGATTTAGGATTATTACGCCGCGATGAGGCCGGTAAGCTGACAATCGCTAACCCGATTTATCGAGAAGTTTTGCCTAGAGTTTTGAGCCGGGGCCTGCAAGATGGATTGCCGACAATTCAGCCTAGCTGGTTAAAAGAGAATGGTCAGTTAGACTCTGATGGTCTACTAAAGACGTTTGTTGCTTTCTGGCGGCAGCATGGACAGCCTCTACTTCAAAGCGCACCCTATGCAGAAATTGCGCCGCATTTGGTGATGATGACGTTTTTGCATCGCGTGGTCAATGGCGGCGGTTCTTTAGAACGTGAATACGCGATTGGCAGCGGGCGTATGGATTTGTGTTTGCGCTATGGTGAAGCTGTTGTGGCGATGGAGCTGAAGGTATGGAGACAGGGCCGCCCAGACCCTGTGAGTGATGGGCTAGAACAATTGGATAAATACCTTGCTGGATTGAGTCTGAATAAGGGCTGGCTAGTTATTTTTGATCGGCGTAGTGATCTTCCACCGATTTCAGAAAGAACAACTCTGGAAAAAGAAATAACACCTAGTGGGAGAATCGCAAGTGTCATACGTGGCTAAGTGAAGCGTGGTTAAGTGAAGAAACAATTTTTTCTAGATAGTTTACTTAGCCGAGATTCTATAAGTCACAGAAGAATATATGAGATGACTGGCTCCACTTTTCTCTAAACACTATTGATAGAGTCTTTGCAGATATAAATCTAGTAATTCACACTAAATATACGCGTTGTCCGTAATGATGACGTATCGTGATGTAGAGCATATTGATAAATGAAATCACACAAACTTCCTCATGCCCACTCGGTACAATTTTTCCGCGAAGGTACAAAGAGTTCGCACCCTTCTACTGACTTGTTCATTTTCTGTCGCTGCTTTAGGAGCGAGCTTCCTCTCTGATGCCACACAGAATGCTAGCTCGCTGACAGTGAGCGGCTTAGCCAAATTTTTTGCGACTCATCCTGAGATTTTACTGATGGGCATTGGTATTGCCTTGACTACTTTGAGGGGTGAGCTGTTAATGAAACGAAAAAGTCGATGGGAAAAAGAGCTTTTCGGTGGATTATTAGGTAGCTACATAACGATTGTGACATTGCTATACGTCAGCATCAAAATAAATTCAGTGACGGATGCTGGGCATATCAACGTAGTTGCTGATGTTGTGATGCATGGATATCTATCTAGTGTCTGGCTCTCGATATGTTGTATTGCCGCTGGAAGAAGTTGATGTAGTAGTAACGTATCGCAGTGTTTTCTGTATCAGTAAGTACTTAGAAAGAAGTAAATCGATAGTACGACTCCTGTTACAATCACGAAATGTCTTAGCCAAACGGCTGAAACTTTGTTGGCAAAGTAGGCGCTGCTATAGCCTCCGGACGAGGTGCCAGCTGCCACTAACGCTGCATAAGGCCAGTTAATCACATCGACAAAAACAAAGTAGCCAAGTGCGGCAGCGTTGATACAAATCGCCATCCAAACTTTGACGGCCTGTAGCGTTTGTAGTTTGCCTGGATTGGTTAGGGTGAGTAGCGAGAGCATTAAGATGCCCGCGCCACCCCCAAAGAAGCCGCCATAGGTTGAAATTAATCCTTGAGGATATACGAGCATTGGCTGGTTCAGCTTGGGCTTGTCTCCCTGCTCGGCTATTGGTGGCCTCATAACGTTGGCGGACGTCATTTTGCGCTTAAGCGGTTCTGAAATCGCAAATAGCAGCGTGCCTAGTGCCACCAGATACGGCACGATAAAGCTAAAGCCTTCATCTGAAAAGTTGAGCAGTAGCCATGCGCCCAACGCGCCGCCGCTCAAGCTAGAGAGGGTTACAGGCCCTAACCGATTGGCCACCGATTTTAGCTCGGCGCGATAGGCGACGCCGCTGATAACCATGCCGACCCAAATGCCTGCTGCGCCAGTAGCATTGGCACTGATTGGAGAGACGCCAGAGAGTAGCAACGCCGGAAAGACCAAGAGTCCGCCACCGCCTGCGATCGCATTGATCATGCCAGCTGCGATCGCCGCGCCAAACAAAAGCACTGCTTCTAATCCAGCATTCATTACAACATCCATTATCAGTTCCTACTTGGTTGCGACTATTCTTAATCGCCGATAGTCTGCAATCCACTGCTTGTTCTGGTACAGATTAGCGGCCTCTTTTTCTACGGCTTTTACCAGTTCAGTCCATTCTTCAGCCGATAGTTCTGGAAAAAAGCGCTGACTAAACATTTCTAGCCAGCCAGCTAACCCTGCTTCTCCCAAAGGGGTTGGCCGATCGAACAGATGAGCATACGTAACCGTTAAACCTGTCGCTTCTAGCAGGGCCACGTAGTCGCCTAGCCGAGGAAAGTACCAGGGGCTTAGCTCTCTTTTCCCGCTGACAGCTGACAACGCTGTCAAAATTGTTTGCACGTTACCCGCGCCGCCTAATTCTGCAACTATTCTCCCACCGGATTTTAGCGCGTTAGCCATGCAGCTAGCGGCTGCTTTTGCTTCTAAAACCCAGTGC
>CALDSK010000108.1 GCA_937911865.1 uncultured Synechococcus sp.
CTTTACAGTCCAGTAATTCCAAGCGGCGCAAGAGATTTTTTGCAAAACATTCATAATGGATTGCTATCGCCTTTTCTCTATCGCGGAGAGGGTAACGATGTAGAGCGAGCAGAACAGCTGTATGAACAGTTTTTTGATGAGCCGATTCAAAAGGCTGAGCGGGTGGCTATTCGAGAGGCGCTACAAGCGACTGCTGACCGAGACGAGACGAAAGCAGGCCTGCTGGACTTAGACCAAAAAGTGGTTCGCTTAGCGCTGCAAGAAGCGACCGTAACCGAGTATGGTGACTGGGGAACTGTCGAGATTCATGAGCGTTACGAGAATTCTACCCCTGAAGATCAAGAGATTTTTTACTCGTTCTCGCTGCCAGAAAGTGCAGCCATTAATGGGCTGTGGTTGGGCACAGCAGAAAATCCTAAGTTATTTCCTCATGTCGTCTCTCCGCGGGGAGCGGCGCAGCAGGTTTACAACGATGAGGTAGAACGAGCCAAGTTTCAGCGGGCCACCGACCCAGCGTTGCTAGAGCAGGTTGGACCGCGGCAGTATCGGCTGCGCGTGTTTCCGATTCCGAGCTCTACAGCAACTGATAGCCGTGCGGTGAGAGATCCTGGTGAGCTGGATTTAACGATGACCTACGACGTAATGTTGCAGCCCGATGTCGGTTGGGCACTGCCTCAGCTGAGTGAAAAGCGCAATATTTTCTGGACGAAAAAAACAGAACACAAACGTGGAAATCGTACCGTTCAGCTGGATGAAGATGAATGGTTTGAGACTGCGATCGCATCACAGAAAACGCCCAAACCTAGCAGTCACCAAATAGCCTTTTCAGAAGGCTACCGAGTCATTGCTGCGCCCCTAACCCAACAAGAGAAACAGCTGCCTACGGACAAGCGAATTGCCGTCGTGGTCGATAGCTCTTACAGCATGGGTAGCCAAAGAGCTGAGCTAGAGCAAGCCGTTGCCAAGTTGCAAGAAGCCGCAAAGCAGAATACGCTCGATTACTATGTTGCGATCGCAGGGCAGTCAGCGGTTTCTACGCAATCAGACTTTTCTGCTAAGAGCACCATTTTTTACGGCACATTACAGCCTGCCGAGATGCTAGAGCAGTTTGCCCAACAGCGAGCTGAGCGGGCTTACGATGCGATTATCTTACTGACCGATAAGGGAAGTTACGAACTGGCAAAAGATAAAGCCGAGATTCCTGCACTGAGCGCACCACTGTGGATTATCCACTTGGGCGGTGATGTGCCTTCTGCCTACGAAGATACGCTGCTACAAGCTTTAGAAGATAGCCGGGGCGGTGTAGATACGCAGGTACTGCCTGTATTGCAAAAGATTGCGCTGGCAGGTAAGGAGGCCACTGTACTCGACGGCTACAGCTGGAAAGTAGAACCAGTAAGCGAATCAGCAGAGCCAGGAAAAGAGGTTGACGGCTTCGCGCCGCTAGCCGCTAGGCAGCTGATTCGTCAGCAGGGACGCGTGCTAGATACAACGCAGCTGTCGGCGCTCGATAAGGTACATGCGATCGCCAAACAAACCAGCATCGTCACACCTTACTCTTCCATGCTTGTTCTCGTAGATGAGCGCCAAAGAGAGGCCCTGCGAAAGGCGGAAGCTAGCGAAGACCGATTCGAGCGTGAGGTAGAAGATGGCCAAAACGATCTGACTCAGCCGGGCAATGTGCTGGCCGCTTCTGTGCCGGAACCAGGGCAGATACTTGGCGTATTCTTGATGGCGATCGCCCTCATTACCCTCAAGCGTAAATCTGTCCGGACAACGCCCCCGCAAATCTAACGAGCCTTGCTAGAGAGACACAGAGTCTTCTAACTTACGGTCTTCTAAACTTACGGTCTTCTAACTTACGAAGGTCCTGCCTAGCGAAAATTCTCTTAAGCCGCTACCCAAATTGGGTAGCGGCTTTATTTATTTAGCGTGAGATTACCAAAGGCTTAACAAAAACGCTCAGGCCATCATTGAGAGAATACACGCTAGAAATATCCTGTCATGATTCAGCTACCCTTACACCCAGTGCTTACAACGCCTATCAGAACGCCTATCCGTAAGTATCTAAAGTCCTTGCCCGCTGGCGTAGCTGCCGCCGCCCTAGCTGTTATACCCGCGCTACCTCTGTCTGCTCAAGCTGTAGAGCCCTGTACTCAACAGTGCGACACTAACCAAATCCGCTTCATGCCCGGTCAGCCCATTACCATCGAATTTATCAATCGCACCAATGGCACCGTCAACCTAGAGCGTGTCCTCGATATTGACATGCATTGGCTCAGACCCCACACCGAGTTTGCGATTGAGACGCTAGTCGGCTTCGATGATGATATGTCGTTAGTATTTTGGGATGAGAAGAATCGAGCGGTAGAAGCTCGGTTGCATCGCCCCGATGCGGAGACGTTGCAGGTAGAGCTATTGCCCAGTGGGCACGATAGCGATCGCGCTGTGCATGTTTCCAGTGACGGCAGAGTTCTGGTTTATTAAGTCTTCTGACCAGTAGGCTGAATCGCCCCACTCACAAAACAAATCCTCTATCATTAGATCAAATGATCTATAGGCGTTGCTCTACCGTACGTACATCTGCTGTTTTTTCGCAGTCATGTGCTTAATGGGTAGGTCAGCGCTATAGTGCTTTGTGCAAGCTACAAGTGTTAGCAAACAAAAGAGCCACAAAACCGATCTAACGTGTCAGAAGACGTTCAATCAGAGCTGATTCCGACGACTGAGCAAGCAACACACAGTCCGTCGGCTGAAAGCACCCTTGAAAATATAAGCGCCGCGCCCCGCCCCCCTGCTGAGCAACCTATTCAGTCCGCAACTGAGCGGCAGGTCCCCGAGCAGCGATGGCAAGTTTTTCCTGTGCAAAAGTCTCAGGCCAAGCACGTTGCCGACGCTACCGCACTTTCTGAGCTGCTAGCTCAAGTTTTGATCAATCGGGGCATCTATACCCCTGAGCAAGCCTGGGAGTTTTTAGATCCTGAAACGCTGCTGTTGCCTTCGCCGCTGGACGAGTTTCCAGATTTGGTCAAAAGTCTAGATTTATTAGTAGATGCGATCGCTACCAAAGAAAAAATTCTGATCTGCGGTGACTACGATGCAGATGGCATGACCAGTACGGCGCTTTTGATGCGATCGCTTCGCTACCTTGGCGCATCAGTTAACTACGCCATCCCCAGCCGCATGGCCGAAGGCTACGGCATCAACCTGCGCATGGTGGAAGAATTCCACGAAATTGGCGGTCGTATCATCCTGACGGTAGATAACGGTATTGCCGCCTACGATCCTGTTGCCCGTGCCAAAGAACTCGGCCTGACGGTGATCCTCACCGATCACCACGACGTTCCTGAGCAAATTCCGCCTGCGGATGCGATCCTCAATCCTAAGCTGATTCGAGAATCTTCCCCTTACAGAGGCGTGGCAGGCGTTGGCGTTGCCTACATCCTAGCGGTTTGCTTAGCACAGCGATTGGGACAAATGCAGGATCTGACCGCGACCCTGCTGGCGCTGTTTACGCTGGGCACGATTGCGGATTTGGCACCGCTGACTGGCGTCAACCGTCGCTGGGTAAAAAGAGGCCTAAAGCTACTGCCCAAATCACGCATTCCTGGCGTTCAGGCACTGATAGAAGTCGCTGGGCTCAGTGAAGAAACCGCCTTGCGGCCAGAGGCTATCGGGTTTCGGTTGGGTCCACGCATTAATGCGGTCGGACGCATCTCTGATCCGCAAATTGTGATTGACCTGCTGACGACAGATGACGTTGGCGTTGCCCTACAGCGGGCTATGCAGTGTGAGGAAGCTAATCAGCTACGTCGCCAGATGTGCGAAATCATTGAGACGCAGGCAGTAGAATGGTGCGAAGCACAGATAGCGGCGGGTACACTCAACCTCAAAAAAGAGCGAGTACTGGTTGTTGTGCAGCCTGAGTGGCATCACGGCGTGATTGGCATTGTGGCTTCGCGACTGGTAGAGCGCTACGGCGTGCCCGTCTTTATCGGCACCTACGAAGACAGCGACAAGAAAGAGATTCGCGGATCGGCCCGTAGCATTCCAGAGTTCAACGTATTTGAAGCACTGCAATTTTGTGATGACTTGCTCGACAAGCACGGCGGACACCGAGCGGCAGGGGGCTTTTCTTTTCAGGCCAGTAAGCTACGTCAGGTAAAGTCTCGTCTGAGCAACTTTGCGCGCAAGCATCTGCAACCCGAACATCTAAAGCCTTTGGTTACGGTTGACGTTCACGCACCGCTTTCCGCCATTAATCTTGATCTGTTCGCGCAAATCGATCAGATTCATCCGTGTGGCATTGAGAATCCAGAGCCGGTTTTCTGGACCGCGAATGCGGCAGTAGTCGAGCAAAAGGTCATCGGGAAAACGAGCGACCACTTAAAGCTGACGATCGCACATACCGCGCCTGGTGAAGAGCGCAAAACGGCAATTAAGGCGATCGCATGGCGCTGGGGCCGCTATCACCCGCTGCCTAGAACAATCGATATTGCTTATAAGCTGCGGCTGAACGAATGGCGAGGCAAGCGCAGCGTAGAGCTAGAAATAGTCGGCGTGCGCCCGGCGAAACCGCTAGACGCCTCCAAGGTTGGCATTCGTCCCTGGACAGAAACCCCGCTAAAGCCTGCACCCTCTCATCGAGACCCGGCAGACACTCGCTCAGCGCATCCCCCTACACCAGCACCAGCAGAAACGAACCTGGCACCGGCACCGAAAACAACTTCCCTACAAGCAGCACGTGATGCCGCCCGCAGCCTCCAGCAGGAAATCAAAGGCGCTCAAACCACAGCCGGTTCGGAATCATCACCTGTGCTCTTTAAGCTGCCGCCAAAGCTACCGAAACTTGAGCAAGTCAAGGCGACAAATTCTCAGGCAGCAGCGCCTACAGCAACCGATAAAACAGCGCCTTCTAGATCTTCTAGAAAAGAGAGCTCTCACCCAAGCGACTCTTCTCTCAGCGCTTACACAGGCAAAGCATCTGAGGAAATAATAGCCCCGCTTGATTTAATCTCGGACACACTAGAAAAAAGCAATAAGCAGATTCCCAATTTCACTTCAGCGACAGATATTGAGTCGTCTTTGCACGTGGAGTTTTACTACAGTAAGCGCTGCTACAAAGGCACGCTAGAGAAAATAGGCGAAGCAGCAGGGAGTGAGCGGCAGATCACCATTGAAAATGCAGAAGGCCATTTACTGGTGGTGCAAATGAGCCAGCGACAGGGCTTTTTGTACCTGCCTGGAGAACCGGCTCAAGCAGTGGACATTGCAGAGCTGCGCTATTTCAATCTGATTCGAGCTGGGCTGAGCGCTCTAGAGATTAAACAAAAGAATCAGTTGATGATGAAGCAAACCGCGCTGCTGTCAGAGAAAGATCGGCAAATCAGCACCATGAAGGCTCAAATTGAGCTTTTAGAAGAGAAAATCACTCAACTGTCGGCGGAGCAGCAGCAGCAGTTTGCCGCGCTAAAAACAGAAATGCACGAGCAAGAAACCGCCATTCTGGATCAAGAGGCGCACATTGAGCAGCTTCAGGTACAGGTGAGCAGCGTACCGATTTCTACAGCGGCAGATATCAAGCAGCAGGTGCGCGATGCGATTGGTGATGGCGTTTGGTTTTGCTTACAAACAGAGAGTCAGCAGGACCTGCAGGCAGCCTACAAAAACGCTCAGCTAATTTACACCAGCAGCCCAGACGCTAGTATCGCTGATTATTCTGAAGCAGGCATGCGACTCAGCGCGGCCATTGAGCGAGAAGTGCTAACGCCCTTTTTCCAGGCAATTTATTCCTATTTAGATGAGCACGGTGTCAGCAAACTAGGAGATATTACACTCGGCCCCGCGAAACAGTATCAGCTGTCAATGATGCCGCCGCTGCTGGCACCGCAGTGGCGATCGGTCCAGTCGGGGCAGCTATCTGCTAGAAAACGGCCTGAAAGTGGGGTCAAGATGGTGAAGGTTAAAGGAGCTAGTCAGCTTTCGGAGCGCGATCGCACCCTCATCAATCAGTTTTTAGCGCAGTGGGAACACCCTATGGCCCTGTGCCTGTGCCAAAAAGGAGGGCAGGCAGCTTCTAGCTTGGACCAAATTAGCAAGCTGCGTAGTATAGCGGTACATGCAGAAAGCTTTTTATACCGTTGGCAGTATGAACTTTTGCATCAGTTAATTGCTGGAAAAAAAGGAAAAGGAGGACTGCTAAGGCAGCTGTTTGCACTCTCGTAACGACCGCTTTTAACAGTCTTGAACTCGGCCAAATGCTGAAAAGCGAAACCTGCCTGCAGGCCACTAATTGATTGAGATACGTCTATCATTAGATCATTGAGATAGATCTCAGGTTACTAAGCCAATATGCAGTGGCTTGCTCACGAAGTTTTCAAACGACTTTCCTGATCTGTGGAAAACTCCTCGGTATATCTTTCTGTGTAAATATACGGGACTTTAGCACCCGTAGAAACCTATTAAACAACGAAATTACAAGGGCTCTGGCCTTCGACTCTAAAAAGAAAATAAATCAAAAAAACTTAACGTCTAATCAGGTTTTCCACAGGTGGAAAAAGTTTTCCACAGAGTTTTCCACAGGCTATAGATTATGTGGAAAAAGCTGGTTGAGGCGTAACAACCGAGAGCTATTCAAGTGAGGCGCTGTTTTGTCAAATTCATTGAAGCGTGTTGATTTGGATAAGTTAAGCCATTTACTAAGTGGAATGGGAAATCTGGAAGTATCTGCCCACGGAGGCTTTCAAGCTTTTTCGCTTGCATTTTATCTGAGTTAGGTTCTCATCGCTACCGCCAAATTGATTGATGCACTAGCGAGCTATTTTGCTCTCAACTTCTGGTCCGGCTATGGATTATGTCGATATTTCAGCGCACACCCTGGGGGAACCCGTTTTCCAAACACCCGAAAACGGCGTCAAGCTTGAGTCAGAGCACAAGCGTGTTTTTCCGGTATCGACGGCAATTGATTTTACCTGTAAGGTACAACGGTATCGACAAATGAGTCAGACAGCTCCACAGAGTGCTGTCATCTGGAACCATTTGGGGTATTACCTGGCACGCTCAGGTCAATATCAAGAGGCGATTGACGCATATGCGCAGTCTTTGCGTATACATGCAAAAGCGCCTCGTATCTGGTACAACTACGCCACGCTCTTAGAAAAGCTGGGATGGTATTGTGATGCAGTATCTAGCTATCAGCAGGCATTGGTAATTTCCCCTGATTACTTCAAAGCGATGTACGGTAAAAGTAAAAATTTATATAAGCTTGGCCGCTATCAAGAAGCCGTGGCGAGCTACGAAAACTCTTTAAGAAGTCCTTTAGCAACAGGCGTTCATGCAGCTGAGCTTTGGTATGGCCGGGGCAAGGCACTCATGAAACTCAATCGCATTGATGCGGCTATTGAAAGTTTTGAAAGGGCGCTTTCGATTTTGCCTCAGGCGCACAAGGTGTGGGCTAGCTTGGGCCAAGCCCTGACCTATCAGAACAAAGATGCAGCCGCGCTAAAGAAATTTGATAAGGCACTGAAGCTAGCGCCTCAATCGGCGCTGTATTGGACCCACAGAGGCTTTTTGCTCAAGCGCATGGGTCGCTACGAGGAAGCCTTAGACGCTTTTGATGAGGCGATTTTCTTGGAGCCTTCAGTAGCGAGAACCTGGCACCATCGCGGTCTTACGCTGATGAATATGCAGTGCTACCCTGATGCTCACGACAGCTTTGAGCGTGCCTTAAAGCATCAGGCCTATGACTACAAGAGCTGGCTAAGCCTGGGCTGGGCCTTAGAAAAAATGGGCGACTACAGCCAGGCGATTGAAGCCTATAACAAGTCGCTATCGATTGAGCCTGATCAGTCATTTGCCTTTTATCGGCAGGCTAGGTGCTATGCCATATTGCAGCGGAATCATCTGGCGGTAGAGCATTTGAGACGAGCGATCGCACTTCACCCTGAATCATACATTCCACGTTCTCAAGCCGATCCAGTGCTGCGCAACGTAGAGGCCAAGGCGCTGCGACAGAGCACACCCGTTGCCGCAATGACGACTGTCTAGGTCCTAATGTCTTGAGGGCAAGGCTTATCTTCGCCCTCAAGACATTAGGAAAGCGCTAGGAAGGCAGTTAGGACTGGCGACTGTCTCGCGCAGACTGCCGTGCTTTGTTTACCAGCACTATACCGACTGCCAATATTGTTAGATATGGGCTGTAGACCAAGAGCCATAGGCCCAGCTGTAGCAAATCGGTCGTAAAGTTGCCGACTGAATCAGTCGCCTCATTCCAAGAGTTGGCGATCTGGGTAGAGAAGCCAGGTTTGTTGGGAGTTGCTGCGATCGCACTCTGCAAGCTCAAATTCACGGTGGAATATCTCACCTGGGTTTGCACTCTTTTCTGCTCTGCTGCCATCGTTTCGATGCTTTGGCGTACCGTACTCAGCTCACGCGAGACCTCCAGCACATCCGCAATTTCTCCGGAGCGAGACATAATCTCCTGCAAGGCTTCTTCAGACTTACGGGCGTTACTGAGCCGCGCCTGCAAGTCGACCAGCTGATTAGAAACATCTTTTGTGCTAATCGAGCGATTACGAATTTCTCCCAGCGCGGTGAGAGCATCCAGCGTAGCGTCTAGTCTTTCTTGAGGCACTCTTAGCGTAAACGTAACGCTGCGCTGCCGATCGCCGTTGTCTTGCATGGAGAGCACATCGCCTTGCTGCTCAGTGACGATCATCCTCACCTGTTCAAAGCTTTCTTCTACAGAGTCAACCCCCAACGAAATCTGCGCTTCCTTGATTAGCTGCGGCCGCTGACTGACTGCGCTGCGATCACTGTCTCCTTCATTACTCCCTTCGCGGCCTCCTGCGCCATTAGAATCCGCAGCCTCTTGAGCAACTTCTTGAGGTACCTGTGGAGCAGCGGCAGTCTCCGTATCGGCTTCTACGGCTTCGGGGGCCTCTGCATAGCTGCCTGAAGGAGCTTCTGCACAGCTAGTTAAGGCAGAAAGGGCAAAAATGGAACCGGTCAAAAGCACGAGTCCAAGACGCTTCATGATGTGTCCTCTAAATCTAGATAGGAAGTGTTGTTATTTTGTTGTAACCAGTGTGGCAATCTGATCCACAAAAAGCTGTTGGGTTTCAATAAATGAAACCCAAACACCACTTACGACTTCATCATCGCTGCGCTTTCTCTCTTTTTCTGACGGGGTCAGATGACGTTTTTGTAATTACTTTTCTGTAATTGCTTTCCTGTAATTTCCTTTTCGTGGCTTCTTTTCTGTCGATTCTTTATCTGTTGCTTCTTTTTAGTTGTTTATTTGGGCAATTCTAAGGGTGGCTTGATGCCGCCTGTGAATTTGAGAGTGTCTTCGTTCATGGTGGGAACGCCCGCAAGATTCAAAATAGGGGATAAATCAAGAATAAGTAGAGCATGCCGGGCACGGTTGAGGTCGTAGTTCACAATGTGAGAAACCCATTTCAAAGACTGCGATCGTCGCTGATGAAAGGGCACTGGCTTCAGTGCGTAGTTGGGCACTTCCATCAAATCAGGCGGTTCTGAGAGCGCAATGCCCCACAGTTCTTTCTTCTCATTTTGTAGAACAACTAAAAAAGGTGGATTCTCATTGGGCTCCAGCTCGCGTACTTTGTTTCTCTTTTCTAAAGCCCGTGAGCTAGCAGCGCTAGGCCGAGGATGCGTTGTAGGCTGAGTCGTTTTGAGTGCAAGTACAGAGACTAAATCCAAGATTTGGATACTGTATGGCCCTAGCTGAACCATACCCATAGAAATAAGTCCCCCCTGAGAGGGCGGTGGCGTTGAAACCACGCGAAGAATATCACGACTCGGTAAACCAAACAAATAGCCTGCCAGCTCAAAGGTGATGTATTGCGTTGTATCTGGGTCAAGCTCATCCGTAATCGAGAGCATTGCCTGATCTAGGGAGTTATCCATGGGCGGAGCCTGAAGTATTCAGCGGGGCGTATGTCTGTTCTTTAGTGGTATCTGTGATCTGAATTTCGGCTTTGCCTTCAATCGCTTCGGTAATGGCCCGTAAAAGCTTGGGCGTCAGGTAAGGCTTGGTCAGGTAGCTGGTGGCTCCCAGTTCTTCTGTGAGTAAGCGGTGCTTGGTGCCCATGCGTGAGGTCAGCATAATCGTCGGAATCGCCGCGACTTCTGGCAAACGCTGACGGGCCTTAAGAAACTCAAAGCCGTTCATACCGGGCATTTCAATGTCACACAATATCACTTGAACATCTGGATAGCGCTCCAAAAGCTGCAATGCCTCTGCACCATCACGGGCCTGAATCACTTGATAGTTGGATTTTTGCAGCGCTTCGGTGAGTGTATTACGCACGGTAATAGAATCATCGACCGTTAGCACTAGCGGCTTGAGGAAAACGGGCTTGTTGGGCACAGGGCCTGTAGAGTTGGCCGGCTTTTCTGCTGCCCTCGCTTCTAAGTAGTGCTTACGCTGGCTAACGATAATTTTGGCTAGCATTAGGCCGTCGAGGACAAGGGTCAGCTGACCGTCGGGCAAAATGCTGCTGCCGTACAAGTAGGCAGGCGGCACGATAGTGTTACCAAGCGGGCTAATAACCAGTTCCTGCTCGCCTAGCAGCTGTTCTACCTCTAGGCCGACAAGAGTGTCTTGATGGTGCAGCAAAATGACAGGATTGGCCGTTCGATCTTTTCTGCTTTTACCACCTGCCGCCTGCCGAGGCGATCTAGAGGGGTGCTCTGACATCGGTGAGGCGTAGTTCAACACCTCTTTGAGCGCGTTAACAGGTACCAGGTGCTCTGATTCTTTGGTTTGCCAGGTGATCATTTTCCCGCCTTTCCAGGTTCGCACCTGCTTGTCGGTAGGAATTAAAATATGCTTCACTGCGTCAGCAATCAGAGCATACACACGCCCCTCTGCCTGACACAGCAGCAGCTTGGCAATGCTAAGGCTAGTCGGAATTTGTAGGGTAAAACAGGTGCCTGCGCCGGGTTCGTGACTGACTGTGACCCATCCTTGGAGCGATCGCACCCGCGCCCGTACCGCGTCGAGTCCCATCCCTCTGCCCGACAGCTCGTTGGTCGTGGTCACGGTCGAAAATCCGGGCTCGAACAGCAAATCTACTGTTTGCTCTGCCGTGAGGCTGGACGCTTGAGCAACAGTGATTAATCGATTAGTAATTGCCTGCTCTAAGATCGAGTCAAGGTCTAGCCCCTGACCATCGTCGGCGACGCTAATGAGTAGATGGCGGCCTTGCTGTACGCCCTTCACTGTGATGGTGCCCGCAAATGGTTTGCTTTGGGCCAGTCGCTCGTCGGGGGCTTCTATGCCGTGGTCAAAGGCGTTACGTACCAGGTGAACCAGCGGCTCATAAAGGCTGTCAGCAATCGTTCTATCGATTAGAATTTCGCCGCCTTCTAGCTCTATTTCAACGGGCTTTTGGTGCTGCGTTTTCAGTCGTTCTACCGTAGAAGGAAACTGTTGAAAAACGGTTTCTAAAGGCACCATTCTGGCCTCTAAAAGCGTCTCTCGGGTATTCGCCAGCAGCCGCTTTTGCTTCTCTAGCGCTTGCTCAGAGCGCTTTACAAACAGTTCAATCGCTTCTGCGCTCTCACTCTGTTGAACAGTTTCTTCCAGGCAAGATTGCAACAGCAGCTGAATCTCGCTGTATTGTTCTAGTTCTATCGAATCGAAGTGAGCGTAGGTGGCAGATCCCTGTTCACTGTATTCTGGTTGACTGTATTCTGGTTCACCGTACCCTTGTTCGCCACGTTTATAGGTATCGCGCTCCTCACCTCTGCTACTCGGCATAGCGCCGTTCGGAGAGATTCTCAGCGAATCTTTAGGACGACGAATAAGCTGTTCGGTTTGCTGCTGATTGAGCTGCTGTTGCTGCGTAGAGATCCGATTCAGCAGCTTTTTAACCAGAGCTGTTAGCTGTTCGTTGTAGAGCGTTTGTTTATTTTGCTGTGTGAGCAGTTCTCCCATCGCCTGATTGAGGCTATCAAGGTGATCCAACCTCATGCGAATAGTCGCACTGCTAGCCTGTGAAATGGTCTGTTGTTGAGGAGTACCCGGCGGAGTACTTGGCAGCTTCTCTTGTACTTTACTGGTTACTGTCTCTGTTGCTCGATCAAGAGAAATCTCAGCGTCTTTCGCGGGTTGGCGACTAGCCGGGCGCTGAGGCTGAATGTTTAGCGCATTGAGTTCTGCAGGGGTAAGCTCTGCTAGCTCTGAGACAACGGGCCTTTGAATATTTTCAGACGTAGGCGCTATTACCGCAGATGTGATAGCACTCTGGTCTTCTTTTGTATTCTGTTCTTGCTGTTGAGCGACGAGTGTCTGATCGCGGCTGATCTCGCTAGAGAGAGCATTTTCAGCGTGAGTGTCACTCTGTTCTTTTGATGTGGAATCTTTTGATGTGGAATCTTTTGATGTTGAGTCTGTTGATTTTGAGTTAGCTATCGCATGAGACTGCTCAGGACTGCCAATCGGCTGTGTTAGATTTTTCCATCGGCGTTTGAACCAGCCCTCTTTTGCTTTGGCTGTTTTCTGTGAGCTGCTGGGGCTATTGACATTAGTGGCAGGCGTCGCTCTTTTAGAAACTTTGCTGACCGGCTCGATACGAGCATGGCCGCAGAACTGCTGTAGCGCGACAGAAGGAATGCCGCCCTGGGTGCGATCGCCACCCAACACCTCGGCCTGAGCCGCCTTAAAGTTCTCTAGCGCAACCGGCGCAATATGCAGCACCAGATCTGGATACCGCTCTAAGGCCTGATGAGTCATTTGAGCGATCGCTTCAAACCCTGGCAAATTTAAGGACTCACCGAGACCCATAAACACCTCTGCCTGAGTCTTCAAAAGCTCTCTGAGATCCCTGGGCCGAGGATCCTTTAAAGCCTGCTCAAGCGTTTCAAGCCGCTGAGCCACACCCACCTGAAAAATAGATTGGGTCATATCGAACCCAAGCTCGGCAGATGTCGGCAAGTGCCCCTCTTGGCCGAATCGAGCCCCCAGCATTTTCTGTAGCTGGCTCACGACCGCTGCCATCCGGTTGAGGATATCGTCTCCATCAACCTTTGCACCCACCAGCTGCGCTGACATGAGTAGCTGCAAACACTCGTAGCCCTGAAAGATCAGCTGCTCCATTTCAAGACTGACGACGGTGTCGTCGTAACAGAGCGCCTTGAAGATATCTTCCAGGGAGTGGGTGGTTTTTTGAATGGTCTCTAGACCAACGCTGGCCGAAGCCCCCTTGAGCGTATGAGCAGTGCGCATCAGGGTATGAACTTTTTGCAGACTGAAGTCTTGCCGGAGGGTTTTGAGCTCGTCCTCCATAGTTTGCAAGAGTTCGGTCGCCTCTTGCACAAAGTACTGATAGGTTTGCGTAGAAACAGTAGGATCGGTTGGCATGAGAAGCCTGGAGGGGGCGAGTGGGAGGGGGTGCTTGCTTGACCTGTGGGTAGGCTTTGTTGGGCCTGGCCTATTTCACCGGGTCTATTCCTATTTCACTTTGAACTGGCCAGTGCTCGTTTGAAGCACTTCAGTCGTCGTTAGCACCTGCTGAATAGATTCGGTGAGTTCGTTGGCCTGACTGGCTGTTTGATTGGCAATATCGGTGGCCTCACTCATAGTTTCGGTGACCCCCTTAAACTCGGTAGCCTGCTGGTTAGTGGTTTGAGTAATGTCGGCAGTGAGCTGGCTAATTTGGTCAGTCGCTTGCACAATCGCGGTGAGGTTGCGACGCGCATCAGTCACCAGGCTGGTGCCTTCAGCAACCTGTTGAATGCCGGTTTCCATCGCGGTGGAGACTTCGGCAGTGCCCATTTGAATATCTTCAACAAATTGCTCAATTTGGGTGGCCGCTTCAGCGGACTGACGGGCGAGCGATCGCACCTCATCGGCAACGACAGCAAATCCTCGGCCATACTGCCCGGCGCGCGTCGCCTCAATAGAAGCATTGAGTGCCAGCAGCTGAGTTTGAGTCGTTAAGTGACTAATCAAGCTGACAATTTTAGACACCTTCTGCGAAGACTCACTAAGCCGCTTAATGCGCTGGTTGGTTTCCGCTACCGTAGAGCGAATAGCCATAATGCCGTCCACGGTGCGGTTCATCGCGGTATCGCCCCGCTGCACGATCTGGTTCGCTTCTTGGGCAGCGACTTCTACCTGCTGCGCGTCTTTTGCTACCGCTGCGGTAGAGCTCATCATCTTTTGCACGCTCGCCAACGCTTCGTCTAACGCCTTTGCCTGCTGCTCTGCCTGCTGATTTACCGACACAGCAGACGCTTCGCTGGCCTTGGAGCTTTCACCGACCTGTCCTGCGACGTCTTGGACCTGCATGACAATTTTTTGCAGACTTTGCAGCGTGGTGTTGTAGGTACTCGCTACCGTTCCAACCTCAGTATCGGTTACCTGCGCACGCACCGTCAGATCGCCTTCTAGGGCCGGGCCAACAGCTTGTAGCAGTGCTATGACCTGCTGCTGAATTTTCTCTTTGGAGGTTTTCTCACGCTCAGCCGTTTCAGTCAGCTGCGCCGTTTTCTCTGCGACCTGAGCGAGATACTCAGCCTGCTGTAGCGCCAGATTCATCTGCGCGCCTAGCCGATGAGCAAAGCGAACTTCACCCTCTTCCCAGTCTCTGGGCGCTTTACACTGATGGATAGCAAACAGGCCCCACAGAATATCGCCTTTCATCAGCGGCACAACAATACTGGCCTTAACTTGCAGCTCGTTGAGCAGATCCATCAAGCAATCTTCCAGATCGAGCGCGGCCACATCGTTAACGACCCAGTAGCGACCGTTGGCATAGTTCTCGGCATGGTCTTCTGCAAAGCAGTGATCTTTGATTTGGTTAGCCATTGCGGAGCGCACGCCTACCGCAACATCTTCAACCACAAACTCACCCACGCTGTAGTTTTTCTCTACGTCAAACTGATAGAGCCCAACGCGATCCGCATCTATTAGCTGACGGATATCTTGAACAATCGACTTTAGCGTTTTAATGACGTCAGATGTATTGCGCAACCGCTCAGTCATCTTGGTGATCAGCTGCTCTCTAGCAACAGCAGCTTCGAGCGCCTTTGTTTTGTTGTCTACTTGCTTGAGGTACTCGGCTTGCTGCATTGCTAAATCTAGCTGACCTGCAACCCGCTTCACAAAGGCAGTCTCAACCGGCTGCCACTGCCGTGGGCCGCTGCACTGGTGGATGCAAAATAGCCCCCAAAGCTGATTGTCTTTTAGCAACGGCACGACCAAATTGGCCCTGACTTGAAACTGCTCAAGGACCGCAATGTAGCAGTCGGCAATCCCCTCTGCATAGATATCAGACATCGCCGCGACTCTGCCCTGACGGTAAGCCTCAGCCATGCGATCACTAAAGCAGTGATCTTCTACCTCAATTTCTTTAGCGGCAACAAAATTAGGACCCACGCTTTCTACCACCACTTCGCCTGTGGTGTAACCGCTGTCTGGCGTGAACTGAAAAACAGCGACTCGATCTGCCTTCAAAAAGTCGCGCAGGCTTTTAGTCGTAGATTCAAAAATCTCGTGAATATCTGTAAATCCGCGAATTTTGCGAATAATATTGCCAAGCGTTTCTCCCCGCGCAATCTCTTCTTGAGTTTGTCGCTGTAGCGTAAGCGTCTGTAGCTGTAGCGTGAGCTCTGTACTGACCTGATAGAGCAAACCGATTTCGCTCTCTGCCCAAGCTCTTGTCTTGTCGCACTGCTGTACAACCAGCAGGCCCCAAAGCTGATCTCCTAAGAAAATCGGCAGGCTAAGGCTAGACTGAACCTGAAAGCGCTGAAAGAGCTGCATCTGATGGGGTGAGACGGCTTCTTCACTGGTGTCGGCGATCACAATTGCCGACTGAGTTTGGTAGTCTCGTGGGTCGTTAGCACCAAAGGCAACTGTGCTCAAGGTCTCCCCTAGCGCAGGGGTGTAGCCGGCAGTAACTGATTCAGCGGTGACGCTGCCTTCTGCGGCAGACTGAAACTGGTAAATTATGGCGCGATCGCACTTAAAACGCTTGCGAAGCGCCGTAACCGTAATCTGATAAAGATTGTCTAGCGTTGTCGCCTGTGCCATCCGATTAGCAATGCCAAAAGCCCGTTTACCCGAGCTTTTCGGCAGAGCGGTTGCCCGTCTAAAGGCGGAGGTCATAGCCGATCCGTTTGTAGCGGCTTTAGTGGCGGCTTTAGAGATAGCAGCGTTGGCGTCTGTCGCTTCGGCGGTTGAGTCTGAAGTGGCACCCAGCTCAATATCGTTCGGGGCAAGCGTCCGCGAAGTTACTTCAACGTAAGCATCATCTCGGCCTGTGCCTTCTGCATGACCGTTACCATCAAAAGTATGCTGCGCTGAATCTTCGGCAACATCGGTAGGCGTAAGAGAGTTGTTAATAGTCATGGGAGTGCGGGGCGTCTGCGAATGGGGGCGAACAGAATTCAAACGGTAGAAGAGAAATGGTCAAAGAAAAGTAGTCAAAAAACAAAAATCAGCAAGAGGCAACAGACTACGCAAGACTTATCTGCTAGCCGCCGCCTTCGTGAGATTGCCACAGAGGCGATTCGACTAGAGCCGCCACGTCTAATACCGTGCCACCTTGCCCGGGGCAATAGCCCAATACAAAGGGCTCTAGGCTAGGAGAGCACAGGCCAGCTTCCATAATAATTTTCTCTTCATCAAAAAAATCAATCTCACCAACACTCTCTACAACCAGACCAAGAGAGCGTCCTGACGATTGGATAACGATGACTGTCGGGGTGGTGGTGAGCTGCGATCGCTCATATAGGGGGGTATAGCCGACTAAATGATTCAAATCGACTAGCCAAAGCGTTTCCCCCTGCCAGCTACAAACACCTAGAATGCAGCCTGGCATGTCAGGAATTGGAAAGATCTCTTCAAAGCTAATTTGCATCACTTCTACAATCTGATGCAGTGGTAGCAGAGCATCACTGTTTTGGTCAAGTACAAACCGCAGGAAACGCTGACGATTGTCTACAGGTAGAGGCGTTAGTCCTAGCGGATCTCGCTCGTCCGCACCCAGAAGACCAGACAACGTCAGCCGAGAAGATTGTGTACTTAGCATAATCAGTCTTTCCTTGACGAGTAGGACTTCTCTTCAGGCAATGAGCTTGGTGACCGCTTGAGTTAACTGTTGCTGAGTGACTGGCTTCGTAAGATAGGCATCAGCGCCTAGCATAGTGCTCCAGAGTTTGTCAGCATCTGTGTTTTTGGTAGAACAAATAATAATTGGAATATCACGCGTGCTCTCATTTGTTTTGAGGTCGTGACAAAATTCAAATCCACTTTGCCCAGGCAAAACCACATCTAAAAGTAAGAAATCAGGACGGGCTGATTGCAGCATCTTTAAGGCTTCTTCACTGCTAGTAGCACTAGTTACAGTAATGCCAGACTGCTGAAGATAGTCAGTGAGAATAGCTTTATCGGTAAGGCTGTCTTCTACAATCAGAGCGGTGGTCATAACGTTGTTTTGATAGGAAACTATGGGAGAAAATATATCAGCGAGAAAACAGAAAATCTCGAACTCGGCGTCTTTTAGACTGACCTGTTTTCCCATCGGCCAATTTCTCTGACCCATGCGATGCTGATTTTAACCCGTTTGGCTGCCGCTGCTCATCGAAAGCAGAGGCCCGCTGTTCATCAGTTTTGACAACCGGCAGCTCCAGATACTTATTCAATACCTTTGACACCTTCTGCGGCTGAATAGGCTTACCCAAGAACCCAGAAGCACCCACAATTTTTGCTCTAACTCTATCTGCAACCCCGTCATTACTAGTCATGATAATAACTGGCGTTTTTTGAAAAGCCGAAATGCGACGGATTTGGGCGCAGACTTCATAACCGTTAGCAATAGGCATCACCAGATCCAAAAAGATAAGATCGGGCTTCAGCTCTAGTAGCATCGGCAGCGCCTGAATCGGGTCAGGAATGTTTGTATACCGACAGCCCAGCTTTTCAACAATCGTAGACATCGTTCGGCTGTCTAGCGGGCTATCGTCAATGTATATGATGCTGGGCGCAGCAGCGTCTAGCGTTTGTGCAGCGGACTTCTTTCTGACCTTAATACGAGCAGATGTAGGCTTGCGACTGCTATGCGCAGCGGTTGCCGCTGGGCTGGTGCTTACCGGCAGCGGTTCCACTGAACGAGACGATGGCCGCGGCTTGCTCGCCGGGGTCTGTAGTCTTTCTGAGACTTGCAGCCTTTCTGAGACTTGCAGCCTTTCTGAGACTTGCAGCCTTTCTGAGACTTGCGGCCTTTCTGAGACTTGCGGTCTTTCTAGTGACTGTGCCCGCTGCGCCCCTGCGGGGAAGTTTTTCAATGCCGCCTCTGGGACACGCTCTGTCCGGTTCTCCGAGGGCTGCGGCTGTACCCTTTCTTGCACTACGGTCGGCTGCTTAGTCAGCAAAGCTTCCACCGGGCTATCTACTGATGAGCCAACCACTAATAGCGTCGATGCAAATCCGTGATCAATATTCTCTACTCGACCTGAAACCTCTGCAAAGTCAATCATCCTCTCGTCAAAGTAGGGCTGTAGTGACTTTGTAAACAGAAGCGTTGGCTGCCGAAACTGCGTAGCTAAATCCCTAAGCGTGCTCTTGCCATTACAGCAAGCCTTGAGAGTTTGCAGCATCTGTGGCGAGGTACGTATTCTAAGGGCTTCAAAATCGCTGATAATCAGCCCACGGTCAGGCGAGTGCTGAGCTAACCCCGCACGCCGCCAAGCTTCCCACTCTTGAGTAGCCTCACGCCAGGCACGGCCATCGTTGATCGTAATAGAAGGGAGCGTGGTCAGGTTTTTTTCGGCTGCCACGTAGCCTAAGCTTGGGCCTAATCCTTTCTCTGCCTGTTGAGTTTGCAGCGTAGCCACCTGCAAAATATCGAAGAGGTTTTCTGTAATAACACTCTCAATTACATTGGCTAGCTGATTATCCGTCAGCCTTTTTAGCTTCACTAGCCGAGCTAGGGCGCTGTAGTTCCAGGCTTCGCTTGGAATTGCCTGACGCTGCTGAATCTGCTGCGCAAGCGCTGGGCTGTAGAGCTTCAGACTTCTCTCCCAGCGTCGCAAACCGTGCATTCTGGAGGTAATCCAAGTGATACGACCCAGCAGAAAGCAAAGGCACCATACATCCGAACCGGCACTGAGCTTGACTACACCCGTAAATTGCTGTTCACGAGCGGTTTGAAATATCGATTGAACGTCATCGGCAACGTGTTTGCCTGGCATGACAAAGCGTCCTCTAGAACAGGTGAGCGAAGGGGGCCTAAAGGCTAGAAACTATACGGTGCAAAATCAATAAATAAATTGATTGCAGCATACATTTTGATGATTAACAGGCACTTTCCAGTGAAGTAAGCGTAGTAACGCATAGGTACTTATGCTAGCGGCTGTGAGCATAGCTGCCACTCAAACAGGGTAAATTTCACCGTATATTCACGGATTTGATAAATTCTTTCCCTAAGGTTTTACCGTAATACTACGGATTCACTCATCACAGTTTAAGCTAGCTGTGCGGCTACTTCAATCACTTGTTGCGCTAAATCAGGCTATCGCTGAGTGCTTTAGCACATAAACTGTTCATCAAAAGCATCAGTAGATGAAAATTGGCAGCAGGAATTGCCCCTTCCTAATTTTGCTCCTTCTTATTTCTAAGCTGGGCGCAACCTAAAGGTTAAAGGTATTGAGAGAAGAGCCGGGATAAGGAGAGTTGTTGTTGTTTATTCAGCGAACGGAAGCAAGCAAATGTCAGTTGCCCGACGTATAAGCGCGAATCGCAAACGACCTCCTACGCCTTACGTTTCTCTCAATAGCTATCTTTAATAAACAGCTATCTTTTGAGCGGTTACTGAGTGTTGAAACACTAAAGTTTTATAACATCAGCGCTCAAAACTGTGGCTTTGCTTACAGTTGAGGTACGGGGCGTAAGATATGCTTGAAGGGGCGAGGGAGCAAGTAAAACTCAACTCACAATATCAAGACGCTTTATTGTCTAACCGGGAGATCACCTATGACAAATTCATCATCTACTAGTCCAAGTCACGCGGCAGAAAATGCTGAACTTTGGCAGAGTTTGAAAAGTGCGATCGCAACCAGCTCCGGCTTTCAAAGCTGGCAAGCTGAGCAACCCAAATCGATTACAACCAACACTTCAGTAGAACAAAGAGTGCGCCTGTATCTGCGTGAAACGTTAGAAACGCTAGCCTACTAAGGCGCTAGCCCATTCAAATAGCTGAAAAGCAGGCTTCACTCACTTTGCGAGGCCTGCTTTTTGCTAGCTTACTTTTTGTTCCACATAGCATCTGTCGAGTTGCTTAGGACACTATCATCGGCTGAAACCGTTATGTAGCAACGGGCAACCCGACTAGCAAAGTAAGAATGCATCCTTACTTTGCTATAGCAACTCGACAGAAGCTACAGGTTCGCTTGCTCACACAAACTACTAAGCATCCAACTCTCGCCGCCCTTCCAGCGCTCTTGCCAGCGTCACCTCATCGGCATATTCCAAATCGCCCCCCATCGGCAAGCCAAACGCAATCCGGGTCACCTTTGTAAATGGCTTTAGCAGCTGCCCTACATACAGCGTTGTCGTATCTCCCTCAATGCTAGGACTGATCGCCAAAATCACTTCACTTGTCCCTTCTTTATTCACCCGATGCACCAGCTGGCCTACATTCAGCTGCTCTGGGCCAATACCATCCATGGGCGAAATTAAACCACCCAGCACGTGATATTTACCCTTATATTCTCGGGTTTTCTCTAGGGCAATCACATCTCGCGACTCTGCGACCACGCAGAGCGTAGAACTGTCACGAGACTGCGAGCGGCAGATATTGCAAATGGGCTCTGCTGACAGATGAAAGCACTGAGAGCACTGACCGACCTGCTGCTTTGCATCTAGTAACGCATTGGCCAGCGCCCGCACTTCTGCATCAGGTCGCTTGATAATGTGCATCGCCAAGCGCTGGGCTGATTTTGGCCCCACTCCAGGCAGACGCTGAAATTCTTCAATGAGTTTGGCAAGAGGGCGCGTATAGATAGTCGTAGCTTCCTTTTTCTATAGTTTAAACGAGCTATAGTTTAGCGAGCTTTCTCATCCGTCTGCGGAGGTGCAATTTCTTCACTTTTACCTTTGACCGGCGGCAGGCTGTCGACCAAGCCCATTTCAAACGCTTCATCTGGCAGCTGGCCGACGATATACTTGCCGGGTTCAAATAAACCGCTCGCGGTCATACAGACCTGACGCAGCTCAACAATTTCGGTCTCTGCAAAAACTTCACGAGATAAACGACGCTCTAGTGGCATATTGCTAGTCCTCCTCGACTGTCTGCTTATGAATGATATGAATGAGCAAGTGATATGAATAGGCGATATGTTTCGAGCTACTCGTCTAGTTGCCACAGTTCGTGGGTGTAGTCCCGGTCAAATATTTTCTTAGGACGCATGATAAGTACCACGCCGCCTAGCAGCTTAGTACCGGGCGCTTCTTCAAACCAGCTAATCTCTAGCTGACCGCCAGCATCGACTACGAAGTAGCTAAACTCATCCCATGTGCGCTTGGCTTTGTCTATTACGATCAAAATATCTTCGGTATTCGTGATGCCCTCAGGTGGATTGGGCAGCTGTGAATATTTTGCTAGCAGCGCAATCGGGTCTTCGGCTTTTAGAATCACTTGCCAGCCCGGCACAGGCACCCAGGCCCCCGTCCCAGAAAATTTCACCATGCCAAAGGGCTCTTCCGGGTTCGCGCCTGGCACCTGATTGTAGTCTTGCGTCATAATCGGCATCTGACCGGCAACCGGCACGATGACGGGCGAATCAGCCTCATTTTCTAGGCGAAAGACGGGAAGTCGAGGCGCTTTCTTAGACGACACTACTGTAAAGTCAATCAGCAGCTTTTCTGCCTTACTTCGAGCCGTGTCAGACGTCGCAAACCGCAGGGCTTGAGCAATTAGCTTTGAGCGAGTCTGCAAATCACTTTGCTGACGAGCCAAACGCCAGTAGTGATAGGCAGCTGCATCACCCATTGTTTTCTCGAATCCAGGGGGCGGCGTTTCGCTGTAGTAAAAGTCGCGTAGCGCTTTCACGATGTCTTTTACCTGCTCGCTATCTAGCCCATTTTCAAAGGCAAAATCGGCGGCGGCGGCTCTGTTTTCTTGAGACAGAATGCGAAACTCGTATAGGCTGTCGCTACCTCGAATTTGATAGTGCGCTTTAGTCGCCTCGCTGACGCCGCCGGCTTCCATAGAGGCAAACACCTGAGAGGCCACAATCAATTGGTTTTGCTGAATGGGCTCAAAGCCAGTGGCTTCAAAAATCTCCTGCGCCGTCATCTTTGCTTTCTGCAAGGCCTGGCAAGATTGCCCCCACGTTACCCAATTGCCTTCTTTACGGCGCAGCCCGTGGATAATCGGCTCAAGGTCTGTAGCATTGAGGCTAGCGTTGGGGGTGGGCGATTCTGAAGAGCTAGAAGGGGTCGCGGTCATAGGTTGACGCAGGGCTAATTGCTACGTAATTATAGTAGTCTAATGAAAGCGAGTCTTTGATACATACTGCTTAAACGCTTTGTTCAAACGGCCTGCTATCACAATCCGGGGCTATAGCGCAGCTGGTAGCGCACCTCAATGGCATTGAGGGGGTCAGGAGTTCGAATCTCCTTAGCTCCATATAAATATCCATACATTAAATACTGACCGAACTATGCCATAAACCTGTGTTTGCGAGGCTGTACTCACAGGTGCCAATGGCTAGACATCATGGCTTATGCCACACCGTAATAGTCTTTGTACCAGTCGACAAACTTTTTGATGCCAACCGATAGCGGTGTCGAGGGCTTGAAACCGACGTCGTTCATCAAATCAGTAACTTCGGCATAGGTTGCCGGGACGTCGCCTGGCTGCATTGGCATCATGTTCATTTCGGCCTTTTTATCCATCGCCTGCTCAATAGAGGCAATGAAGTCCATCAGCGCAACCGGGCTATGGTTACCGATGTTATAGATTTTGTAGGGTGCGGTAGTGCTTCGCCCTTCAGCATCTGCTTCAGCCTGGGTTAATTTCACCTGCGGCTTGGTCATTACGCGCATGACGCCTTCTATAACATCGTCAATGTAGGTAAAGTCACGCTCCATTTTGCCGTGGTTGTACACGTCGATGGGGTTGCCTTTGGCGATCGCATCGACAAACTTAAAGTAGGCCATATCGGGGCGACCCCAAGGTCCATACACCGTAAAAAAGCGCAGCCCTGTGATCGGAAGATCGTAGAGATGGCTGTAGGAGTGCGCCATCAGCTCATTCGCTTTTTTGGTCGCAGCGTATAGCGATACTGGATGATCGACCTGATCGTCGGTAGCAAAAGGAACTTTTTTATTTTTGCCATAGACCGAACTAGATGACGCAAACACAAGATGGCCCACCTTACTATGGCGACAGCCTTCCAATATGTTGGCAAATCCCAGCAGGTTGCTGTCGGCGTAGGCCAGCGGATTTTCGAGCGAGTAGCGAACCCCGGCTTGAGCAGCTAGGTTGACCACACAGCTAAATGAGTTTTGAGCAAATAGGTTGGCAATGACCGTGCGATCGCCCAAATCCATCTTCTCAAACGTAAAATTCTCAAATCCTTTCAGCTGCTCTAACCGGCCCAGCTTCAAATCCACATCGTAATAATCGTTTAGCGAGTCGATGCCGTGCACCTGCTCTCCAGCTTCTAGCAACCGCAAAGATAAAAAATAGCCGATAAATCCGGCAGAACCAGTTACAAGAATTGTCATAGCTAAAAATTAGGAATAAAGATAATGAATAAGGAAAAAGCTTAGCTTAATAGAGACTTGCTCACTATAGTATTGGCTACCTCATAGATACTGGACACACATCACACCTGTAGATAATTCTGGTGGCTGATAGCAGCACCGGCAGCAGCAGCGCGGAAACTAAAGAGGCAACCACGCAAGGCTTCGTCATCAGTGATACGATTGCCACACTAGCAAAATGAGAAAACTAAAAAGAGTAAGGACTCCTCAATGCAAGAAATTGATAAGTCGATTTCCATCGACGGTCGAGATATTCAGCTGAAGGTAGGGCTGTTTGCCCCTCAGGCTGGTGGCTCGGTACTCATAAGTTCTGGCGATACGGCTGTGTTGGTCTCAGCTACAAGATCTAGCGGTAGAGAAGGTATCGACTTCCTACCTTTACTGGTCGATTACGAAGAAAGACTCTATGCAGCCGGGCGTATTCCCGGCGGTTTTTTGCGCCGTGAAGGCCGCCCGCCCGAGCGCGCCACGCTCACTAGCCGTCTGATTGACCGGCCCATGCGTCCGCTGTTTCCCCAGTGGATTCGTGACGATATTCAAATCGTGGCTACGACCCTATCTATGGATGAGGACGTGCCGCCCGACGTTTTAGCCGCAACCGGGGCCTCCATTGCCGTACTGCTGGCGGAAATTCCCTTTAATGGACCCATGGCAGCGGTACGCGTTGGCCTGGTGGGCGATGACTTTATCATCAATCCCACCTACGCAGAGATGGAAGAAGGCGAGCTAGACCTGATAGTAGCTGGCTCTCCTGATGGCGTCATTATGGTCGAAGCTGGCGCCAATCAGCTACCTGAGCAAGACGTGATTGAAGCAATTGACTTTGGCTATGAAGTCGTTCGCGACCTGATTCAAGCTCAGCTTGATTTGGTCAAAGAGCTTGGTTTGGAGCGACCGACAGAACCTGAGCCTGAGTCGTCGCCTGAACTGGAAACGTTTTTGAGCGATCGCGCCACCGCCGACATCAAAGAAGTGCTCAAGCAGTTCGAGCAGAGCAAATCTGAGCGAGACGGTAAGCTAGACGCGATTAAAGCCACCATTGCAGACGAAATTGCTGAGAAAGCCGAAGATGATGTCGTTCGCGTCGCGGTCGATAGCAATAAGAGAGCTTTGGGTAAAGCCTTCAAGGGCCTCACCAAAAAGCTGATGCGCGCCCAGATTGTAGAAGAAGGCGTTCGCGTCGATGGCCGCAAGCTTGACCAAATTCGTCCCATTACCTGTCGCACCAGCGTATTACCCAACCGCGTTCACGGTACCGGGCTCTTCCGCCGAGGCCTCACTCAGGTGCTTTCTGTCGCTACGCTTGGGACACCTGGCGATGCGCAAATGATGGACGACCTCCATCCTGGCGAAGACAAAAAGTACATGCACCACTACAACTTTCCGCCTTATTCTGTGGGTGAAACGCGGCCAATGCGATCGCCCGGTCGCCGCGAAGTAGGTCATGGTGCCCTCGCCGAACGCGCCCTCGTTCCGGTTCTACCCAGCCAAGCAGAATTTCCCTACGTCATTCGCGTCGTCTCCGAATGCCTATCTTCTAATGGCTCAACGTCTATGGGTTCGGTCTGCGGCTCTACGCTATCACTGATGGACGCGGGTGTTCCGATCGCTCAACCCGTGAGCGGTGCAGCCATGGGCCTGATCCGTGAAGGTGAAGAGGTCCGCATCCTGTCAGATATCCAAGGCATTGAAGACTTCTTGGGTGACATGGACTTTAAGGTGGCTGGCACCGACAGCGGCATCACCGCACTCCAGCTAGATATGAAGATCACTGGCCTGCCGATGGCAGTGATCAGTGAAGCCATCAACCAGGCCCGTCCTGCTCGTCTTCACATTCTAGAAAAGATGCTCTCGGCAATTGACAAGCCACGCGAGGAAGTCTCACCGTTTGCACCGCGCTTGCTCACGATGCAGGTGAAGCCAGACCAGATTGGTATGGTGATTGGGCCGGGCGGCAAGCAAATCAAGGCAATCACAGAAGCGACTGGCGCGAAGGTCGACATTCAAGATGACGGGACCGTGACCATTTCTGCGGTTGATTCTGATAAGGCCAAACAGGCTCAGAAGATGATCGAAGGGATTACGCACGTACCAGAAGCTGGCAATGTCTACATGGGTAAAGTCACTCGGGTGATTCCTATTGGCGCCTTTGTAGAAATTATGCCGGGCAAGGAAGGCATGATTCATATTTCACAGCTCGCTGACTACCGAGTCAACAAGGTCGAAGACGAAGTGAATGTAGACGACGAAGTGCTCGTAAAAGTGCGTGAGATTGATAACCGTGGCCGCGTTAACCTGACTCGGTTGGGAATTCACCCCGATGAGGCGGAGAAAGCCAAAGCTGCGGTAGGCGTGGCGTAAAGGCTCAATAGCAAGGAGGGCTGCTCAATAGCGACCTCCTTTGCTGTCTCACACAAAATTGCTTGCGGTTAGGGTTTACCTGTAGGATCCATAGATGCTACGCCTATAAAAAGAGAACTGTGCGAAAAGTTGTAATTGCTGGTAATTGGAAAATGCATAAAACTCAGGCCGCCGCCGTAGAGTTTGTGCAGCAGTTGATACCTCAAATCGAGGGGGTTCCTGACGACAGAGAACTCGTGCTCTGCGCACCTTTTACTAGCCTTGGCTCATTGATAGACAAGCTTCAAGGTAGTCGCATTCGAGTGGGCGCGCAGAATATTCACTGGGAAAAAGAAGGCGCTTACACAGGCGAAATTTCAGGCTCTATGCTTAAAGAAATCGGCGTGCGCTACGTCGTGGTAGGGCACAGTGAACGTCGACAGTACTTTGGAGAAACCGACGAAACCGTTAATGCCAGACTCAAGGCCGCTCAGCTAATAGGGATTACGCCTATTCTGTGCGTGGGCGAAACTAAGCAGCAGCGAGACGCCAACGAAACAGAAGCTGTTATCACCAGCCAAGTCACCAGAGCACTGGCCGATGTTAATCAATACAACTTAGTCATTGCCTACGAACCGATCTGGGCAATTGGGACTGGCGACACCTGCGCAGCGGACGAGGCTAACCGAGTAATCGGTCATATTCGAAGCCTGCTTAGCAACAAAGAAGTCTCTATTCAGTACGGTGGCTCAGTGAAACCAGCCAATGTGGATGAAATTATGTCGCAAAGCGAAATTGACGGTGCGCTTGTGGGCGGTGCTAGCCTGGAGCCCAATAGCTTTGCGGCCCTCGCAGGGTACAAAGCCTGATCAGCGAACGATAGATAATATCTAATAGATACTCTTCTTCAAGCGCAGCGCTTCTAAGGGTCAGGCTCTGTTGGCATCACGTCCAATCCAGCGTCCTGGTCTGCATGGCTGTCTACAGCCTTTGGACTCACCGTGTTGTAGTGCCCGTTGACATAGGTTCGGTTTCGGCCATGCTGCTTGGCATGATAAAGCGCCAGGTCAGATGCTTGCACCAGCATCTGAGCTGTATTTTGATGTCCTGGAATAATCGTAGAAACGCCCATGGTCACGGTAACGTAAGGCTCTTCATTGTCAGGCGCATGATCGATTTGCAAGGCTCTGATACTGTCGTGAATTTTTTGAGCGATCCGCCAAGCACCGTGAGTATCGGTATTGGGCAAAATGATGGCGAACTCTTCTCCGCCGTAGCGAGCGACTAAGTCAGCCGGTCGCTGAGGCCCGTTAAGTAAAGCTCTAGCGACTCGAATCAAACAGCGATCGCCTGCCGGGTGTCCGAACGTATCGTTGTAGCGTTTAAAGTGGTCAAGGTCGCACAAAATAAGGGAGAGCGGCTGCCGGTCTCTAGCCAACCGCTGCCATTCATCGGCTAGGTGCTCATCAAATCGGCGACGGTTGGCCAAAGACGTTAAACCGTCGGAGAGTGCCAGCTTTTGTAGTTCTTGATTTGCCTGGGCGATCGCCTGATACTGCTGACTTTTCTGAATTGCCAGCGCTAGCTCAGCCGTAATGCTATGAACTGCCAAGACAGCCTCTTGGGTCCAGACCTCCCGATCGGGCAACGAGAGCGCCATAACCCCCCAGTAATCATGCGCGGTTGCTTGAGCACCAGAGCCATCGCCAGCAGCGATCGAGACGCTGTGAGCCTGATGACGTACAGGAACTAGTAGCCAATTTCCTGACCAACGCGACAGCCACTGACGACGTTCACCAGCAGCCGGATCGCTAGCAGACAAGTCGTTAGCCGTCACTTTATTAGCAGCCCGTTTATCAGCGGCCCGGGCGCTAGCCAGCTCAGCCGTACTTTGCGTAGCCTCAGCACTCGGCGCGGCTTCTAGGTTGGGAATAGGCATCGCGGCATTCATCGGTGGCTGCGATGGCGAAATGCACAGCGTTTTGCCTTCGCGTAGCTGCTGCAGCATATTCGGAAACTCGCTATGCGGCAGGTAAACGGAAGACTGCCAGGCTAAACGCTGATCTTGGCAATAGCGAACGACCTGCTGACAGCTTTGATGCGTTTCATCAAAGCGCAACAAGCTGACCTGTCTGGCATTGAACAACGCAGCCGTCTCAACGACCGTAGTCCCTACGATAGTAGAAAAACTGAGAGTTCTGCGCAGCTTTCGTTCGACAGACTGTAGGCGCTGCTGCTGACGAATGTACTGCTTCAGCTGATTGATCTGCCCTTCCTCCTTTGAGACAGTCCCTGACAGACTAAGCGGATCCAAGTTGGCTTCGATAGCTGTTGTGATAGAGGGAAGAAAAGGGCGGCTGTTTGCTGCCTTAGCACGGCTTGCCGGATGAGCTGCCGGATGAGTTACCCAATGATGTGGCTGATGATTTGCTCGATGATTTGACTGAGCGCTCGTCCGATGGTTCAAAACGCTGTTGTGACCAGACGACCAGCCAGAAACACAGATCTGGCCTTCAGCTTTGCTGGGCGTACCTGAGAGCTTAACCAAACGCTGCTTATCGGCATCTTCTATGGGCTGAGGTGTGCTGGGCATTGCGGAGCCAACCACTCGCGAGCCAGCTCCAGAAGGCGCTGTAAAAGAGCGTGGAACGTGAAAGAAGCGTTTTAGCATATCGAACCTTTCGCTTAGGCGAGGCAGCATTGCCGTGACATGAATTCATGAATAAAACAGACTCTACACACCACACTTGAGCGTAATCCCCCGATAGCAAAGGCCGGCCATGTGAAGGTCATTCAGTGGATACTCAGGAGTTGTGATATCTTATCGCGCTCGGTATCGAGGCAGATCCGTGTATACCCTGATACCTTCTATAAATCTCATATGCTTAGGTTCACAGCAGATAGGCGTATCATTTGCTACTTGAGTCGGTTTTGATAGATCGCGCAAGCTGTAAATCGCACCCTTTTTAGACCTCTATCTTTCGATCATCTACTGGCTATAACAAGATAGCTGAGTATTCTTGACTAGCGACTCATAGCGTTAAGAAATGTTCAAGGGCTTCTACCATTTTGGGTGGCCAGCGTCTAACGTTCTGCACCCAGTTCAAATCTTTGTAGCGAGTATCTAAGCCAACTACGGCCACCCAATTACTCTCGGCTTCGCCCTGCTGGCCAGATTCCCACAGCACAGCGGTGAGCGCAGCGCGCATGTCGGCAAAGCTTGGGTACTTACGCACCAGGCTTTTCATAATTTGCAGCGCTTTTTGCTGCTCTCCGGTTTGATACAGCGCCAGTGCGTAGTTGCCGTAGGCCAAAGAAAAGCTAGGCTGAAGTGTGATCGCCGCCTGATAGTCAGCGATCGCCAGCTCCCATTCGTTTAATCCAGCCTCCGCATTTCCACGGTTGTTGTAAGCAGCTGGATCGTCTGGGTCTATCTGTAAAACTCGGTTGTAATCTTCAATCGCACTTTCCCACTGGCCCATCGCTTCCCAAACGGCCCCACGATTGAGATACGGGTCCGGCTCGGCAGGCGCTAGGTCAATGGCCTTTGTATAGTCAGCCATCGCACCGTCTAAATTATTCTGACGCACACGTACGTTTCCGCGATTGCTCCATACGGCGGCTTCGTTAGGCAGCTTGGTGATTAGCTGTGACCATTTATCTTCAGCGTCATCAAACCGACCTGCCTGCGTGGCTGCAAACGCAGCCTTTCGCAGGTTACCGATTTGGCTCCAGTCTTGCTGGTTGGCGTAGTCTGTTAGCTTTGATAGACCGAGCGGACCATCAGCAAAACTAGGTTGCACCCCTGCCGTGACACTACCTAGCAGTAGCAGGCAACAGAGTACTGTCGTCAGCGAACGGCTTAGAACTTTTTGAATGATGACTTTTGAAGGCACAGATGAAGACACGAAGCTGGCGGATAGTGGGCTCTCCTACAGCATAGCCTTATTACGTGATGTCATCGGCTTAGGCATGGCATCGGCTTACGCGGTGTCATCTGGGCGTCAGCTATCGCCGGGCGTCGGGGTTATTAAGTTGAACAGCGGCGCATCGTTCAAAAACAAATGATTGCGGGGAACTTCGTAGCCCAAATGACGGCAGGCAGCTGGCGTAACCACTCGACCTCTGGGCGTTCGTTGCAGATAACCAATTTGCAGCAGATAGGGTTCGTAGACTTCTTCAATCGTTTGAGGGTCTTCGCCAGTTGAGGCGGCCATGGTATCTAGGCCGACCGGGCCACCGTTAAAGTTTTCGATCATCAGTGTGAGCAGTCGGCGGTCGGTCCAGTCCAGTCCGCATGGCTCAACGTTGAACAGTTCTAGGGCTTCGGCGGCGATCGCATTACTAATCGGACCGAGCTTTATCACCAGCACATAGTCTCGCACTCGCTTGAGCAACCGGTTCGCAATTCGCGGCGTGCCCCGAGAGCGACGGGCAATTTCTTCTGCACCCTCTGGCAGAACGTCAGTTTTGAGCACGTCTGCGGTGCGCAGCACAATTTGAGTCAGCTCATCGACCTCGTAAAATCGCAGCCGCTGAATCAGGCCAAAGCGATCGCGCAATGGAGAGGCCAAAGAACCGACCTTCGTCGTCGCACCGACCAGCGTAAACGGCTGCAAAGGAATACTTCGAGTGCGCGCACTTTGGCCTTTGCCAATGGTGATATCTAACCGAGCATCTTCCATCGCCGGATACAATATTTCTTCAGTCACCCGAGAAAGCCGGTGAATTTCATCAATAAACAACACGTCGCCCGCCTTCAGATTCACCAGTAGCCCTGCAATATCGCGCGGCCGCTCTAGGGCTGGTGCCGTCGTAATTTTACAGTCCACTTCCATTTCCTGCGCCAAAATCAGCGCCATGGTGGTCTTTCCTAAGCCTGGCGGGCCGTATAGCAATAAATGATCTAGCGGTTCCTGCCGAGACTTTGCGGCCTGAATGGCAATTCGCAGGACCTCTTTGAGCGCTTTTTGACCGATGTAGTCATCAATCGCTTCCGGGCGAATACCCTCTTCGTGGCGCGCGAGCTCTGTAGGTTTAGCTTCCCCCTTGAGTAAGTCTGTTTTCGCAGGGCCGCTGGCGGTGTCCGGATGTGTATTGCTAACTTGCTCATGGTTAGCTTGAGAAAGCTGACTAGGCCGCGCAAATTTTGAGGGCGTTTCAATCCCGCTGGCTAGCGACTGACTCAACGGCAGCACCGATTCTTTCGGTAAAGCGTCCTCAGCCGCCTGAGCCTTTTTTTTCTTCTTAGCGCCGTCACCTGAAGATTGTTTAGAAGAGATAATCGCCATGAGCTAGCGCCGCAGAATATCGACAGAATTTCAGACAACCGTACCAGACAAATGTACTATAGCAGCCCAGCTCTAAGCTTTGGGCATTACGCCCGCTGAGCGAAACACATCTTTGATAGTCGGATAGTTATCTTCTAGGCCAAAGCTAGAAGGGGTGACCGGATCTTGATAGGTGAAGTGACGATAGTCCATGCAAAAGCGGTCCCAGTCGGCCATGCGAATATTGAACACTTTGATAATGGTATTCGCTAGACCGAAAGATAGGGGAATTTGAAAATAGACGCGTTTGCCCAGGTAGTGGCTGATCTCTTTGACGACTTCATCGGCGGTTTTGGCAGGGTTGCCAATCACAATTTCTCTGGCGTCTCCTTCAGCCGGTGGATGATCGACGAGGTGCCGTACGACTTCAGCAATATCTTTGGCATGAATAAAATGGAAGCTGCCGTCGGCTTTTAGAAAGCGAATCAGCCCGATATAGCTAGCGACTTCACTCAGGCCGCCTGCGATGTGAGAGTAGGGCTTGGTATCGCTGCCGCCGAAGACAAGCGTAGGGAATACGGTGGTGATTTTGGGTGCGATCGCCAGCTCACTCAGCTTTTCATGGCAAATATATTTAGTGCGCACATAGTCCGTCCCAATCTCGCCCGCCTCTTTTAGCGGCGTATTGTCTCTATCTAGAATGCTTGCCGTTGAGAAATAAATCACCTGCTGACAACGCTCTGGATCGAGCAAGTTCATTATCTCCAAGGTTTTTTCTACGTTAATCTCGTAGCTTTCTTGGGGGTCTCCCCACGAGGTGGCTACCAAAATCGCTGTATCCATCGACTTGAGCAAATCGGCGAACTGAGCGACGTCACGCATATCGCCTTGCAGCACATGGATACCCTCACGGCTATCGACCGGCACCTTTAGCTTAGCTGGGTTTCTCATCATCAAAAACAGCTCATGATCCGTATTCTCGATGAGGGTTTCGACCAGGTAATGGCCAATGCAGCCACTCGCGCCCGTGATGAAGATACGCATGAGTTTTTTTGAGACAAAGACTTGACCATTCTGACACTGAAAAGCCCAAGGCAGCGATCTACCCTGGGCCAGTTGAATAAGCGAGAGACTATAGCATTGGTCACTTGGCTAAGGGATAGGTCTCTAGCTGAAAGCCCTATGCAGCAACGGGCCAAGCGACTCGCGTTCCTCGCAGGCGCAGCCTTCTCTACGAGCATGCATCCGACAAACGCTATCAATCAAGCGCTAAGCACTTTCAGCATCCGTGCTGTTTGGAGCGAATCTTTGCAGCAATGCTTTAATTTCCGCCTGCTGAGCGTCGAATCTAGCTTGTGCTTTCATCCGGTCTTCTCTCGCTTCAGCTAAAAGCATCCGAAAACGATCACCGTTTTCTGCAATCCGCTGCGAGTTTTCTGTAATCCGCTGCGAGTTTTCCAGGATGACTTGTGAGTTTTCCTGCACAGTTTCCTGCAAAACCACAGAGCTTCGACCGAGGGGTCCAATGACGTCTGAGATCAGCGTGCCAAGCATCTGCTTCATACTGGCAATATCTTGGCTGTTCTGCGCAACTAGAGCCTGTAGATCTTCGTTTGTCATGGATTGTTCTTCCGACTTTCTAGCTCTATCTTACCCAGGACCTATAAAAGCTCGTTTACCTGCTTACCGATCTCAAAGAAGTATGCTCCGTTCTCTTCAGGGGTGCCGGGGAGAATACCGTGGCCGAGGTTAAGAATATGACCTTTGGGACCGGCTTTTTTCACGGTATCGATAATGCGATCGCGAATCACTTCTTTAGAGCCAAACAGCACACCAGGATCCATATTTCCTTGAACCTTCATATCAGGGCCTAGTCGGCGACGCGCGTCGGCCATATCTACCGTCCAGTCCACGCTGATAATATCGACGCCAGACTCACGCATAACCTCTAAAGAACCCGCGCTGCCGCTCACCAGCAAAATTAACGGGGTGTCGGGATGGGTCTCTTTTACCTGACGGACAATCTGCTGCTGATAGGGCAATGCAAAGGTTCGGAAATCTTGAGGGCTCAGCTGACCTGCCCAAGAATCGAACAGCTGCACGACTTGAGCACCGCAGTCAATTTGATGACGGACGTAAATCGCAATATTATCAGCAATTTTGCTCAGTAGCGTGTGGAGCATTTTGGGCTCAGAAAACGCCATATTCTTGATAACAGAATAGGTTTTAGAGCCTTTGCCCTCTACGATATAAGCCGCTAGCGTCCAGGGCGCACCCACAAAACCTAAGACCGTAGACTGGTTGCCGACTTCGTCTCTTAGTGCGCCCAGAATCTTGCGAATGTAGGGCATTGATTCATCAGGATTGAGCGTCGTAAGCGCATCAATTTGAGCCTGAGAACGAATGGGCTCTTCAATAACAGGCCCCTTACCTTCTGCGACATCCATCGCGACACCCATACCTGGCAAGGGCGTCACAATATCAGAGAAAAGAATCACACCGTCAGGCTTGAAAGCCTTCCAGGGCTGCAAAGAGACTTCAATCGCGACTTCTGGAATTTCAGACCTATCTCGGAAGGAAGGATACTTTTCTCTGAGGTCGCGGTAGGCCTTCATATATCGGCCTGCCTGTCGCATCATCCATACCGGTGGCCGCTCAACCGATTCGCCTTTGGCGGCGCGTAACAATAAAGGAGTTTGGCTGGATTCGGTCATGGGATGAATGCTCTTAATATCTGCTTTATTTTCCAATGGCTAGCTTATCATTCACTCACAGTCAAAACGCGCCAGAAGCCACAGACCATAGGATTTGAACCCGTTTTACCCGGTGAAAACCGTGACCGTTTATGCGTAAGATTAAAGACGGTAAAGAACTGTAGACTTATTTTCGGTAGGCCAATGGAAATTGTGAACTTTTTTGAAAAGATGGCCGGGCGATGGTTTTCGCAGCGAACGACCCATGCGCTTTCTACGCAGCAGTCCAAAGCGGGTAAATCTGATTTAGAAGTCGAGTTCTTAGCCTCGGATACGGACGATTTGAAGCAGATTTATCAAGCGCAGGGAGGTGCAGCGCCGCTGTCTCAACCACTGTGTGGACTACGCATTCAGCAGAGCAGCACGATTGAAGGCGACAGTAAAGCCAATGTAGAAACTACGATGCTGGTGATTCTGACCCCTAAAGCGCAAGACGACGGCACCTATACGGGGACCCTGTTGCGAAGCGGCGCTACGAATAAAAGCACTTACGTCATAGAAGATGAAGTGCTCACAATTACGAACAGTTCAGAAGAAGCAAACTCGACAGAGCGACTCTGGTTTATCAATGACAATCTGCGGATGAGAACAGGCGTCACTGAGCTAAAAAGTGGCCTGAGAATTGCGTCTTTTTGTTCTGAGATTCGGATGGGCGTGAAACCACCGTCAGCAGCAAATTAAACGGTTATGTAGGGTTATTTAGAGTAGGTTGCGATCGCCAGTGCCTTTTGCTTAGCCAGTCTTAACGTCTGAGCAGAAAAAGGTAGAGCAGGCTTAAAGGGCTGAATCGCTCTGGAGGAGGATTGTCCGATACCTGGCTCAATGCCTGCTGGTCTGCTGTTATGGAGCTGGCGCTTATGGAGCTGGCGCTGGGTCCGTAGTGCTTCAGCCGTTTCAGCTAATGCCTGGCGTGCCGCGCTGCGTACGGGCAGAGCAGGCTCAGCATCAGCAGAGTGGGACGACGATAAGGCTGAGTTCTTTACCGAGTCAGCCGCCGCCGAATTATCTGTTGAAGAGGCCTCCGGGTAGGCCGCATCTGGATAGCCAGCTAGCTCTGAAAGATTAAAGGAAATAGACGAGAGCGACTGGTGCGTACGCTGGCTGGCCTTTTGTTTAATGGGCTCCTTGATGGGCTTAGCAGGAGCAGAGGCCGACACCGACCGAACATGAGGTGCGAGCTTAGCGCCGCCGTAGTCTCGACAGACGGCTGCTTCAAAATCGTGTGTGGCATGACGAATGGGCTGCGATCGCCGCTGCCAAAGCTCTAAAATTTGCCGCACAGAAACCGCTTTGTAACGCCCTTGATACAGCGCTTCAATCACCGCATCACGAATCCACAGCGGCCGATGCACCTCTAACCAAAGAGAAACCCACTGGCGCGCATCATGGTTACCCAGATCGAAGTGGTAGCCATCGAGTAGCGCTGCCGCCTGCTGAGCTTCGGGTGAAGTTGAGAAAGTCGTCAAAGTCATGGGTGGTGGCAACTCCCTGGAAGGGGCAAAACAGTTGGTAGCAGACAGGTTCAGTATCACTACCATTTACCTATGCTTCATTCAATCCGTAGTACTGCGGAACCGCAAGACTTGGAGAAAAAACAATGGTACTAGGCTAGCCTAATTCAGCAATATCGACTAAAAATCAACGATTTTCGACCACGCCCGCCTGCACCCGACGGATGCGTGGGGTGTCAAACGGATTGGTATCACCAATCCACCTGAAGTTGCTCAGCCGAAAGCCTATAGAAGCAGCGTTTTGCGTGGTGTCGTAGCGCAGCAGTAGTCCATAGGTGCGACGGCTATATTCTAACGAGTAGATATTGTTGATTGGTTCGCCCCCATCAAAGCTGAGCGCCGTTTGAAAGCCCACCAGAATAGGGCCATACAGCTGCTGAGTAATGCCTAGAGAAAGGACATTGCGGTCAACTTCGCGATCGAAGAGGAAGGGAGAAGACGCATCGCCGATGAAAGCTTGAGAATAGGCAATGTTTAAGCGGGTGTAGTCACCAAAGTCTCGGGCAAAGTGACCAAGCTGAGCCGTTAGGCCGACATCAGCAATGACGCTATTTTGACTATCGCCACTGCTGTAGTGGGTCAGGGTGGTTCTGATGCCGGTATTGAGGTTGAGAAAAGGAACAACGGGCTGTGGCGTATAGCGTAAGCCCTGGTCTTGAGTCGCTGGTTTGGGCTTACCACGCCACAGGTTAAAGCCACGGCTGAGCGCCACACTGCCCTGATAACGACCTAACGTTACACGCCCGGTACCCGACCCCCTCGATAGCAGCAGATCTTCTCGGTCGGTTTCAGCGTTAATCCACTGGGCGCTCGCCTGGTAGGTCAGCCTCAGTCCGGTATCACCCAGCGTGTACTCGGGCGAAAGCAGGACCGCACCGACGCTAGACTGCACGTCTTGAAAGCCTAAGGAACCGTTGAACAGTCGCTCTCGGTAACCGTACTGTAGCGACAACCGATGGTCCCCTATCTGCCGGTCAGCCTGCAAGCTAGCCCGCAGATTTTCGGTGATGTTGGAGGTATCAAAGCTAGTGAGTTCAGCGTCGCCTCTGATTTGAGTGCGATCGCCCACCTGAGAGCGAAATTCTGACGTTGCGCCAAAGTTTTGGGCGGCAATGGGAGAGTCGGTCTCGTCGCTGAAGGCTCTAGCAGCAAAGAACTGAGGCGTGACATCCAACCGGGTGCGTTCGGTCGAGATCAGAGGAATTTGTTGACCTAAATAAAATCCACCGCGATCATCTCCATCAATGCCGACCGGAACGGGAACCGGATTGAGATCGGACGGGTTGAGATTGCCGCGACTGATAAGAATGCGCGATCGCACCAAAGGAATCGCCAAGCCTTGGTCGAACACTAGCCTGGGCCGACTGAGCAGCAGCTCGTCCTGAGTCGGTGAAATGTTGCGCAAAATCAAACCGTCTGTGCGCAGCTCTAGCTCGGGCGGTGAAAACGGATCGTTTGTAATGCGCACTTCATCGGCACGCCAGCCGTCCACATCAAAAGCCAGCTCGTCGGTTTCAAACCGCAGCTGATTGATTAAAGCATCCTCACCAACGGCCTGATCGCGCGGATCGCGTTCAGTTTCAATGGGCTGCGTACTCAGCTGCGTACCATACTCAAAGCTGCCGTCACCTTCGACCTGCAAATCAGGATTTCGGCGAATAGGATCGTAAGCCCGCCGGGAGGCCGAGACACCGTCAAGCGGAGAGGCAAAATCTTCTTCGATCGCAGGCAGGTATAGGGTGCCAATTGCCTCACCCACCGTGCCAGACTGCTGTATAAAGTTGTATTCAAGCCGGTTTCCCTCAATCAACTGCGACCCTCTAGTCAACAGCACGTTCCCTTCAGCCAGCGCATACCGATTAATCAGATTTACCCACAGCTCATCGGCCTCAACAATGGCGTCATTAAGCCTAAGCACGACATTGCCACTCGCTGTAATGACCTGAGTTTCAGGGTTAAATTCTTGAGTATCTGACGACAGCTGTAGCTGAGAAATAAACTCTTCTGGGAGCTGCTCTTCACTCGTTCCCGGCTCAGCAGATTCCTCAACCTCTATTTCTAACGTCTCATTCTCTGGGGTCTCGCTCTCTGAAGCTTCATTCTCTGGGGTCTCGTTCTCTAGAGGCTCGCTCTCCCCGGGAATATCTTCGGAAATATCTTCCGCAGCGTCGTCAACAGACTCGTCAGCATCACGCGGAGAGGCCTCTTCCGCAGTGGCGGGAGGTAAAGATGGCAGACCAGACTGAGTGGACTGTGCCAGCCTAGCTGCAAATGAAGGCTCAAGGGTTAACGCTGGCTCATCTGCCAACAAATTATCTAGAAGGTTGGCAGATGATGCTGCTTGTTCTGCAGGTCTAGCGACGATGGGCGGCGGGTCGGGTGGCAAGCTGATGTGAACCATACGCAACCCCTCCTCCCGTAAAACCACCTAATACCTTACAAGGATTAGGCTCAAAATAGGTACCTAATAGAACAGCCCGCAATGCGGGCTGTTCTATCAACAATGAATTTTCGATAATTCTATCCTTGAGCAGGAACTGCCAGAACATCTAACAGAACATCTACTCGCAGTTCTTTGACGAGACGTTAGTCAAAATCTCTACCGCTGGGGTTACGAGCAGGGTCCCCGCTGAGGAAACCAAAGATAAAGAGGCCGACGAAAAAGGAAACTGTAATGTAAACAACGATCTTAAGCGTTACCATCTTGCAAGTCCAAACGCGATTTAGCTATGTAACGCCAATCATATCGCACTCTAATGCCATCTCAGCGCGCGATTGAGATATCGACAGCCGCTAGAGCCTTCACCAAATAGCTCCGATCTCAGCCTCGTCAGGACTTCGATTGATTAATTAAAGATAAAGCTATGTAACTAAAAGTTACGAAGGTCGCTGTCTTTTCACTAGCTTCTCGGCTGTTGAGCGGCTCTTTCTGACTGGCTCTGTTACAAAGTCGCAAATACCCGTTTAGCCGCAAAAACCTTCGACTGACTCGCTGCATCAGTCAACGCTGCCTCATTCAGGGCTAGTTGCCCCGTTGGAGTTCCCATACGAACCTCGCCAATGCCCAAAAAATCTTGAGTCGCCGCGTCAATTACGCGCAGGGGTACGTTATTAAGCTCACTCATCCGCTCAATCGAGAGATAGGGTGCTACTTCATCTATCGCCAGCTTTTGCCCCAAACACCAGCGATGGGCTAGCTCAGAGGGTAATGCGATCGCCTCTAAATGCTGCATGACCGACCCAGCCGCTACCGGCACAAACGCCTCAGCTGCTAGCGCGGCCTCTAACGCTTCTAACGTCACACTGTTGTCAACATCGAACCCGTTGCTATGTGTCCGGCTGAGCCCAACTAGTACCGCCCCAGTTCCCATCGTTTCGCCCATATCGCGTGCCAGAGCGCGAATATACGTTCCTGGCCCACACACCACATCTACCGTCAGCTCTGGCTGGTCACCCGCTTGCCACTTTTGGCTGTGAAGCTGATGAATCATTACCTGACGCGACGGCACCTCAACGGCCTTACCCTGTCGGGCCAGGTCATAGAGCCTTTTTCCATCCACCTGCACCGCACTGTACATCGGTGGAATCTGCGTCAGCGAGCCCACAAACTGAGAGAACATCGCTTCAACCTGCTGGCGCTGAAGATGGCTAGCGCTTTGCTGTTGAAGCACCTCACCTTCCAAGTCATCAGTCGTGGTCTTGAGGCCGAAGCGAATCACCGCCCGGTAAGCCTTCCCAGCTGGAAGATACTGCAATAGCCGAGTCGCCTTACCTACCGCTAAAGGCAACACCCCCGTAGCCAGCGGATCGAGCGTACCGCTGTGGCCCACTTTTTTAGTGTTGAGCAATCTACGTACACGCGCCACACAGTCGTGAGATGTCCACTCCGCGGGCTTATAAAGATTGATAAAACCGTTGATCATAAAGCTTATTCATAGGGCTTATATAGAGCTGACCATAGCGAAGCTGGCCGTATATTAGACCTTAAAATAGACCGCAAACGCGCCGCTTGAGCGAATTACTTATCTAGCAAGGCTTCGCGAGCCATCATGTCATCTAAGGCGCGCTCAACCGTTTGCGCTGAATTTTGCATCGTGTTTTGCACTGTGTCTTGCACTGTGTTCTGCGTCGAGGGAAGCTTGCCCTCAGCGGCAAGTTCCAGCTGCTGGGCGAGCCGTTCAGGCTCCAGCTCAGAGATAATGCTGAGCGGCATTTCCGGCTCGCTCAGGCGGGTTGTAAACCCGCTGGTTAAGACCGGCTGATAGCGACCGTCGCCCTTGAGGTAGCGGCTTAGAAATGCCAGGCTCATTACTTGCGAATACCGCTGCGCCACATCGGGCACTGGGCCAAAAACGGCAGGCGGTAGCTGGAAGGCTTCTTCCCCCGTGACCGCAATCGTTGAAAAGTGCGTGCCACCGTCCATCACCATCAGGTAGCGCTCTGGCGTGGTGAGCCAGGTAAAGGGAATGACCTGCTCGGGCAAAGCAGGGGCTACCGTATCGCTGCTAGCGGCCATCATCAGCACAGGCACTGCCACTTCGGCCATGCTTTCTGGCCCAAAAATCAGGCTGGTCATGGGATTAATGGCAACGACCGCTCTGATGCGAGGATCGGAAAAGTTCAGGCTATCAACGCCCAAAGGGGCCAAATTGACCGCCTGACATTGCAGCAGCACGACCACATTAAGGCTAAACTCTGGCGGCGGACAGTTGGCTCGCAAAGAGGCTAAATTAATCGGCGCACCTGCCACAGCTAGCGCGGTATAGCCGCCGAAAGATTGACCGATAATACCGACGTTGTTGAAATCAATCTGGGCAAAGTTTTTATCGCTAAAGGCCCGTTGTTGTAGCTCGTTGAGCACCTGAGAAATCAGCTCAGGCCGACGGGTAAATTCGTCATCTGGCACCACTCGGCCAGTTCGCCCAGAAACCAGCGCATTGAACTGATCGGCGCTACTGCCAGGGTGCTCGACATTGATGACCGCAAATCCATGAGTAGCCAAAAATTCGGCGAGGTAGCTGTAGGTTTTACGCTCGTTGCCAAAACCGTGGGAGATGATGACTGTTGGAATAGAGGTCGTCCCTTCGATGGGCCGGAAAACCTCACTGAAAAAAGTGGTTGGCGATCGCGGCAAATACACATCAACAGGCGCAGCGCTCGCCTTGACAAAAGTCGTCACCTGGCTCACCTGAAAAGGCCCACGCGCTGTTAGCTGATCGAGCAAAGCGGCTTCTGGCCCAGAGGGAAAGGTCTCGGGCGCAGTTTGCAGCGCAATTTGTTCGACCAAATCTAGGGCTGCTC
>CALDSK010000109.1 GCA_937911865.1 uncultured Synechococcus sp.
GTCGTCGCTTGACTAGCCAAGCCGCCCGCTGCGCGCTCAACGGCTTGTTCTCGCGAGCGCCAATACCCGGCGCAGGGCCGATATCGGACAAACCACTCAGTAATTCACGCTGCTGCTGCCGCAACTTACGCGTGTAGCGAGTTACGCTCATGTAGCTGCCAGCATAGCCTTGTTGTTGAATCGATTCAAACAACACTTTTGTAACCTGCTGTCCTTGCTCCCACTGCGCTCGTAGGTAGGGCTTGTAGTCATCTAACTGACTGCGGCTAGGCGTACGCCGAACAGTCGGCTGCCATTCTGGAAAAGTAGCGTACGACAAGTAGGTATAGACAGTGCGTTCGCTCATACCCAGATGACGTGCGATGTTTTTTACCTGGTGTCCTTGCTTGTTAAGCGCATGAGCTTGCTCATAGTTCAGTAGACGTTGAGACCGCTTTCTATCTTTCTGTTCTTGCCGCTGTCGCTGTGTTGGCGTCTTATGTGACTGCGTTGTTGTAGCGCTGTTATTGTGGCAGAGGGATTGTTCAACTTCTTTGAGCGCTGAGATTTTACCTTTGAACGTTTTCTCCAGTGCTTCTTCCAAGTTCTTCAGCAGGTGAAAACGGTCTGCGACCTGAGTTGCCTTCGGCGCACCAGCACTCATTCCACTTTTATAGGTTGTAGAACGGTCCCTCGAAAGCGTTTCTACGCCAGGATGAGCTTTCAGCCATGCAGCTAGCGTTCCGGCACTACGGTCCGGGAGTAGATCAATAGGAACTCTTCGTTCTAGATCAACCAAGATAGTGCCGTACACTTGTCCTTTGCGAAAGGCAAAATCATCCACTCCCAGCACTTATAGGAACGGGCGCTTCAGGTAGCGTTAAGCCAGCGAGCAGCCGGAGGAATGAGTCACGGCTACAACCATAGCCCAGCTGGTGACTCAATCGAGCAGCCGCTGCACCACCGAGGGCAAGCCCTATTGCCTTCAACTTGTGTGTGTAGCGAGTCGTCCGTCTTGCCCAAGGCGTTGTCACGCTCGGCAGTCGCTCACTGAATATCTTTCTACGACAGTTCTCGTTCAGACAGAAAAACTTGCCGACCACTAGCCGTATGACTAGCGTAAACTGTGCTAGCGGCATATCCTTTAACGTCCGATCATAGTGACTGTGAAGGCGGTGACTCCGGCAGTGGCATAGCGGACACTCAGCAACAAAATGGGATGAGGACAACTCGACGGTGAGTTGTCCATTGATCTCATCTAAGTGACAGCTATTGAGTGAAAGATCGTTCTGACTAGGCAGTAGATGCTGTAGAAGGTCCATAGGAAGCACCAACCATAGGTCCCTTTCATTGTCCTTGATTTATACAAGCCTGTGGTGAGGATCACCTAAAGTGCGTAAGAACCCGAAGTTAGGGGTGAACCCCTGCCGAAGTCAGGTGAATATGCAACAATATCTTGTAAGGCTAAGCCCGAGTCTTTAAAGCTACTTTCGAGACATTCGCTCGCGTACTGTGATAGAACGTCTCCCGGGATTCGAGCAAGAAAGGTCCTAAATTCTTTTGGCGCAGAGTTACTGTCACCGAGTTTACCATCTCCAGCAAATCCAACGATTTGTTCTACTCGCTTATTGCGAAGTACTGAGGGATTTTCTTTCCAAATCTGAATGAGAGACATATTTGATTCGTTGAAACTTAGCCGTAGAAAAAGCGGTAGAACATTAGCGAAGCGTTTTGTTAGCCCAGGTCATAAACTCTTCTATATTGAAAACTTGTATGTTCTTTTCTGGCATACCGGGTCGTACGTATTTCTTCTGTCTTACTGCTTCTTTGAGCCACGGAATTGCGCCAGGCTTCATACCGCCTCCACCAGCAATAACGATGATGTCCGTCTCTGGCATGGTTTCAATGCAGTTGAGATACAGATAGGGCAGCTTCTCGTCCACTGAACCACTCGACTGCTGCCATTTACATTCAATACGAATATCTAGATTGAGCTGTTCAGATTTAACAAGGAATTCTGTGTAGCCTTTTTGACCGTAGATGGTTGTGTACGGCACATGCTTTAACAGCAGCTCAGTGCCATATCTATCCGGCCTCTTTTTCCACGCACTGTAGGCAACTACCTCAAAGTCATGAGCCTCAAAAGTCGGAACCACAGTCCTTTCTAGGATCTTGCCCTGGTGGTTGGCGGTACCTCCTTGAGTTTTGGCCATTGTGATCGCCTGTATTAACTTAGTATTCGTAGTTGGTCACCACTACTTCTGGTATCTTTCCCCGCTTTCCAGCTTTGCTGTTGATGGCTCTCGTCGCATAAACGAAATCTATATTGAATTCAGCGTACAGGTCGAGGATGAGAGGAGCTGACGAATTGGACAGCATGAATCGTACTGAACGATTATCGAGTGTTCTACAGAGATCGCGTAACGCATATTGCATATCTGTATCAAAGCCGCCCTTCGTATAGCCTGTGAAGCTGGCGGTTGTACTTAGGGGTGCATAGGGAGGATCGAAATAGACAAAGTCATTTGCCCTGATTCTCCGTCTCACCGCATAAAAGTCGGCTTCTTCTATGACTGCCTTCCGAAGCGCGTGGTGACAGGAGTAAAGGTTATCTACGTCAAGAATAGTTGGGTTTGTGTATCGACCGAAAGGGGCATTAAACTGCCCTTTAGAATTCACTCTGTAGAGACCGTTATAGCAGGTCTTGTTCAGATAAATGAATCGGCTCGCTTTCTGTACATCCGTCCAGGATTGATAGTTAGGTGTCCTATCAGCACCTCGAAGTTGATAGAAGTAGGTCTTTTCGTAAACATGCTGGCGCAGGTCTTCAATCAGCTCGCCAACCTTGTCACGGATGACTGCATACAAGTTCACAAGATCAGGATTGATATCCGTCAGACAAGCACGCTGTGGCTGGAGGTGAAAGAAAAGGGCTCCACCACCGACGAAGGGCTCATAGTAGCGACCAAAATCACTGGGGACTCGCTTGACTAGTTCAGGCAGAAGCTGCCTTTTCCCACCTACCCACTTTACAAACGGTTTAGCAGCGGTAGTAGCGGTAGACAATGTCTTAGCGGCATTCACCATTTAGATAGCAGGTGGTTCGACACAAGGACGAATACAGGCGTATCTATACTACTAGCTTAAAGGTTTATAGTACGTTTGAACCTCAAATTAATTGAACGCGACGGCACTGATAAAACGACATAAGAGCCTTTACAGCAGGTATCAGAATCGGCCTGACAATCAGAAGCATGATCGCTGGAGCAGAGTTTGTGCTCTACTGTGCGATCGCGCTTTCAAACCCAAGATAACTGCATATATTTGGGCCTTGAACCGAATGAATTACTAGGCTTCCGCGACGTTTTTGTACGTTCTGTCATCTGTCTATTCCAGCTTCAGAATAGCGCGGTAGAATGACCTGACCAGTTACCGTTTTAGAAAAAAGATAGTCATTCAGGAATGAAGAAGCAGGTCCCAAGACTATGGAAAAAGCATTCGGACTAGAGATCCCTGAGAGCATAGAAGACGCCTGTGCACTGAACCGCACAGCACTATTAGTTTATGACATGCAAGTCGGCATCTTTAGCCAGCTGAGCAACGGAGATGCTGTTAAAGCACAGGTAATGAAAGTCCTCGAAGCATCGCGAGAGGTGGGTTTGCGCGTATTCTTCATGCGACATATGTCACTTCCCAAAGAGCTCTCTGGTGTCTTTCAACTCAAGACCGCAAAAGCATGGCAAAGAGTCGCTTCCACCGACGATGTAAAGCCTTGGTTCTTGCGTAACACACCAGGTTTTCAACTTCTTCCTGAGATGACACCCCTTCCTTCCGAGGCAATCTTCGACAAGCTCACGATGTCTGCTTTTGAGAGCACACCACTAGACATTGCACTGCGTGACTGTGGGATTAATACGGTTATTATCGTTGGGGTAGCAACCGAGATTGGCATCGAACCAACCGTTCGACATGCTGCCGATTTGGGCTACATTCCAGTTGTCGTCACTGATGCCTGTGGAGCGGGTGACGAAGCAGCAGGCCAGCGCGCGGTAGAAAGCCTTCGGTTCATGGGAGATGCCTTCTTTACGACTGTAGAAGAGATTTGCTCGCTGCTTCAGACAAAATCTCACTGATAGCCTCAACAAAGTCGTTTTATCGACTTAAGAAAAGAACAACGAATACTTTTAGAGAGTGACACTATGCTTCTAAGTAGGATTAGATATTGGCAGTTGGCCGTAGCCGTCGTTGCAAGCACCGCAATTCTAAGTGGTAGTTACGGCCACACAAAGCCTGTAAATGTCTCTACACTAGCTCAGCTAGAACCTCAACTTTCGTATGAGCCTATTCAAACGCAGTATGGCCCAGACGGGTCTGAAGTTGACGTGATGGCAGTTGAGATAACTGAAGATGTCTTGACGATTACGCTTCGCTATCGTAGCCAGCCAGATAGTAGGCTCTCTACTAGGTACGGCATCGATGAAGTTAGTTACACCGACGATACAACCGCTGAGCGCTACGGCGTCATAAGAGGCTCGGCGGATGAGTGGCTAGCCTCTCCACAAGATTTCAACGGTAATTTTAGAATCAATCTCTACGACAATGTAGAGACTGCTTGGTTCAAGTTTCCAGCACCGTCACCAGAGGTTGAAACAATCTCTATCAACATTCCTGAAGTAAGTCCTTTCAACGGCATAACGGTTGAGCGCTAGCAGCTATAGAGCCATACGCAAACCTAGCCAGCAGAGGCTATCTAAAATCGCAGATAGGCGGTAGCTGTACTGGACAACTTCGCTCATCAATCCGTATCATTTTTCCTTAAATAAGCCTTAAATGGTCTCTGCGACGGAACTAATGTCGCTGTTGATTGTGAGGGCCTTTCTACGTTATCTCGATATCAGTCCGCTCCCTCCGAACTTTGAGTTTCGACCGGCATCAATGTACATCTCAATGGCGATACCGAGCCGTCTACCAATCCGTAGATACGACTCTGGTCAAACTGGCTCTCAGTGAATTTTACTAAGCTGACAGACTGACAAGTGCCTATCAGATCAGTACTAATGATATTCATAAACTGTGGTGAATTCATAATGGCAGGCACCGCTGTTCCCTCCATCATAAAATTGAGGGAAGATGAAGCATCATCAGGATAACCGCTGTAACTGTCACTGGCGTTGCGCTGAATGACACGAATGACACGAACGTCTCGTCCGCCTTCAACTGTCTCAGTGGCTGCGTCTATTTCGGCTTGACACTCGCGTCCTATTTCCATATACACTCCTCTCTCTAGAGGTGCGCTCCCACTACTTGAGGTTGACATCGTCAAAAAGAACGCGGATAGAAGTGCGAAAGCACTATAGCGAATAGGAATCATTGGTAAAGATAGGGGCAGTAAATTTACAACATCATTTTATCGACTACGAGGAACCCTGATTTATATAGAAGCCTCGTTATGAAAGCGTTCACCGTAGACCTATCCAATGCTCACTCTTTCGATGGTGTCGTAGCAGTCTTCAATGACGGATTTTTAATCACGTATCTGCGCATTGGTATGGACGAAGCTGGGATGCGTTTCACGACTGTTTATGGTGCTTTGGGGAGCAAGAGTATCAGCTGACGCTGGGAGGTTGGACAACTTGTTCTGGATTGAGCACGAAAGCTCAAAAGCGACTATGAGATTTTCTCTCTCAATCTGCCCACGTCAAAGTGTTTATGATTAGTGGCTTACCCTCATAGGCGGAAGAAGGACAAGAACACTGCCAACAAGCGATGAAAAACGCCTGTGCTACAAAAATAGCAACTATCTTCTAGTAGTATTAGCACGCTCGGTTTACCGCCCTCTCACCGCACTTCAAACTCTCTACCCTGTAAAAAACAGAAAATAAGCGCAAAAGGCCAACGCATGGAAACTTGCACGTCAGACACGACGACTGCTACTCTCCTCGATAAGGATAAATTACAGCGCTTACTCAACATTCAAGAGATCTACTACCAGCCCGATATCGTTGACTATGACCGTGGGCTCGAACTGCTGAGTCGCTATCCTGATGCGAAGAAGATAGAAATTGCTTCTCACTGGAACATTCCTGAACTACACGGCAACGAAGGCGCTGTAGAAGATTGGAATAGAATCAAGCGAACGGTGCTAGTGCTTGGGACGAAAAAGTCTATTAGCGCTCGCAAGAATACCCGCTCCTCGAACTGGGTTGCCCCTTCCCATGCAAACGGCTGCGCGATGGCCTGCGCTTACTGCTATGTTGCTCGGCGAAAAGGCTACGCCAATCCAATTACGACATTTGTTAATATCGAACGGATTGTCGGCTATCTGAGGCGGCACTCAGCTAAGCAAGGTAGTAAGCCTCAAGTCGATCAGATAGATCCGCGCTACTGGGTATATGAAATCGGGGAGAACAGTGACTGTTCGGTCGATGCTGCGATCTCAGACAACGTAAAAGATTTAGTGTCACTCTTTCGTGACTTGCCAAATGCGAAGGCTACCTTCGCGACTAAGCGAGTCAACCGTGAGCTACTTACCTACAATCCACAAGGCAAGACGCGCATTCGCTTTAGTCTGATGCCTGAGCGTATTGCCAATGTTGTCGATGTTAGAACCTCCACTATTAGTGATCGCAGATC
>CALDSK010000110.1 GCA_937911865.1 uncultured Synechococcus sp.
TTGATAGCTACTGAAGCAAAACCAGCAGATCTTTGCTTTTCTCAAAATGAATGTAAGCCTCCATGCACTTTTCACCCTTCTGATAGAACCGTTTTATCTCATAACTGCTTGAATGAAAGCCAACGGCAATTTCTGCCGCCCAATATCAGCCTTACACCTCATCAGGATTAATATGGAACGATTGTGGTTTGCCGCGATTCACTCGATAGATGGGTTAGTTGCTGCCTGGCGCGGTGAAGCGGCTTTTCGGCAGGAAGTTGTTTTAACTGTGTTTCTAATACCACTGGCTGGCTGGGTTGCGCCGAATGCTATATCTGGTGCACTGATGACAGGTTCGATTTTAATCGTCCTGATCATTGAGTTACTCAACTCTGCCGTTGAGGCTGTTGTGGATCGGACTGGATTACACCATGACAATCTAGCCAAAAAAGCTAAAGATACGGCGAGTGCCGCTGTGCTGATTGCACTGCTCAATGCTGCTATCACTTGGGCTATCGTACTGCTTTCAGCTATAGCTTAAACAACGGCTGAACATCCATACTGCTCGGTGTTAGCCTCATTTAATCCGCATGTGGATAGCTAGGCGAGTCTCCTCACGAAGACCTGACTAGCTATTCACAGCAACTCATGAGTTAAGGGATAAGACCTCATCTCAGCCTGGTGTTCGTCGTACCTGGGTAGAGAGCTGGTATCCACTAAGAACCGTCAATGGAGCGATCAACGGCATTAACATCGTTTGTCAAGAAACAACAGAGCGCGGGCAATTTGAACAGCATTTATAGAATCGAACGTTCAGCTAGAATCGGCTTTGGTCGCAGGTTCTGTGTATACCTGGAGCTGGAATATTGCTTCTAATATAGTCACCGTAAATGCAGCCTTCGCTGCGCTGTTTGGCATAGAGCAAGCAGGCAAGATGACTTTGAGTCTACCGTTGAGGAGTTTCTGCAAGCTATCCATCAAAATGACCGTGCTCGTGTATCGGCTGGTTTTCAGGCTTATCTAACACAACCTATGAATTCTGACCAGTTAATTCAACAAGTTCTACAACTATGCAAAGCCGATAAAAACTAAGTGTGCTAGCTAACCACCCAGGCATCTGTGCATTAGGCGCGGACGGCTGACTACGCTTAGTTGTTGTTAGGTTTTAGATGAGCGCTTTGAACGATCTCTTCTCAGTGAAGTCTGAAGACGTTGGTCTGGTTCATTGCGAGCGCTCTCTTGTTATTCCTAATCCATCACTCTAGATAGAGTACGTCCACAGCTCTAGTTACTACTCTTATGAAGCAGAAGCCTGTAGAACTGACCCTTTCAGCCTTGCTTCTACAGCCTTTTCCTTTCATAGAATTTGCATTAATACAGCTAAAAACCTCTCGAAACATGAAAGCGATTTATAGCCCCCAGTCTTACAGGAATATTCCTTTTGATAGTCCATCTAGATATCAAACCCATATACACTATCGTCGCGCTAGTTGCAGTCTGTGTGGCGATGTCCTAATGCGTCACTTTCACCAAGGAAAACTATCTTGGTTCTGTCATAGCTGTCGTCAAAATGGGTTTGACTCTTCCACGATACTTTTTTGAAGTGTCATCGCTGAGTTTGACAACCTTTGGCCGCTACAGAATGAGTAAGGGTCACAACCGCCTTGTTGAATAAGAATTGACACGCAGCACATACTTCTGAAGCAAGCATAAGGTTACTTTTATGCAGAAGTTGCATTGAAATAATTTGATTTCGGTATTATTTAGCAGTTTCGTGTCGAGTCGCACAAAGCCCTCCGGTTAGTTTATATAGGCTGAAAGCTCACCTATTCACCTTGAAATTAGGAGAGAATCAGCATAGTGACTAGCCAAATGGAGATTTACCCAGCAGACATTGGAGAAATAGATGGCGCTGCTGATACAGCTGTTAGTAGCGTCAATCCTTTAGAAAGACAGCTTACTTACTTGCAATTAGTTGCCTGTGCCGGATTCATTGGCATCGTTGGTGGATTGGTCGCCACCCTCTATTACATCGTGCTCGAAAGTATGATGCATGGCGTTTGGACTACGCTACCTAATTGGATAACGCCGCATTTCCCTAGCTGGCTCCCAACTAACAACTATGTTTGGCTCGCTACCACTGTTGGTGGCTTTTGTGTCGGTTTAGTGCTTTACTGCATGGGCTTGCCCGGTGAAATGGCCAAAGTTGTAGACAGTATCCACAGCCCTGGACGGATCGATGTAACCAAAACGCCTGCCATGGTAATTGCCTCTCTAGTAGCGATTACAGCGGGCGGTAGTGCTGGACCTGAAGCACCATTAGTCCAAGTGAATGGTAGTTTTGGTAGTTGGCTCGGTGACAAGCTCAATCTGGACACCCCCTCCGTTCGTGTACTCACTTTTTGTGGCATGAGCGCAGCTCTAGGTGCCTTCTTTGGGGCTCCTATTGGCGCGGCTCTGTTTGCGCTTGAAATTCCACACCGACGCGGCTTAGAGTATTACGAAGCGGTGGCACCTGCTGTGATCGCTGCCATTCTCTCATTCGCGACATTTCGCATTAATACAGGCATTACTATCGGCGGGTTCTATCACTTTGAAGTGGTCCCCGAGTTACAACCGTTTAATCTTTTGGAAGGCTTATTGTTAGGTGTCGTCGGTGCAGGCGTTGCCGTGCTGTTTATTTTTATCTTTAAAAAGATCGGTGCATTGCTAGCACCTTTGGAAGACAACAGAATCTTGCTGGCGGCGTTGGGCGGTCTGGCGATTGGCCTGATTGCGTTTGTTTATCCACAGACGCTCTTTTTTAGTGAGGAACAAATTCATACCGTAATTGAAACTGGCGCTGCCTTAGGGGCTGTGTCGCTGCTGCTGATTGCCTTTGCCAAAATATTTGCGATTAGCTTTACGTTGCACTCTGGCTTTTTAGGGGGCTTTATTTTTCCGTTGTTCTTTATTGGTGCCAATGTTGGTTTGGCGCTTTCACTCCTTCTCCCTGGACTACATCCCACCATTGCGATGGTTTGTCTAATGGCCGCTGTGAATGTTGCTGTCACCAAAACACCGGTGAGCACTAGCATTATTCTGAGCGTCCTATCCGGCACAGCGATGCTGCCAGTGATCGTCATTGCGAGCTTCGTGAGCTTTGTCCTGACGAGTAATGTTGCCATGATTGGAACACAAAGAGAACGTCAAGCATTCCCGGTGGCTCATCCACTGTTTCCACAAGTACTTCCTGCTTCAGCCGAAAAAGTCATTCAACAAGTCACTAGCTAAACTAGCCTCAATAGACCAGCTAGCTCTTTTATCTATACAGTGTGCTTGACCTACTCAAAATTGATACCTTTTAAG
>CALDSK010000111.1 GCA_937911865.1 uncultured Synechococcus sp.
GCACTGGTTTGCTTACCGCTGCTACTGTACCTCACTCAAGTGAGAACCGCTATATTTGCAAGGGTGGTGGCTACCTGCGACACCTGATAATCCCTACGTTATTCTGCCAGATGAACCTCAGCAGGTTGTTTCCACGCCAAAAACCATTTTGTATTTTTGCGGGGTCGGTCGAAATATGGGCGACTACAACTACCTCTCTCGGGTAGCCGCTTTCCAGCAGCTAGGCTTTTCGGTATTGGTGTTTGACTATCGCGGCTACGGCCATAGCTCTGGCGCTTTCCCTCACGAGACTCAGCTGTATGAAGACGGCCAGGCGGCCTGGAATTATTTGCTAGAAGACTTGAGAATTCCCGCTGAGCAAGTGATTCTGTATGGTGAATCCTTAGGCGGTGCTGTAGCGCTCAACTTGGCTGTGCAGCAGCCGGATGCTGCTGGTTTGATTATGCAAAGTAGCTTTACGACAATGGTGGATGCGGTGAAGCATAGGTCTGTAGCTAAATTTCTTCCGGTTGAGCTGATCTTGAGCGAGGAATTTGACTCATTGGCTAGACTGCGATCGCTTGAAATACCGGTTCTTTTTCTACATGGTAGCCATGATTCTGTTGTGCCTGTGCACATGAGTTATCAACTGTACGACATGGCTCCACAGCCCAAGCAACAGCTAATCATTCCTGGCGTAGACCATGTGAGCATTTATAAACCCGGTGAGTACTCTTACCTTGAAGCCATTAAGCGATTTGAGACCCAGTTGTAAATAGGCTCCATTTGTATGTGTTATGTGTGAAATTATATGTGAAATGCTCTGCGGTATAATTTTGTTGAAAATATGACAACCACCATGAACAATCACGAGAAGATTAACTACGTTGAATTCCCGACTAAAGATATTGAGGCTACTAAGACTTTCTTTTCGACAGTTTTCGGTTGGACATTCGAAGACTTTGGAGCTGAATATACCGCTTTCTATAACGAAGGGCTAGACGGCGGCTTCTTTAAGTCCGATTTGACGGTTTCTACCCAGACGGGGAGCGCTCTTGTTGTTCTTTACAGCCAAGCGTTAGAAGCGACCCAGACAAAAATAGAAGAAGCGGGTGGCAAAATTAACCAGCCCATTTTCGATTTTCCTGGCGGTCGTCGGTTTCACTTCACAGGCCCTAGTGGCAATGAATATGCCGTATGGTCAGATAAATAAATCCTTAGCCTTCTCTCTCGTAGAAGAAAATTGCAGTAAACTCTCGTTGTGAAGATGCCTTCTACCCGGAGAGAGCCTGCTATGACAATGACTGTTTCTGATCGCCCTTCTGCCTTTGAGCTAATCACCATTCAAGGCGAGCCTGCGGTGCCGCTGGCCAATATGCCTACTAGCTGGCAGGCTATTGCTGCGGGTGACTGGATGAGCGAGCCCAAAGTCTATGCTGCGATGGCGCAGGTGTTTTTGGCAAAGCATCAGCAGGGTCAGGTTTTGTTCTGCGATCGCCCAACTGCTACCCATCTAAAGCCAGCCTACTGCGAGGGCAATGGACTGCTTGCCTATGAAGCTGTAGAGCACTACGGCAGTGCCTTTTTGCCAGAGAGCTATCCTGACCTTGTAAATATTAGACAGGCAGTCGCGGCGATCGCCGATCAGCGTCAAGAGCGCTTGGCGCTGGTGGATACTGTCATTGCCCTGTTTGATGAGCTTGGCTACGACGTTCCCTCTACGTTCTATTGGACTTTCCTGCACCCGTTGCAGCGCACCGATCTATTCGAAATTCGCTCTTTTCGCTTCAGCGAACAAGATTTGGGCGTTGCCAGATCGTTTGATGCTATTCTCCACGGTGGCTATGTTTCCATGCTGCGACGACTCATCGACAGCATTTCTAGTCAGCACGGCTACTTTATTGAGCATGGCTGTGGCTGTGAGAACCACTTGGCCAAGCTAAAGCCGTGCGATTCTCCTTTCGACTATCAGCTGCCCGCCGCGACTCGCCGTAAAACTTTACGTGCCTTTTTCTGGAGCGTCATGGAAGAGTACTTGCTTTTTGAACAGCGAGCGGCAACAAAGCTGGTTTACGCCGATAGTGTCGATTTTACGTAAGCATCTTAATGAGAGAGACTTAGCGAGCGAGATCGAGTGTGAGAGACCTGCTGTAAGAGACATGGTCTAAGAGGTTCGTATAAGAGCGCTAGTGTAAGAAAATATTGGAGAATCTTTAGTAAAAAGTCTGAGTGAGAGGCTGTTGTCAGCGTGGCTGCTAGTGCGGCTATCAGTGCAGCCACCAGTGCGATGGCCTACTCACTCTTGAATTTGTTAGTTCGATCTCTCTTTTTCCCTTTTTTGGGCTACTTCTTTTTGGGCTACTTTTTTCGGATTTCTCTCTTTCCCTTTTCCCTGTAATCCTTTTCCCTTTGTTGTGTTCTCTTTATGCTGCACTAACTAGCAGTTCATCCTGCAATGGATTCACATCGCCAGCATGGCAATAAATATTCCAATCGCTGTCATTGCGATGCAACACAGACCCTTTATCCGTTACGCAAATGGCTACTGAAGCATCTTCGCTTGGCCCTCTAAAAAGCGTGGCTGCGTGCAGTGAACTGCCGCCTAGCTTGTATTGAGCGCAGGTAATGCTCTGTTCACAGACAATAAAAACCTTATCGACCTGCTTACAGTAGGTTTGTATATTATCAAGACTCTCTCGAACAGACTTTTCTCGCTCTGAAGGGGCCGTTTCTTGTGCAACTAACAACGCCGCTTGCAAAAGCCGTCGCAGTTCTTGCTTAACGTCTTTCTTCTTAATATCGTTTTTGAATGTTCTCATAGCTTCACCAAATTACTGAACGTAAACGGTGATGCTGGCCCTGATTCCTGAGGAACAAGCTAACCAGCGTCTGGCAGAGTTGATATGCGGTGTCCGACACCCTACCGCAGAAAGTGGCGAAATCGTTAGTAAATCTGCCGTGAAGAAAGATCCGGATAGCCGATGAGTTTAGAGAAGCTTTAATAAAGACACTAATAAAATTTAGCGTCGGCTTTGTGTTTTGGGAGAAGCCGTTACAGATGACTGCCACAATGCTCAAGTTGCGGGGCATGGCTTGTGCTGCCTGCGCCAACAAAATAGAGGCTACGCTCAGTGAGTTTCCGGGGGTGACAGTTGCCCAGGTAAACTTTGCCGCTGAGCAGGCGAGTGTAGATTACGATGAGCAGCGCACGTCTCTAGAGAATATTTTAGCGGCTGTGACGGATATTGGCTTTGAGGCGGCTGAGCTAGAAGAGTCAGTCGATGTACTGGAAGAAGACGCTGAGGCGCAGCGGCTGAGAGCTAAAGAGATGCGATCGCTGCGGCTGAAGCTTCTAGACGGCGGCATTGTCAGCACTTTGCTTGTCGTGGGCTCGCTGCCCATGATGACAGGGATTAAGGTAGAAAACTGGCCTACGTTTTTGCTAAACCCATGGCTGCAGCTGGTGCTGACCTCTACTGTGATGTTTTTTTGCGCGCAGAGCTTTTTCGTGGGTGCCTGGAAGTCTTTAAAGCACCGCTCTGCCACGATGAATACGCTGGTGGCACTGGGAACGGGAACCGCTTATCTATACTCAATTTTTGTCACGTTTTTTCCGGACGTTTTGGTCTCTCAGGGGTTGCCTACAGAGGTGTATTACGAGGCCGCTGCCGTTGTGATCACGCTGCTGGTGCTCGGTCGGTATTTAGAGATGCAGGCTAAGGGTAAAACCTCTGATGCTATTCGTCAGCTGATGGGGTTACAGCCGAGTACGGCTCGGGTCGTGCGCCAGGGTAAGGAGGTTGATATTTCGATCAAGGAAGTGATGGTCGGCGACGTAGTTGTTGTCCGTCCTGGCGAGAAAATACCGGTGGATGGGTTTGTTGTAGACGGCGTTTCGTCTGTGAATGAATCGATGGTGACCGGAGAGTCTACTGCGGTGAAAAAGCAGGTCGATGAGCCGGTGATTGGTGCGACGATTAACCAGACGGGCCGCTTGAAGGTGAAAGTATCGAGAGTGGGCAAAGAGACAATGCTGGCGCAGATTGTGCAGCTGGTAAAAGATGCTCAGGCCTCGAAGGCGCCGATTCAAAAGCTGGCCGATCAGGTGACGGGATGGTTCGTGCCTGTAGTGATTGCTATTGCCGTAACGACCTTTCTCACTTGGTTTAACTTTACGGGTAACTTTACGCTTTCTATGCTGCCAACGGTTGGCGTACTGATTATTGCCTGCCCCTGCGCACTGGGTTTAGCGACGCCGACTTCTATTATGGTGGGCACCGGTAAAGGCGCTGAAAATGGCATTTTGATTAAAGGGGCCGATAGTTTAGAAAGAGCCCACAACGTGAAAACTGTTGTACTCGATAAGACGGGGACGCTAACTGAGGGCAAGCCAACGGTTACGAATTACCGTACGGTGCGAGGAACGGCTGACGGCAATGAGCTAAGACTGCTGAAGTTAGCGGCGGCAGTTGAGCATGCTTCTGAGCACCCGGTGGGTGAGGCGGTTGTGCGCTATGCACAGTCGCAGTCGATAGATACTGACGCGCTGCCTGCTGTAAAGGACTTTGAGGCGGTGACCGGATGCGGCGTGACTGGCTGGGTAAATGGGCATTTGGTGCAGGTTGGTACCGAGCGCTGGATGCGAATTTTGGGCGTAGACGTTAACTGGGCGCACTCGCCGCGCGATGAGTGGGAATCTGACGCGAAGACGACTGCCTGGATTGCGGTGGACGGTAAAGGCGAAGGCATGATTGGGGTCGCAGATGCGCTTAAGGCCTCTTCTCCAGCGGCGGTGAAGGCATTGCAAAAGCTGGGGATTGAGGTGATTATGCTGACCGGAGACAATCAGCAGACGGCGGAGGCGATCGCCCGCGCTGCTGGTATCGATCGCGTGTTTGCCTCTGTACGACCTGACCAAAAAGCCGCTAGGATTAAGCAGCTACAGCATGAGTCTGCTGGCCTTGATTTACAGGTGGCGATGGTCGGTGATGGGATTAACGATGCCCCAGCGCTGGCTCAGGCTGATGTGGGTATTTCGATTGGGTCGGGAACAGATGTTGCGATCGCAGCTAGCGACATCACGCTAATATCTGGCGATTTGCAAGGCATTGTTACCGCGATTCATCTCAGTAAAGCCACCATTGCGAACATCCGTCAAAATCTCTTTTTTGCCTTCATCTACAATGTCGCGGGTATTCCAATTGCTGCTGGTGTTCTCTACCCACTGTTTGGCTGGCTGCTGAATCCTATTGTGGCAGGCGCCGCAATGTCTTTTAGCTCTGTATCGGTCGTGACCAACGCACTGCGGCTAAGAAGATTTCGGCCTCAGAAGGTCAGTTTATAGAGTAAACCCTCTAGAGATCGCCTCTTGACGTCCTTTCTTTTCACGTCTTTAATTCGTCACTGTACTCTATCTAATCTCTAAGGAAAAAATGGAACTACGCTTTTGTTTGATCGGTAGCTTACTGAGTGCTGGCCTCTTGTTGGGTACGGCAGAAGCTGTTCAAGCCCAGCTGACAGGGGTTGATGTAGAAGGATTTCGCCAGATAGAGCAGCCTATAGAAACCAAAGCGGCTATCACGATTGCAGGTCTTGGCCTGATCGGCTTTGAGCTGTGGTGGTTTTTGTTTAGCAAGTCGAAAGCTGAGTCTGAGCAGGCAACTGGACCTGTCCAATTGGACGCGGCTGGCTCAACTGTTGCATCATTCGACTCAGCGATGTCTCTATCTTTGGCAGGTAAAATTGCTACTGGTCTATCGTCTGTGTATGACGGTATTCAGATGCCTCAAGGCGTTCTCTCAATAGAAGACAAAATGTGCCCCCAGTTTTCAGGTGCTTTCTCACCGGCTTAGGAGGTTGCACTCTCTTGTGTTATCTCCAGGCTATTCCTTAAACGCCTGCAGGTAAGTAGCTGCGCCAAAGGTCAGAATAGATAACGCGATCGCTTTTCCAGGGCTTCTGATGGCCTCCACTCCAGTGAATTGCCTTCATTGTTTGGGGATCTTTGCGGATGATTCTGGCCACCCAGGGAGGGTTGCCGTATCCGCAGCAGTTCCACTGTTTGGGGAGCATGGTGTAAATGTCTTTGAAGGCGATGTTGAAAACCGTTTCGTCACCGAGGTGATAAAGCCGGTGGTTGTTTTTGGCGTCTAGATCTAAATAGTGTTTGATCAGCTCAACAGTTTGCGCATTCCAGTAGCGCAGCTCCATAATTAGCACGCCACTGTTGAACGTACTTTTGAACTTGCGCAGGTCTGACCAAACCTTGAACGGGTTGCTGAAGTAGAAGATGGCTGGAAAGAACTGAGGTACCGCCGCGATGTTGCTTTGGGGGGTGAGCTGATTGCCGAGGGCATGGAGCGATCGCACGTCATCTAGCACGATAATATCTGCATCAAAGTAAAGAATGCGCTCCACATCGGGAAAGACGTCTTTAAGAAACAGCCGGGCGTACTGCATGTAGCGAGACGTGCGTCGCTCGGGCTTTTGCTCTTTGAACTTGGTATCTAGATAGGTTTTTAAGAAGTCGGGAGGAGAAAATTCTTGAACCCGAAAGCTAGCCTGCTCGGGCGTGTAGTCAGCGGCGAAGGCAGCCGATAGCTTTTCTTCAAAAAAAGTGCGATCGCCCACTGGCACCACAATATTGAATCGTAGCGGTGGTAGTGCTTCTGAAAATGTCGTGTTCTTAAGAATAGAATTAATCGTCACCAGCAGCGGCACCTGAAGCGTCCGATTAATTGAAAGGGCGATATCAACAGCCATTGGAAAACGATGGAAGAACGTAGACAACAACCACTAAACCCAATAGTTTAGTTCGAGGTCATTGTAGCGTCCTTCTGTTCCCTCTTTGACGAATACCCTTCCGCCTATATTATTGGCCCCTCTTTACTTCTTGTCTGCTCAGAGACGGTAAAGCAAAAAGACGCACTGTTAGCGGAAAGCTTTCAATGCGTCTTTATCAGTGCGTCTTGATCTGTTGCGTAAGTTTGGCCGGGTGAACAAACAATTCAATGCTTGCTCACAGCCTCAGGCGTTTTGCCTTACTCGCAGCATCTCTACTTATTGGGCTGAGGTGTCATCCGCAGATAGGGCTTCACTTCGGTCACGCCTTTAGGAAACTGCTTTTTCGCATCTTCAGTCGAGATAGAAGGGACAACAACACAGTCGCCGCCGTCTTTCCAGTTACCGGGCGTTGCTACTTTGTGGTAGTCCGTCAGCTGTAGGGAGTCGATGACGCGCAAAATCTCGTCGAAGTTACGGCCTGTGCTAGCTGGGTAGGTAATCGTCAAGCGGATTTTCTTGTTGGGATCGATGACAAAGACAGAACGCACTGTGAGCGTACCGGCATCGGAGTTGGGCTGCAGCATGCCGTAGAGCGTTGCGACCTTTCTGTCGTCGTCAGCCAAAATGGGATAGTTAACAGTGGTGTTTTGAGTCTCGTCGATATCTTTGATCCAGCCCTGGTGAGACTCGACGCCATCTACGCTGAGTGCGATGGTTTTAGCGTTGCGCTTTTTGAATTCTTCTTGCAAAGAGCCAACTAAGCCTAGCTCGGTAGTGCACACAGGCGTATAGTCAGCCGGGTGGGAGAAGAGCACAACCCAGCTATCGCCAGCCCAGTCGTGAAAATTGATGTCGCCCGCTGAAGACTTCTGCGTAAAGTCGGGTGCGGTATCGCCTAGTTGAAGTGCCATGTTCGATTACGTAAGTAAGGTAGTGTATCGTCAAGCATAAATTCTGCCACAATCCCCGGTTTTCCGATCGGAGTTTAGATGATTTTTAATATTCGCCTGCATGACCCGGTTCAATGACTGCTATTTCTAGCGACCGCGCCCAAAAATATCATGTCTCTAGCCCTCTGTTTACAACGTGCTTTTGGGCGAGGGCGACCATAGCGCTATGATTTACTAACGTTTTCTATATATTTTTATCCACCGGGCCCTATGGCAGATACTCCTAGCAAAGTCTTACTCGTCGATGACGAACCCGGCCTGCGTGAATCGGTGCAGGCCTATTTAGAAGATAGTAACTTTCAGGTGCGCGTAGCGAGCAATGCTAAAGAGGGCTGGGAGCTACTACAGCAGGAAACGCCTAACGTGCTGATTTCAGACATTATGATGCCGCAGGTAGACGGCTATCAGTTTTTGGCTCAGGTGCGTGAGGATGCGCGGTTTAAAGGGCTGCCAGTAATTTTTTTGACGGCTAGAGGGATGACGAGCGATCGCATTCAAGGCTACAACGCGGGCGCAGATGCCTATCTGGCCAAACCCTTCGACCCTGAAGAACTCGTCGCCATTGTCACTAGCCTAATCGAGCGCCGGGCTGCGCAGACCCCAGAGGTTGCTGGCACCCCAGATATTGCGACTATGGCCCGCCAAATCGAAGAAATTCGCGCCTTGCTTACCCAGCGCGGCAGCATGATCAAGCAAAATAACAGCGGGATTAAAATCGACTTTACCCCGCGCGAGCAAGATGTGCTCGACTTGGTTGCTGAAGGCCTAATGAATAAAGAGATTGCTAGCCGTTTAGGAACGACCGTGCGCAACGTCGAAAAATACGTCAGCCGTCTGTTCGGTAAAACAGGTACCAATAGCCGTACTGAGCTAGTCCGCTATGCTCTGGAAAATGGCCTAGTGACAACGTGAGAGTGAGCTTAGTCAGTCTTTAGTCAAAATAGGTCCAGTGGAAAGGGGCCGTAGGTCCCATTTACATCGTCTAGCTCAGGCTCAGAGGTGTGGTAGGTCACCAGCACACCCCGAGAATCGCCGGTATATCCATCGACATACCAGGCATTTTTAAGCGTGTTGAATTTGAGAAATACTGCGCCGTCTCGTGGCGGAATGTCTACTCTGATGGGTTGACTGAGGGCGCTGACGTAGCCTTTTAGCGCTGCTTCTGCCTCGCCTAGCGTGCCCGCGCAAATGCCCAGGGTTTGGTATTCGCTATGCTCATTGAGCCACAGTAAATGTTCGCGAACGGTTTGCGTTTGCGCTTCTGACATTTCTTGCGGCGTATGCAACAGGCTGATTTCGATGAGCTGTTTGCGAATGGCCTTGAGCTTTGCTGTAATTTCAGCGGTAGAAGGATCGGCTGACATGGCAAGTGGAGAGTAGTTGGGGGCATGGGCAGAAACTGCCCTTTCAGCTTACGGTGTTTCCTCTATCGATTTCGGGCTCACTGAAAGGAGACGCTTTATTTTATTCACGATCTGCCGATGACGTACAGCCTGCGCGTAGCTGATATGCCGACAACTGAGCGGCCCCGCGAAAGGCTACTTGCCTACGGTGCTAAGCGCCTTTCGGCGGCTGAGCTGATTGCGATTTTGATTGGTAGCGGTCAGGGAAAAGGCAAGCTGTCAGCGGTGGGGTTGGGCCACTATATTTTGCAGCACTTGGGCGAAGAAAGGTTAGATGGTGATGGTTTGGCTGCGCTAAAAGACGTGAGCGCTGAAAGCCTGATAGATATTTTGGGTATGGGACCGGCTAAGGTAACGGCTATTTTGGCAGCGATAGAGTTGGGTAAGCGGGTTCTGCACGCTCAGCCGCCAACGATGACTGTGGTAGACGATCCGTCTGTGGCGGCTGCGTATTTGGGGCACGAATTGATGTGGCAAGCCCAAGAGCGCTTTGCTGTTTTGCTGCTAGACATTAAGCATCGCATTATTGGCAGTAAGGTGATCAGCATTGGGACCGCGACTGAGACGCTGGCTCACCCAAGAGAGATTTTTCACGAAGTGATTAAGCGCGGCGCGACTCGTTTGATTGTTGCCCACAATCATCCTTCTGGCAGCTTGGAGCCCAGCCATGAGGATATTTCGCTGACTCGCCAGTTGCTAAAGGGGGCTCACCTGTTAGGCATTCCGTTGCTAGACCACTTGATTTTGGGCAATGGAGATTTTTCGAGCATTCGTCAAGCAACAGATCTGTGGAGTGAGGCGCTAGAGTAGCGTGCAAAAGCGGGAAGCATTTAATCTCTACCACAGTGCAGGATTGCTCAAAGAAGGGACAACAACTAAGCTGGCAGATGTTCTTCTAGCTTTATAGTCACGCAGGGCAACAGCTTGCCACCCAAACGGATATTGGAGCTTATAGGGCGGAATATAGGGCTCGGCAGCCTCCACACTAAAACCGAACCTGCCGTAATACTTTGGATCACCGTAGACAAAGAGAATGTCTGTTTCAATTTTTGACAGCTGCTGTATACCGCTTTCAACGAGTTTCGTTCCGATGCGACGCTTCTGATAGTCAGGCATGACGCCAAGCGGCCCTAAGATAAAGCCTTGAAATGCTTCGTCACTTTCAATAGTCACAGGACTGAAAGCTACATGACCCACGATGAGCCCCTCAGATTCGGCTACTAAAGAAATCACGCTAGGAGAAGTTTTTTCCGATAGCAGATCGACAGCAAGTTTAGCCACCAAGTCTCTTTCCTCTGCTGCAAAAGCAGACCAATGAATGTGGTGAATGGCGTCTCTATCAAGATGGGTGGCTGTACGTACATTCATACTTTACTGCGAACCGTTTAAAGGCAGCCAGGAAATAGGCTCGATGCCATTTTGTTGTAGATAGGCATTGGCCTGTGAAAAATGCCGATTACCAAAGAATCCACGGTGCGCAGAGAGTGGTGATGGGTGAGGTGAGGTGAGTACGAGATGGCGACTGCGATCTAGAAACTTTCCCTTTTGTTTTGCATAGCTGCCCCACAGCAGAAAAACCAGATGATTGCGCTGTTGATTTAAGGCGCTGATAATAGCATCTGTAAACTGTTCCCAGCCCTTTCCCCTGTGGGAGGCTGCCTTGTGTTGTTCTACCGTCAGCACGCTGTTGAGTAAGAGCACGCCTTGTTCTGCCCAGCTTTGTAGACAGCCGTGTTCGGGTGGTGCAATGCCTAAGTCTTGTTCAATTTCTTGGAAGATATTGCGCAAGGAAGGGGGTGGTGCAACGCCTTTCGGAACGGAAAAACTTAGGCCATGGGCTTGCCCTGGCCCGTGATACGGATCTTGGCCAAGAATCACAACTTTGACTTTGTCAAAAGGCGTGCTGTTCATCGCGTTAAAAATGAGCGAGCCACGCGGGTAAATGAGTTTGCCAGCCGCTTTTTCGGCCTTTAAAAATTGCTTTAGCTCCTGCATGTAGGCAGTCGCAAACACATCTTCTAGAATGGCCTTCCAGCTGGGTTCTAGTTTAATAGTGCTACTAGCAGAGGGCGTTGCTTTTGTCGTCATTTGTCGTCATGAGAGAAGCGGCATCAGAATAGAAACAATATTATGTCGCAATTAGTTCATAGGCTCCGTTGTTAGTTTGCACATCGATACATCAGTCAAGGGGCTATTGCGCCGTCAGACTGCTATCTCAACTACAGTCAAAGCTCACCAAAATAGGCTAATTTGAGGATTCGTTGACATACGGGTTCTACCATGGCAACCACACAGCCCCCTAAGCATAAGCACATCGTCTTGACCTCTCATCCAGGCAATTTTAGTCAGGATGCTATAGATATTAAGTGGGGTGAGTCAGACCCTAATAAACGCGGGCCGATAGTGGCTACCCTGGGCAACAAGGCCCATCGGAATGTAATTGGTACCCACTCTGGTGGCTACGCTGTGTACCGGGCGCTGGCGATCGCAAGTGGAGACCTAGAACAAGGCCACCGCGCCGACCTCACGAACACCGCACCAACTGTGTCCATTGGCCCTCATCCTAGCTGGGGGGAGCCAGACAAAATTATCTCCTTGGATCCGTTTGGCACGCTAGATAACAATCTGTTTGCAGACCTGAGAGCAGAGGGGTACGACATTCGTCCTTCCATTGCTATTACCAAGGCCCACATCAATATTCCAGAGCTGCAAGAAGCGGTGAATCAGGGCCGCGTTAAGGTGGACGGCAAAATCCTGAAGCCAGGTGGGGAGCTGGTGGCTACTAAGGCTGCTATCGAGCCAGTGTGGCATCTGCCAGGGATTGCCAAGCGCTTTGGCGTTAAGGAAAGCGATCTGCGTCGAACCCTGTTTGAGCAAACTGGTGGCATGTTTCCTGAGCTGGTCACACGGCCCGATTTACAGGTGTTTTTGCCGCCTATCGGTGGCCAGACGGTCTACATTTTGGGCGATGTAGAGGCCATTACTGACCCAGAGCGGCCTTTGGCTGTGAGAATTCACGATGAGTGCAATGGGTCCGATGTGTTTGGTTCTGATATTTGCACCTGCCGTCCTTACTTGGTTCATGGCATTGAGGTGGCGCTAGAGACGGCCCAAGCCGGCGGTGCTGGGGTGATTATCTACGCCCGCAAGGAGGGCCGGGCGCTGGGTGAGGTGACAAAGTTTTTGGTGTACAACGCGCGTAAGCGGCAGGAGGGGGGCGATCGCGCGGACACGTATTTCACGCGTACCGAGTGTGTCGCCGGGGTCCAAGACATGCGGTTTCAAGAGCTAATGCCAGATGTGATGCACTGGCTAGGAATTACCCGCATCGATCAGTTTGTGTCTATGAGCAATCTAAAATACGACGCGATTACTCAGTCAGGCATTGAAATTGTGGAGCGAATCACTATTCCTGAAGAGCTGATTCCGGCAGATGCGCAGGTGGAAATGAAGGCGAAAAAGGCGGCAGGTTACTACACCGAAGGCGAGGTCCCAGATGAAACGGTGCTAACCCAAACCATTGGTCGTCCGTATGAAGATCACTGCGACGGTGTTTGAGGGGTAGGCCATGACATCAGCAGAACAAGCCGCCGTTGCCTATTTACAGCAGCCGCAGGCAATTCGCGATCGCACCCAACAACTCTTCGACCTTGCGCAATCTAATCAACTAGAGCACTTTACCTGCGACCTCTCCAAACTGGATAAGGTCGCTGAATATGTGGTCGAAACAACACAGCAGCTATATCCCGACTTCGATGTCCCTTTCCATAGCCGCTGGCGTCACTTTGGCAAAGAGAGGCTGAGCCCTCCTCTATTGCTTCCTGTCAAAGAAGCACTATCGGATGCGGACCGAAAGCACTGCGCCAAAGCTCAGCTTGACCTGGCCATCGTCAGTGTCTTGCTAGATGCTGGCGCTGGTAGCCAGTGGTGCTATCAAGATGAGGCTACAAACAAAACGCTTACCCGCTCTGAAGGGTTGGCCGTCGCTAGCCTGCGAGCCTTTGAACAGGGCTGCTTTTCTTCAGATTCCGCATCGTGGCATCGGGTTGATGGCTCTGGCCTTCAGCAGCTTACCGAAGGCGATTTGGTGAAGGTGTTTCAAGTGAGCGATCACAATCTCCTTGTGGGCTTACCCGGTCGGCTTACGCTGCTATATCAGCTTGGTAAGGCTTTAGTGAGTCAGCCGGAGCGATTTGGTGAAGAGACTGCTCGTCCCGGTAATTTGTTGGACTATTTGGTCAAGCGCTATGGCTACACTGTGGATGCAGGCAATTTACTCACTGAAGTTCTAGAAAGCCTTGGGGCTATCTGGCCCGGCCGAACGACCCTCGCTGGGGTAAATTTAGGAGATGTCTGGCCTCATCCAGCGCTGCCTGAAACGGGAGCCGGAACCAATCTGGTCCCCTTTCATAAACTCTCTCAATGGTTGACCTACTCTCTTGTGGAACCGTTAGCCGTTGGTGGCGTCACGGTGACCAATCTCAATGCCCTTACTGGCTTGGCAGAATATCGCAACGGTGGTCTGTGCGTAGATTTGGGACTGCTGGTACCTAAGCATCCTGAGGAAATCCGTCAAGCGCACTTACCAGGCTCACCTGTAGTTGTTGAATGGCGAGCCTTAACGGTAGTTATGCTAGACCTGATTGGAGAGCGGGTTCGGCAGTTGCTGGGTAAGTCTTCTGAAGACCTGCCTTTAATCAAAGTGTTGGAAGGGGGAACCTGGGCCGCAGGGCGACGAATCGCTAAACAGCTTAGACCCTCTGGTGTTCCACCCATTTCAATTCAGAGCGATGGCACGGTCTTCTAAGAGTATGGTCTTCTAAGGACAATCTTCTAGGAATACGGTCTTCTAAGAGTATGGTCTTCTAAGGACAATCTTCTAGGAATACGGTCTTTTAAGAGTACGGTCTTCTAAGGACAGTCTTTTAATTCTCTCTTCTTTTTCTTTCAAGGTCTTACCTAAATGAATAAACTGGTTACCAAAATTGAGCATCCTTTGGTTCAACACAAGCTCACCCTGATGAGACAAAAAGAGACGAGCACCGCCAAGTTCCGACAGCTATTGGAAGAGATTAGTCTGCTGTTGGCCTACGAGGTGACCCGTGAACTGCCTGTGGCAATGGTGCCCATTGAAACGCCATTTGCGGCCACAGAGTCGCCTATGTTAACGGGTAAAAAGCTGGTGCTGATCTCTATTATGCGAGCCGGTCAGGGGATTTTAGACGGAATGCTGAAGCTGATTCCCTCAGCGCGGGTGGGGCACATTGGCCTTTACCGCGATCCTCGAATGCTGATGCCTGTGGAGTATTACTTTAAAGTGCCCAATGACGTTAGTGAGCGGGAGATGCTGATTGTTGACCCGATGATTGCGACGGGTAATACTGCGATCGCAGCCGTCCATCGGCTGAAAGAAACCCGTCCGCAGTCTATTAAGTTTGTCTGTCTCCTCGCTGCACCGGAAGGCCTCAAGAGCTTTCATGAGGAGCATCCCGATGTGCCTATTTTTACTGCCACCATTGACGACAAACTCGACGAACATGGTTACATTTTGCCGGGCTTAGGCGATGCGGGCGATCGCATGTTTGGCACTCAATAAGAACAACCAGACAACCAGCCAGCCAGCCAACCAGAGATTTCATAAGGGAGTGTAAGCAGAATCATTATGGAACAGCTACAGAACTACATCGCCGGGATATGGCAAAAGTCCGAGACGGCTGACTACCTGGATGTTATTAATCCGGCTACCAATGATGTACTTGCAGAAGTTCCCCTATCGCTAGCCGATGATCTAGACCGAGCGGTTACCGCCGCTGCTGAGGCATTTACGTCTTGGCGACGAATTCCTGCCACTCAGCGCATTCAATATCTCTTTAAGCTGAAAACGCTGTTAGAAGATAACCGAGACACGCTTGCCAAAACTATTACTGAAGAATGTGGCAAAACCCTAAAAGAATCTCAAGGGGAACTACAGCGGGCCATTGAAAATGTGGAAGTGGCCTGCGGCATTCCTACCCTGATGCAGGGCGTTAACTCAGAAGACATTGCCCGTGGCATTGATGAGATGATGATTCGTCAGCCTTTGGGCGTTGTGGGCGTGATTGCCCCTTTTAACTTCCCGGCGATGATTCCCTTTTGGTTTTTTCCGTATGCGATCGCCTGCGGCAATACCTGCATCATCAAGCCTTCGGAAAAAGTGCCCCAAACGATGCAACAGATTACTGCGCTAATTCATCAAACCGGGCTTCCCGCTGGGGTCGTAAACCTAGTACACGGCAGCAAAACGGTGGTTGATGCTCTGTTGGACCATCGCACGGTTAAGGCGATTAGCTTTGTGGGCTCTAGCCCGGTGGCACGCTACATTTACAGCCGAGCTGCGAAGGCTGGCAAGCGGGTACAGTGCCAGGGTGGGGCGAAAAATCCGGTGGTGATTTTGCCCGATGCGGACTTGGAAATGACCACGCGGATTGTCGCTGATAGTGCCTTTGGCTGTGCGGGTCAGCGGTGTTTGGCGGCATCTCTGGCGATTACGGTGGGTTCGGTAAAGGCTGATTTTGTGGATGCGATCGCCCAGGCAGCCCAACAACGCATTGTGGGCAATGGCCTGGATGAGGGCGTGCAGATGGGGGCGGTCATTAATCAGGGGAGCTGCGATCGCATTCAATCCTTGATTCAAACCGGCATCGACGAAGGCGGCAAACTTCTCGTAGATGGCCGCAATCCCAATGTTTCTGGCTATGCACAGGGCCACTTTGTGCGTCCTACCCTGCTGCAAGATATTCCAGCAGAGGGAGAAATAGCGGCCACTGAAATCTTTGGCCCGGTGTTGGGCCTTCTCCATGCGGACACCCTAGATGATGCGATTACGCTGGTAAACCAGAGCCGCTGGGGCAATATGGCCTGCCTGTTTACGAATTCAGGCGCAGCTGCTCGCAAGTTTCGCTACGAAGCAGATGCGGGCAATATCGGCATCAATATTGGCGTTGCGGCTCCTATGGCCTTCTTTCCTTTTAGCGGCTGGAAAGAGAGCTTTTATGGAGACCTTCACGGTCAAAGCCAGCATGCGGTTGAGTTCTTCACTCAAACTAAAGTTGTGGTTGAACGGTGGCCCAAAGAATGGTCTCGGCAGTTTTAAGGCCAATACTCAGCGGCTAACATTTAGCGGTTAGCGCTCAGCGATTAAGATCCAGTGCTGGCGAGTTCACGCCTACTGTTAATCCTCTGTTTTAGCTCCTTGTTTTGGCCCTCTGTTCTGGCACCCAGAACAGAGGGCTAACTTTGTGCTTTAAAGGCAACGATAAGTTAGCCATAAGTCAGCTTTTCCTTGGCCCTTAACGTAGCCCTTTGCCTTGTCTAATAGAGCTATAGAGAAAACAAACGCACAGGCGTTCTACAGCTCTCACAACAACCGTAACAACAACTTAGGTACACACCATGCGACGCTTCATCCTTTCTACTTTCTCCGTACTACTTGCAACTGCAGCCGTTTCACCCACCGTTCAAGCACTGCCCGAAGCCGCTCCAACCTTCAAGCTTCAAACGCTGCGACTCAATGAGCTTGAAGTTCGTAACAAGTCTGAAGAGAGCACGCAGCCTTACTATTCGCAACCCTACTCACAAGACGTTCCTGCTGAGCAAGAAGAGACCCAAACAGCTGAATCTACAGGATGGCAGTCTACTACCGAGTGGGAGGCCCCAGCAGCTCAGCCAGAAGATGCTTCTACAGCGCTTTCCGTCACAGAACGACGCCACCAGCTGTTAGATCGTAACTAAAACAACAGGCCAAGTGACTAGCGTGTCTCGGATGCATCCGAGACACGCTATAACCGTTCTGGATAACCGTTCTGGGAAGCTGGGCGGACGCATTAGTTCTGTCGTAGCCGCCACTGCCCAGCCAACTATTCTGCCATTAGCCAGTGTTTTGTGTTTGACCAGCCAAGGAAACGCCGCGCGTTGATGGTTTTTGCCTGGCTGCTATCGAACAAATCTTTATTTCTTGAGAAAGTTCCTGTTGGATACTGTTGTCTGGCTAAAATCAAGCCAGCTAGCGCCGGACGAAACCGGCTTTCAAACGCTGGATCTTGCTCGCACAGGTGAGCGTTCATCGACTGCAAGCAGGCATCAACCGTTTCCTCTGGTAATAAGCTAAGAAAGAAGATCATCTGACGCCATGCATAGGCAGTATTTTTGAGGTTGATCAATTGAGCGTGCCAGGTGCTTACGTTCACCTGCTGACGCTTGCAAATCCATTGGAAACACTGGTCTATCCATAGAGGTAGCTGACTGCGCAGTTGATCGATAAGCTCTAAGCCTGTTAACAAGGCGGCTAGGTTTTGAGTGGTTATAATTTGCTGCTGCTCAATAATCATTCCATTAATCGCTGGAGTCCATCCGGGTTTGGAGACGCCTGCTCTCTTGGCACAAAGACGAGTAAACTCGTCCGAGATCTTTTTGTTCTCTCTAAAAAAAGCTCGCCCTCGCCACAGCTGAAGGGTCTGTTGTATGGTCGTATAATCTATTGCGTAGTAGGTCTCGTAGAGCGATCCTTGCAATAGGTCAGCCGCTTGCTGTGCAGCACTTAGAAAATTTTCTGAGAAACTGCCGATAAAAATGTCAGCTGCTAGCTCGTTTACCAGCGGAATGTCTAGATGCGCACTTTTTACCAAAGCCTGAAATTCTTGTATTAGCTTGTTAGGAAAAATGGCGTGGGGAAACGCTATAAGCGTCAGCGTTACTACCTCTATTAGTGTCTGTTTTGCCGTCGCCTGACTAGATAGCTGATCGCTCCGAAACGGTTCAATAGCCGCTATCCACGGCAAGTCTTCTAGCTGAACTTGCTTTTCAAGGGTGAGTAAAAGCAGCGATCGCCGCTGCCGAAAAGCTCTGTATATTGACGCATAGAGCTGGCGAAGCGAGTAATCTACAATGCCTAGTGCTCGAATGTCGGCTGTCATTTGAGGCAGTACGCTAGCTAATGTCTCTCCAGAAGTAATGATCTTTCTTTCTACCAAAGCCTCTACAGTCTCATTCAAGCAACGCTCAACCTTACGCTGAATCGTATCGGGAATGGATGTACTTGGCGGTACGTCAAATCTATCCGCTTCTGTTCTATCGACAGGGTGGATAAACGGGCGGATATCGTCTATGCCATTGTTTGGGTGGCACATACTAAGGCGACTAGCAATAACAGGCGCAATTTTATAAAACATGGGCGCGCTCACGTCTGCTATCTGGCGACGGCGCGCTGCAATACATTGTTCTGAATTTGGAGCGCTGCGCTTTTCCTGATAGCGTTTCAAAATGAGCTGGATGCGTCTGATGTCTTTTTTCGATACTAAAATAGGCGATCGCGCGCACTTCTTAAGCAGCTTTCGCAGCTGCGTAGAATGATGCCCTGTTCGCTCCATTTTGGCTGAAAGCCTATGTTGTTTTCTCAGCTGCGCATACTCTTTCGTCAGCGCCAGCGCGCGATTTCTCCACGCTTGCGAATAGCGCAGCTGAGGTAGATCCTGTTCAATTTCTAGAAATAGCGCGACCATACGATCATACAGAGGCAGCCAAACCTCCACGGCTTCTTTTTGTGCCAGTACACGCTTGTTGGGTTTAATCTGTTCAATACGCTGGAGCGCATTTTTTACAGTCTGTACATGTACGCGTGCACCTCCCTTTTGCGGTACCTCATCCCAGATCGGATAGAACCGAATCCGTGAAAAATACGGCGCGATGGTTTGAAGCAGATTCGTAGCACGCTCTACCTCTCCCTGCTCGATTAGCCACGCGACAACCATCAGTGCGCCCTCCTCTGGAAATGCGATTCTGTAGGTGCCTGAATCGAGCCATTGCCAAAGCTCCGCAGAGCCTGACTCACTAAGAAAATAGGTGTTTATAGCATGCCGCTCTTCGCCCGCTGGTGGCGTTGGTAGCCTGCTTAGTATTGCCTGTTCATGCGCTTGAAGGGGGCCACCTGCCGACAGCTCACCGGTTGCAAAACCGCCCGTTACAATCTCAAGAGTGGCCCATAGCGGTATTCCTTCAATCGGTGTTTTAGAGCCATATTCGATCTCTCCTGTCAGAATATTTTCTAGAACTTTCTGCCACTTTCCTGCGCGTTTTCTGGCCCGTGCCTGCGTTTCGGCATCGCTGTGTGTTTGACTAGTTTCAAGTGCCTTATCGAGCTGAGAGGCAGCGTAGTTGGGATTGACGTTTGCCAGTGGCTTTCTACGATCGTCTGTCATCTCAGTTAATCTGGCTCCACTGTGCGTTAAAAGGAGTGAGTTAAAGGAATCAAAAAGTCCGGGGGCTGGATTTGAACCAGCGCCCTCTCGGTCCTCAGCCAAGCGTTCTACCCCTGAACTACCCCGGAATATGTTGCTATCTATCAGCGTTGAAAGCCTCGGGCATTTTACTATGAAAAGAGACTCTCGATAAGCTCGTGATAGCGATCGCCTACCTTGTTTCTCTTTACTTTCATAGTCTGTGTCAACAGCCCATTTTCTATCGTAAACGGCTCTGCTATCAGGGCAAAAGACGCGATTCTATCGTCAGCTCGATAGCCAGGCCGATTAGTGACCTCACGTGTTAGCACTTGCTTGTACAGGCTTCGAACGGCATCGCTTTGCAGATCTAGCGTGATTCCTTTCTCGGAGGCCCACTGCTCTGAGACCCACTGCTCTGAGGCCCACTGCTCTAGGACGTCTTTGTTAGGAACAATAAGCGCACCCAGGGCCTTTTGATCTTGGCCAACCAGCATAATTTGATCAATGTATGGACTGCGCAAGCAGGCATTCTCAATCGGTGTTGGCTCAATGTTCTCACCGTTGGTGAGCACAATTGTGTCTTTGGCTCGGCCGGTAATGGTTAAGTCGCCCCATTGTGTGAGCTGGCCTATGTCGCCGGAGTCAAACCAGCCGTCTGCACTGATTACTTTTTGAGTGGCTTCAGGATTTTTGTAATAGCCCTGCATCAGCTGCGGACCGCGCAAGAGCACGAGTCCCGAGGTGCCGACAGGCACTGGCTGACGCTTTTCTAAATCCACGATGGCTGTTTCTGTACCCGGTAACGCCTGCCCATCGGCTCCGCGCAGGTTTCGCCAAGGCCTGCGGACGTGCGTAATGGGCGACGTTTCGGTAAGGCCATAGCCTCCTAAAATTTCGATACCAGCTAGCTCATAAAAGTCTTCTAGATGGTCAGCAATAGAGCCGCCGCCGCTGACCAGATATTCAATCTGGCCCCCCAATGCTTTGCGCACTTTTGAGTACACAATGGTGTCGCCTATTTGGTGAATCGGCCACAGGTAGCTGAGCTTTAAGATTTCCATGAGTTTCTCTATGCCCGAGCTCTCTAGCCTACCTAGCGTCAAGCCAGAGAGCAGCCTTTTCGCTTTGATGTATTTCAAACTTTGAGAGATAAAGAATTGAACCAGCTTTTGTTTACCTGCTGGCTGCTCTCGAAATTGCCTTTGTATGCCTTCGTAAATAGATTCCCACAGCCGAGGGACGGCCACCATGTAGTGCGGTGAATGCGCTTTAATGTCAGTTTTGACGTAGCGAATATTGGTGTAAACTTGCGTGCAGCCTTGAGATAGCGTGAAGTACTCGAACGAACGCTCGTAGCAGTGCCAAATAGGCAAAATGCTCATAACTTTTTTGCCAGGGCTGACGCTGACTACGCTGCTGGCACCCGCAATTTGAGACAGTAAGTTGGCCTGACTGAGCATGACGCCTTTGGGTGAGCCAGAGGTGCCAGAGGTGTACATGAGCGTTGCGGTGTTCTCCTTCGCAAATTCGACTGGCTTAAGTTCTTTGCCCAGCGACATTATCTCTGAAAAGTTGAGCAGCTTAGCACCGCCTATATTTGCGATCGCTTCTAAAGATTCGTCTGTCAGCAAAACGATGAATCGTAGCTGTCGACTCGCTAGACCATCGGCCAGCTTATTCAATGTGGCGAGGTCTTGAACCACGAGGCCGATGCTATCGCTGTGGTCCAAGATATAAAGCAGCTCTCTGGTTTCGGCATTTGCACCTCGTACGGCATCAATCGCGCCTGCGGGCATAATGCCTTGGTCAGCGATTAGCCACCGGGGTCGATTTTCTGAAAATATGGCGATTTTTTCTCCAGGCTGTACGTTTATCGCCTGCAGGCCAGCTGCGAATTGCTTGATATCTGTAGCCAGTTCCGCGTAGGTGTAGGTAGTTCTAGCGCTTGCATGCGGGTCTAGCAGCGCTATGGTATCGCCATACTGTTCTGCCACAATAGGCCAGACGTCAGGAATCGCCCTTACCTCGTCGTAGCTGATGGCCCGAGCGCGGTTGATTTTTTCCTGTTCGTGCATTGTCGCTGGCATAGTTAACGCTATTCCTGTTGATTTTCCGAAACCCTCTTGTACGACTACTCAGTCTCATAGCTTCAAAATTATGCGGCTTGCTCATAAGTGAAGAGAAAATCAAGCAAAGAGAAGACAGTGATTAGGAAATAGCGACTGGCCATAGCGACTGGCCATAGCGACTGGCCATAGCGATTGGCCAATGGGCTACGCAACGTTGGTATGGAAGTTAGCCATAAGTTACCCCTACTCAGCTCTTAACGTAGCCTTACGCCCGGTCTAATAGAGATTACAGCAGTGCATTCTACAGGCCTGCTACTGACTTAGTTGACGCCATTTACGCCAAGGAATCAACAAATGCTTTATTCAATGCTGAAAGACAAAATCAAATGGGCTGAGAAGACTGTTGTGATTACGGGAGGTGGTTCGGGGATTGGTAAAGCTGTTGCGATCGCAGTAGCCAAAAAAGGAGCCAGAGTTCATCTATTAGACCTGCGTCAAGAGAGAATTACGGCAGTAATCGATGAGCTGTCTTCTGTCGTTGATGTCTACGGTCATAATATTTGTGGTCACACTGTAGATGTGACGAGTCCGGTCCAGCTAGAGCAGGTGGCAACAACTATACAAGAAAGGGTTGATATTCTAATCAACTGTGCAGGCGTATTGCATCAAGGCAAGCTCGCTACAACCCCTGATAAAGAATTGCATCAGGTATTAGACGTGAATCTGTGGGGCGCTATCTACAGCATCAAAGCGTTTCTGCCCCAAATGAGAAACCGAAAACAGGGCAGTCGTATTATTAATATTGCGTCTATTGCCGGCTTGATTGGCGCGCCTGAAATATCGCTATACAACGCCTCTAAGTTTGCAATTCTGGGATTAACGGAATCTTTGTCGATTGAATTAGCGCCTGAAAACATTCACGTAGCAGCCGTTTGTCCAGGTTCGGTTAGCACCAATCTTTGCAGAGATGGGTTATTTTCTTCAGAGTCTACAGCAGCCCAGCTACTGCGTAGAAGCGTACGTAGCGGTGTCGGTCCTGATCGAGTGGCTCAAGATATTATTCAGGCCATAGAAAGTTCGTCTTTGTTCAAGCTGTCTTGTGTCGAGCTGCATTGGCAGGTTCTTTGGCTATGTAAAAGACTCTTTCCTGCTTTATATCCAAAGCTTGCGAGCTTTGTTTATCACAATGTTCTTGATAGAGGGCTGCTTGATTTTCCTCTAGTGCTAAAAACTAGAATGAGACAATGGCTGTAATTCTTTGAGTCTCAAGAGTTTTAAAGGAACGCAAATAGAACCCAACATAATTTGACATGGAATTACTTAAGCATTGGCATCCAACCATTGAAAGCAAACTGCTGAAGAAAACCCCCCTTCTGGTTCAGCTATGTAATGAAGAAATTGTGTTGTTTCGTACCTCTCAAGGTAAAATTGGCGCGCTAAAAAACCGCTGCTGTCATCGAGGCATGAAACTCAGCCACGGCTGGGTAGAGAATGAAGAAATTGTTTGCCCCTACCACGCTTGGAGATATGCACCTAGCGGAAAAGGGTTTAGCCCCAGCACACCCAGGCTCGATCTTTGC
>CALDSK010000112.1 GCA_937911865.1 uncultured Synechococcus sp.
GACTCCTAAGCACTGGAATATCAGAAGCTCAACTACTGGGGTTCGCGTCAATCACAGGGATTGGAATGTTGATCGGTGGAGGAGTCGGTAGCTGGTTGGGTCCTCGCTATTGGCGATTGGGACCAACGAGACGGCAATGGTGGATTGTCGGGGTCGTGGGATTAATGGCGGCTAGTTATTGTGTAATCACATCACCGCAACCCGAAACCAATGATGTCAGTCAATTTGCGTCTCGTCAGGAATGGTGGGTAACGGGAAAAGTGGTGCAGATGCCGCAAACTAGCCGAGACAATAAGGGCAAGTTTTATCTGAGAGCACAGTCGATTAGGGGTGTGAGCGATCGCAGCAGCATTGAAGCGCCTAGAACAGTCGGTGGAAAGCTGTACGTGACAGCACCTTTGAGTGCCAGCAAGCGGCTGTATCCCGGAGAAGTCGTGTCGATTAAGGGCAAGATTTCTAGCCTTGAGGAATCTGGTGAGGGCATTCTTTCTGGATTTGGAGAATACCTATTTCGGCAAGGATGCTTTGCGCAGTTTAGGGCAAGGTGGATAGAGTTTTTGCCAGGTCAGGTGCCGCCACAATGGGCATTGTGGAAGCTGAGAGCCAGAATCGTGCAGGCTCAAGACCGTTGGCTGGGGGAACCTGCGGGTCATTTGCTAAGTGCGATGACGTTGGGACGAAAGGCAGTGGATTTGCCCTACGACGTGAGAGACAGCTTTATTGCGGCTGGATTGGCTCATACGCTAGCGGCATCAGGATTTCATGTGACGCTGATGTTGGCACTGGTTTTAGGGCTGTTTAAAAACAGGCCGCCGAAAACACAGGCGATCGCAGGCTGCTTAGCGCTCTTTTTGTACGTAGGATTGACAGGCTTACAGCCCAGTGTAATTCGCGCATCGATTATGGGGATGGGCGCACTTTTAGGACTGGCGCTAGATCGGAAAGTTAAGCCTTTAGGCGGGCTAGCAATGGCAGCAACGTTGATTTTGCTATGGAATCCTCAATGGATTTGGGATGTAGGATTTCAGCTGAGCGTGGTGGCGACGCTGGGTTTGATTTTGACAGTGAAAAGGCTAATGAAGCTGTTGGACTGGATGCCAACGAGGATAGCTGGGCTTTTTGCAGTGCCAGTTGCAGCCTATCTATGGACGATCCCGCTACAGCTACTTTATTTTCAGGTTTTACCGACATATAGCGTTCTGCTGAATGCGATCGCAACGCCCTTAGTCATTTTGATTAGTATCGGTGGGTTTGTGAGTGCGATCGCAGCCATTATCTGGCCGTTAATCGGCAGCTGCATCGCCGCAAACCTCTATTACCCTATTCACCTACTCATCTGGCTGGTAGAAAAATTTAATCAACTTCCGGGCAGCTCGGTTGAAATTACTGGCGTTCAAGGATGGCATGTCGTAGTGAGCTACGGGGTATACGGACTCATTTGCATAGCGCTGTGGCAGCGAGATAAGAAAGCAGACATTGAAGGAGAAACAATGCTTGCCGTGTAGAAAGAAGCCAAAAAGTTAGCTCAGGATTTCCTAAGAAATCGGTGTAAGATGTAGAACCATCTTGGAGAGGTGGCAGAGTGGTTGAATGCGGCAGTCTCGAAAACTGTTTTAGGGTCAAACCTAACGGGGGTTCGAATCCCCCCCTCTCCGTTGAAGAAATTGAATAATATCAGAGCCGGTGAAAGCCCCTGTATGCGAGGCTTTCGCAACTATGGCAGCCAAAAGTCCGGCAAAATCTGCTGACTAATGTTCTTGACTGCACGGTTAACAGTACGAGCAGCTTGAATGTGTGGTTCATCTGGAACGACCGGAATGATACTGGCACGACCGCCAGAGCCTAACTGATCGATCACTCGATTCGCAGCTTCTAGCCCTGTGACATAGGCCTTTTCTTGAGACCAAGAGCCGTGGCGAGTCACAATCCAGTCACCGCTCATATACACATTCGAAAAACTGGTTGTGCCTGGTAAGAGATACCGATAGCTACCAGGTGCAAAATGACTGACACCCTGGCGAATTCGAACAACCGCATGATCGGTAATTTTGGCGTCACCAAAAGCAGAAAGACAACCTGCAAGATCTTTTTGAACTAACGGCAGTACCTGCTCATCTGAAAGATTTAGCAGCTGATTAGCATGGTAGTAATCGACTTCGACAACCGAGCCGGGTTCGTTTTGGTACTCGTCGTGTAAGGCATTGAGATCGAAGAAGGTCCAACCGGTGGTCTGATGGAAGCCGAAGCAGGCATTGGACGGAAGCGGAATGTCAATTTTGCGGTCAAACCAAAGGCGAGCAGCGAGAACGTCTATGCCGCCAAGGTTCGAGAGGTTGCGGAATTCTGGGCGATCGCGCAAAACCTCACTCTGCGCCACAATCTTCTTCATCCCAGTAATGCCCACCGAGAAAATTACTGCGTCTGCTTCAAAAACTTCATCACCACAAATAACCGCATCGATCTCATTATCTGCACCGACGCGAACATCTGTCACCCGATGGTTCGCCAGTATCTTTCCACCCGCCTTTTCAATCTGCTCAACCCAGGGACGGAAAATCATTTCACCGACGGTGCCGCGACACCAGCGCACATCGAAGTCGGGCTGATGGGCCAAGATAAAGTAGTAAAGCATGCCTAAGGCTGCCGCTGCTGAGCACTGCTCACCGGGAGCAAAAAGGCCTACTAACAGCATCGGCTCAAAGGATTCTTTGTAAAGTCGTTCAGAGACGCCGTATTGCTTGAACAGTTCACGGGCCGTCATATTGTCATAGCGTTTCCAGGCTTCATCCGAGTTATCAAAGTCTATGAGCGAGTAGAGCAACGGCAAAGCAGAGAGTCGATCTACCAAGGGCAAACGCTTAAATCGAGTGTAAATAAAGGTGCCTAAAGGTGTCGGTAGGTAGGGTTCACGCTGAAAGATGGGCGATTCGACCTCTAAACCGGCGGGAGAATATTGAGAGGAGTGAGTGTAAGGCGTGAAGGGTTGAATGCCTAACTCGTCGGTAAGAGAAAAGATGTTGTTGTACGGATACCAAAAACCATGGATGCCCGCTTCAACAGAACGGCCTTTTTGAGTTTGCCAACCAGCGACGAGACCACCGGGCTGAGCACCAGCTTCCAGCAGGGTAACGGCATAGCCTTGCTTTGAGAGATGATGGGCTGCGCCGAGTCCGGCCCATCCAGCTCCAACGATGACGACTTTTTTCTGGGCAAGTGAGTTAGGCATGAGGTTACAAGGAGTTGGAGAAATAAGGAGTTGGGGGAAATTTGAGGCCAGAAAAAAGCCACGGAGAACTCCGTGGCTTTTTATTTATTCGGTTACATCACAGAGTTAGCTCACACCAATAAGGGCAGGCTCCTTTGCAGGTAGCGCTGTAATCTCGCCTTCTTTGTCGATATCAAAGACGACGGTGTCTCCGTCTTTGAGTGTGCCAGCAAGAATGGCTTCTGCGAGATGATCTTCAACCAAACGAGCGATCGCTCGGCGCATTGGTCTTGCACCATAGCGCTGATCGTAGCCTTCTTTAATCAAACGCTCTTTGAAAGCATCCGTCATAGTGAACGAAAGATTGCGCTCAACGAGCCGTGCAGAAACTTGCTTGAGCAAGATTTCAGAGATTTCCATCACTTCATCCTTTGTAAGCTGGCGGAAGACAATGATTTCATCAATCCGGTTGATCATTTCAGGCCGGAAGAACTGCTTCATCTCTTCATTCACAAGATTGCGAATGTTGTTGTAGCGGCTGGTCATACCGTCTTCTTCAGCCAGTTCAAAGCCAAGGCCACCGCCTCCTTTTTCGATTACCTTAGAACCGATATTTGAGGTCATGATAATCAGCGTGTTCTTGAAGCTGATTTCGCGGCCTTTGGAATCCGAAAGGCGACCATCATCCAATACCTGCAAGAGGATATTGAACACGTCGGGGTGAGCTTTCTCAATTTCATCCATAAGGATGACACTGTAGGGCTTTCGGCGTACAGCTTCGGTAAGCTGACCGCCTTCGTCGTAACCGACGAAACCTGGAGGTGAACCAATCAGCTTAGAGACCGTGTGAGATTCCATAAACTCAGACATATCTAGTCGAATCATGGATTCTTCCGAGCCAAAGACGGAAGCAGCTAAGGCCTTTGCAAGTTCAGTTTTACCAACACCGGTAGGACCCGAGAATACTAAGCTGGCGATCGGTCGGTTTAGACCACGCAATCCAACACGAGCCCGGCGAATAGCGCGGGAAACAGCCTCAACCGCTTCGTTTTGACCCACAACTCGCTCGTGTAGCGTATCTTCGAGGTGCATCATCATCGCCGACTCAGTTTCGGTGATGGCATTGACTGGAACGCCTGTCCAAGAAGAGACAATATCAGCAATATCCTCGTCGCTAACTTCAGGCATCGTTGTGATAGAAACGTCGCCCTCTAGTGTGTCCTGAATCTTTTGAATCAAAGATGACTCAGACTTGCGTAGCGTCGCGGCTTGATCAAACTCTTGATGCTGTACCGCTTCCATAATGTCTTTCTGCACCTGGCGCAGTTCGCTGCGCAGCTCACTAGCTGGAATAGTTCTGGAATAGCGTAGGCGCACTCTAGAACCCGCCTCATCAATCAGATCAATTGCCTTGTCTGGCAGATGACGGTCTGTGATGTAGCGATCGCTCAAAGTAGCTGCCGCTTCAACAGCCTCGTCTGTAATGTTCAGGCGGTGGAACTGCTCGTAGCGACTACGCAGTCCATAAAGAATTTCTACAGTATCTTCGACGGACGGCGGATTAATGGTCACTGGCTGAAAGCGACGCTCTAGGGCAGCGTCTTTTTCGATGTACTTGCGGTACTCTTCAAGCGTGGTTGCACCAATGCACTGCATTTCGCCTCTTGCTAGTGCAGGCTTGAGTAGGTTAGCCGCGTCCATACCGCCTTCAAGTGAACCAGCACCGACGAGGGTATGAATCTCATCAATTACCAGAATGACGTCTTGAGACTTACGGACCTCATCAATGACCTGGGTAATACGTTCTTCAAAGTCACCTCGAAAACGAGTACCAGAGACCAGCAGCCCCATATCAAGGCTGATAACTCGGCGGTCGATCAGTGCTTCTGGAACGTCTTGATTGACGATGCGCTGGGCTAGACCTTCTGCGATCGCAGTTTTACCCACACCCGGCTCACCTACAAGCACAGGGTTATTCTTCGTCCGACGACCCAAGACCTGCACCACACGCTCGATTTCTTGATGACGACCGATGACAGGATCTAACTTGCCTTCAGCAGCAACCGCTGTGAGATCTGTACCGTACTCAGTGAGCACGCTGCCATCGGACTTGCGCTCCGACTTGGGACTACCACCAGAACGACCAGAGGCAACGGGCGTGCTTTCACCAATAACGCGAACCAGCTGAACGCGGATTTTCTCTGGGTCTACGTCCAGGTTCGCAATCACGCGATAGGCAACACTTTCAGAATTTTGAGTCAAGCTGAGCAGCAAATGCTCAGGCTCAATGTAAGGATGATCTAGCTTTCGAGCTTCTTGAAAAGCCTGCTCAAAAACTTGCTTTACCTTGGGGGTAAAGGGAATTTCTACAGGGCCGTTACCAGAACCACGCCCGATGATAGATTCTACTTCGGTACGAGCGTTGGTGAGGTTAATAACGAACTCATCTAGCACCTTGGCGGCAATGCTGGTATTTTCCTTAATGATGCCGAGCAGCAGTTGCTCACTACCGACAAAGTTGTGACCCAGGCGACGGGCCTCCTCTTGCGCCTGCATGATGACCGCGATCGCTGTGTTTGTGAAATGCTCAAACATATTTGGAGAGACCTCTAGCCCAGGTTTAATGGCTTAACGTACTGCTTTGGTAACTGCGCCCGACAATCAAAATATGAGAGACCATCAACTGAAAGCAATCACCCAAGGCAGACGGAACCGAATTGTTCACGCTGGCTTTAAGTTAAGTTATTTATCTACTTAAGCCAATATACTTGTATTTCAGGTCGTCTGGCACTAGAGAGAGCCGTACTGGATGGTGTGTTTTCCGTAACGCACGTCAGCACTAACCTTTGCTAGCAATGATTAGTACTCTTTTTTATTTTAATCTAAATCTATAAAACTTAATTGTTTTATGTCATCCGTCAAAGCACCACACTTCTCGGAAAAGGAGTCGCTCACGACAATTAGAGTAATATGCCTGCGTATCATTCCCTATGTTTTCCTGACGATATCAAGCAAGCTCTGTGCGGCTTGCCCCTATGCCAGCTGACCTCATCGATTATACTAACGGCATCAGCTGCTACTGATTACTGATTAAAGTCGGCTTCACAGACGCCTAGAATCTCTATATCTTGAGCACTGAGAGTTTCAATTCTGTGGAAGCCTTCTAGAGCGTAGGCACCAGCCGCATCACCAGCGACCAACGTACTATCCACAGCTAGCGCTATTACGTAGTGATAGACCGTCTGATCTTAGCTATCGACAACATTAACAGCCTGATTATTATGAGTTACCTGGCCAGAGAAACAGTCAAAAGAAGAGTGAGGGTAGTAAAAAGCGCCCACAGTTTGATTGTTTTGAACGGAGAGAACAGCATAAGCGGAGCCAATTTCGTTAGGCTGCGGGCTTTGACCAAAGAGATATGTACCGTCTTCTAATACGGGGCGGCTAACGGGAGAAGCTGACTGCGTTTGAGCGAAGCCGACGGTAGGAAAAGCCAGACTAAGCGCCGCGATCGACAAAAGTGACTTTTTGATCAGGCGAGTTTGAGTCGAGATGCTTTTGAAGAATGTCATGATTCGAACGCTCCCTAATGTTTGTTACTGAATGTTTATTAAGTGATGAGTAAGTCGTTAGAGGATAGGTGAGATACCTGCCTTTGACCTGTGATGCGACCTATATGTCACTAAGGTAGCGAGTCCTAGCCAGGTAACGTATCTGCTGCAAGTAAGGCCTCCTGCTCAAACCAGGCAGTCAATAGAGTGAGCTATAGCTAACAAGATGGAGATGGACTGGCAATTACTACAGCATCAGCTGATGAATTTGGAAGGCCGTAGCTATAGGGAATACAAGCGCATCAAAGGTGATTACGCATTTCCAGAGTTTGTGCTGAGTGTGGACTATGTACAGGGCGACCCGTTCGCCGCACCTAGCAGAGTCCGGGTCTGCATGCCCCAATCCATTGCGCAGTTTCCGGCTCAGTGGATAACTGATTATGTTTGCCAGTGTGCGATCGCCGACTACCTCAATAGGCAAGTCGCGCAAGTGGCTCAAACTTTCAGCAAAAAGCGAGGATCTAGAAAAAGCGGAAAAATTGAGATAGCCGCCCCTAGCCAAGCCATACTAAGGCGTACAGCGGTTTGGATTGATCAGAAGCAGCTAGAAGTAAGACTGACAGTTGGGCTACCGGCCTTCGGTAGACGAATCGCCGGGAAAGCAGCAGCGATTCTCCTTTGCGAAGATAATCCAGCCCTGTGTACCACTCTGAAGTACATAGAGCTAGATTCAGCAGCTGTAAAAAGACAGATACATACCCTAGAAGACTCAGAGGCGCTCAGAAAACAGCTAGACGAACGTGGACTAGTTGCATTCATTGGTAAAAACGCATGCCTGCCTAGGCGCAGTGGAATCGATGAGCGCCCTTTGGTATCAGATGCTGATTTATTCGTACCGCCAGACGACGAGCCAGACAACGAATCAAATAACAAAATAGTTGAACTTGAAACGCCACACAGTGGACGCTTACAAGGTTTGGGCATTCCAGCTGGCGTCACGCTGATTGTGGGCGGCGGCTATCACGGTAAATCAACGCTGCTAAAAGCGATCGAGCAAGGCATTTATAATCACGTGCCAGGAGATGGACGAGAACAGGTCGTGGCGCATCCTGACACTGTGAAGCTACGGGCAGAAGACGGTCGCTGTGTGACTCGGGTTGATATTTCACCTGCCATTAATCATTTGCCGAGAGGCCGCAATTCACGGCAGTTTTCAACAGAGAATGCAAGCGGCAGCACATCTCAAGCAGCAGGATTAATAGAAGCCATAGAAGCGGGAGCGAAGGTACTGCTGATTGATGAGGATACGGCAGCAACGAACTTTATGATTCGCGATCGCAATATGCAAGCCCTGATTGCAAAAGATAAAGAACCCATTACCCCCTTTGTCGATAAAGTCCGCCAGCTATACGACGACCATGGTGTATCGACAATTTTGGTAATGGGGGGCTGCGGTGACTATTTTGCGGTGACCGATACGGTGATTGCTATGGAAGATTACCAGCCTCGGATAGTGACTGCGCAGGCAAAGGCGATCGCTCAAGCTAACCTATCTCAACGCCAGCTAGAAGGTGGCAAGTATTTCGGCAGCATCACAGCGAGGACTGTTTTGCCAGGAAGCTTACCTGAGCCGAAAGATAACCGCTCGCTGAAAATAAAGGCTCGGAAAGATAGTCTGATGCTGGGCTGTGAAATGATTGATTTGAGAGCGATTGAGCAAATTGTGGAACCGCATCAGGTGAGGGCGATCGCACAAGCAATAGTCTACGCCGATCGCTATTACGTTGATGGCGTGCGATCGCTCTCAAAAGTCCTAGACTGCGTGATGAATGACATCGAAAGCAGTGGGCTAGATGTATTAGCTGAAGAGAGTTCTACATTTGGCCAACGGCTATTTGGTGACTGGGCAACGTTTCGTCGATTTGAGCTGGCAGCGGCAATCAATCGATTAAGAACTCTAAACGTAAAGGGTTATACAGCAGAAGAATTGTTGTAGCCCCTATTTTACTCTCATGAGAGGTTTAGATTAAGAACTTCTTAAAACAGCACGCATTTTCGATCGAAATCGATATCGTGTAGGCAAGATACCTCCTAACTGCGTCTTGAGCCCTGCTTTTCTAGCTAGTATTTAGCTGAAAAAACAGGGCTTTTTTTCTAATCGGCTTTTCTGTTAATCAGAGATATCGCCGATAAAGTATTTCAATTTATTTACAGCTATAGCAAACGTCCTGAGGCATTAGGACGTTTGCGCAGCAGCATTGCCTGTTTGCCAAGGGGTGCAACCTTTAGTGAGTGTCTCAAGCAATGCTTCGAAAGCTATATAGCCAAGTAAGCAGGGATGCATTCTTACTTGGCTAATCAAGTTTCCCGTTGCAAGTTTTCCGTTGTTATGTAACGGTTTCAGCCGATGATAGTGCCTAAGCAACTCGGCAGATGCTATATGAAAGTGACCTTCGCAATATAAAAAGCCTCCGTCTATTGCTGCTCAAGGCACCGACGGAGGCTTTTTTGGCATGCCTATTTTTGCGTGTCTAAGTGATGAGGATTAGTAACCGGCCAGCTCAGCACAGTTTCGACCATCGTCGGAGGCCTGACACTCTTCCCAAATGATTTGTCTGCCAAGCTTATCTGGCAGCTGATCTTTGAGTGTTAGTGCTTTGTTGAACCACTCTAAACTGCTAGCAGTATCACCTTGGCGTACCAGTAACTGCGCCTTCAGGTAATACAGTTCCGGGTTGTCGCCAGCGGCAGCGAGCGCTTTATCAACCGCAACCAAAGCTTCATCGAATTGAGCCAGATCACGATAGCCAATGGCAATACCACGCTGGGTCAAATACTCAGGGCTGCCGTACTGCGACATCCGAGAGATTGCATCATCTGGATTGGAGAAAGGCAGGTTTACAGCCAGCATCAAATCCATATAACCCTTCAGCAAGTTAAGCTCAGAGTCTTCTGGATCAACGGCTTCAGCGGCGTCTAGCTCAGCAAACACTTCCTGAAGCATACCGAGCGCTGTGGGCGTGCCTTTAGCAACCCCTTCTGTTTTAAGCAGATGAGCGCCTCTCAAGAAAATACCGACGGCGGTATAGAGATGGCCTCGGAGAGGATCACTTGATACTAGGTCTCTTGCAGTCTGTTCGGTCAGCTGAGCCCGTTCTAGGACTTCAGGAAGTCCTGACTCACCCTTGAGATAAGCCATGGAGGCAAGCATTGCATGAACTAGCGGCTCATTTGCTTCTTCAGTTTCAGCCTGCTCTAGCAGCGTTAGCGCCGTATCGTAGTCGCCTTCTTTGAAAATAGCTTCGAAAGCGCCTTCGGTGAGTGGACCGATGTCGTGACCGTTGTCAGGTCTAAAGGGGTCTGCTGCCAGGGAGGGGAGTGCAACGCTCAGACTCAAGCCCAAAGCGAGCAAGCCACTACCGATACGGGTAGTTAGCTGCCGCAGCGGTTGAACCCGCTTCTGAGATGGGACAAGGAACGATTTTGCAGAAGAGTTTTGGAAGGCCATCGCATTGATTGCTAAACGGTATGGACGTAAGCGGGTGATGTGTATCGAATAAAAGAATTATTGGGGAGATGCAGCCGGGTGGATTGGTCAAACCCTCCCTCGGGTGGATTGGTCAAACCCTCCCTAAATAAAGTGTAGCCAGCTGATTTTTGGAATCTCTACAGGTTGTGAAGATCTTGGAGGTGGCATAGATTACGCACACATAGAGGTGTTATCAAAGCTACCCGCTGACTATAGGAAAGATATACTTCAGCTCAGTGAGGAATTATTCCGAACCAAATTTATTTTTGAGCTGGTTTGTGAGTGCATTTTGAGCATTATTTTGGCAGGAGATCGCAGTGGAACAGGCAAGACAACATTGACGCTGGCGCTACTAGCGGCGCAAAAAAAAAGAGGGCGGAGCGTGCAATCTTTTAAGGTCGGTCCTGATTATATCGATCCGATGTTTCACACCGCAGTAACAGGTATACCTTGTTACAATCTCGATCCTGTCATAACGAGCGAACCCTACGTGCAGCGTAGCTTTGCTATTCACAGTCAGCACGCAGAGAAAGTCCTGATAGAAGGTGTGATGGGCCTGTTTGACGGGGCGACTGGGATAGACGATACAGCTAGTACGGCGCACATTGCGAGGCTGTTGCGGCTACCGGTCGTGCTGGCAGTGGACTGTAGTAGGATGGCGCGATCGCTGGCCGCGTTAGTGCAGGGCTACCGAAACTTTGACAAGCGTATCCACATAGCTGGCGTGATTTTAAACCGGGTGGGGAGCGATCGCCATCTTCAGCTGCTGAGCGACGCTTTAGCCGCGATCGCTATGCCGATTTTTGGCGTGTTTAGGCGAGAGAAAGACATTGAGCTGCCCAGCCGACATCTGGGACTGGTGCCTGCTGGTGAAGTGAGTAAATTCAATCGAATCGCAGATCGGCTAGCTGTAATCGGAGCACGATGTTTTGACTGGGAGAAACTAGACCCGCTGCTCAATGTAGACCCGCTGCTAAACGTAGATTTGTCAGCTGGGTCGCAGCAAAGCATAGAGAAAGAAGAAAGCTCCCGCCTGTCAGTAGATCAGGGCGTAAGAGGTCAGGGCGTAAGGATTGCGATCGCCCGTGACGCCGCGTTCAACTTTTACTATCCCGATAATTTTGAAGCTCTAGAAGCACAGGGAGTAGAGTTGGTTTACTGGAGTCCCATGGCGGATCAGGCTTTACCATTAGCCGACGGACTGTATTTTGGTGGCGGATTTCCAGAGGTGTTTGCCGCCAAACTATCTGACAATAAAACAATGCGGACAGCTATCGCTAAAGCTATCTCAGCAGGAATGCCAACCTATGCCGAATGCGGTGGCCTCATGTATTTGAGCCAGACGCTGATAGATTTTGACGGCACCGCTTGGCCGATGGTCAATGCAATTCCTCAAACAGTCAAAATGGGTGGCAAGTTAGCACTAGGATACCGACAGATCAAAGCTCTGACCGATGGTCCCTTGCTCACAGCAGGTCAAACAGCGGTAGGACATGAGTTTCACAAATCTAGCGTTGTAGAACCTCTGAAGCAGCCGCTGTATGAGACGCGGCGGTATTGGGGAGAAACAGGCACACCCCAGCAAGAAGGATACGCGCAACCAAATCTGCATGCCTCTTATGTACATTTGCACTGGGGGCAGCAACCGCAGATGGTGTGGCGTTTTTTACAGCAGTGCGCGGCGTATGCGAGTGGTTTAAATGTCAATGCTCGCTAGCGAGCATTGACATTTAAGGTAAAGCGGCCAAAGCCAGAGGAATCTAAGGCATTGGCAAAGATACGATAGCGACCTGTCACAGGCAACACGACTGACAGGCCTGCATTCAATGAATTAGCAGAGATATCGTCATTAGTATCGAGTACCTCACCATCTGGGCCAACAAGAATCAGGTACGGGTCAAACTCCCGACTTGTTAGAGCAATATTTACCTGCTGCCCGGCGCTACCCTCAAACGAAAATTCTTCGTACCGACTACCATCACCCTCAAAAAACGGCGAATTGCTACTGAGTACACCGTCTTCTTGCAATAGCAAACCGGACGTCGTCCCCTGTGGCTGTCTGGCTACAGGTAAAGCAACCGACCTATTGTCGTTGCCTTCCGCTACCCGCAGGCTGTACGAACCCGTTTCTCTAGAACCGTAGGAATTGGCCAATACTGTATAGGTCCCATCTTCTGGCAGGGTGAACGTTAACCGGGCATTACTGTTGCCGCCGCTGTCGTCATCTTGAATGAGGTCGCGGCCCTGAGGGGAGAGCAAAATTAGGTAGGCATCAATGCTGGCACTGCTCATTTCAATCGCCACCTGCTGACCGCGCTGCCCTTCAAAAGAATAGGCGTCGTAGTAGCTGTTATCCGTTGGCAAAACAGCGCTGTCTCTGGTGAGTTGACCGCTGATGGGGTCTCCATTTAGCGTAATCTGCTGAGCTGAGCGGTTCGAGCCTTGAAGAAAGGGAGATTGCTGAGCCGTAAGCGGCGCTGAACCACTTCGAACATCAGCGAGAAAATCGTTGACCTGGCTAATTGTGATAGCAAAACCAATGCCGATATTGCCACCACCGCTGCTAGGGACCCCAGGCGCTGAACGTTGAGGCGTAAAAATAGCCGTGTTGATACCAATCAGTTCACCACGACTATTGAGCAAAGGACCACCAGAGTTCCCAGGATTAATCGCAGCATCTGTTTGAATAAGCCCGTTTTGCGTATCAATTCGGCTGACGATGCCAGTTGTGAAAGTACCGTCAAATCGACCAAAAGGATTGCCGATAGCAAACGCGCGTTGGCCGACCTGAACCGGGCTAGAGGCAATGCTTACCGCAGGAAGATTTCGCGCCTGAATCCTAATAGCGGCCAAGTCAGCGCCCTCTGCGCCATAGCCCACAACACGCCCTTGATATTCCTGACGGTCAGCCAAAATTACGGTGACAGAGTCTGACCCATCCACCACGTGAGCGTTGGTAACGATTAATCCGTCTAAATCTACAATGACACCGCTACCCGTACCGAATTGGGTGTCGATAGTAACAACAGCAGGGCTTGCTGCTTGATAAACCTGAACGTTGATATCTTCTTCAGTCTGGGCGGCGGCGCTTTGCATCTGACCGAATGTTTGCGGCTGTAGCAACTCCACTGGACTAACTGCATTCAGCATCGTCAAACTCAGTCCACCCAACAGAACGAGTCTAGCTGGGCTAAAAGGAAAGCGCGCGTTGATTTTCATAGTGAGAGATAAGGGCTCATAAACTAATTTCAGTGGAACAAGTCAGAAGCGCCCACAAGGACTTCTCCTTTGTTCTTTAGATGCATTCCGGATAAATGGCTGAATCCTACGTAGTAGACCTATTCGATTTATTTACCTAGCCGATTCTTTTCACCACATCTTTTAGGGCTTCCTTCGGTTCAGCATACTTATATACAAAGCCAGCAGCCTGCGTCCGTTCCGGTAGAACTTTCTGGCCTTTGAGCACGACAACCGCGCCATCACCGAGCAAGGCTTCAATCGCAAAGTCAGGAACAGGCAGCCAGGAAGGGCGATCCATCACTTCTCCGAGGGTCTGGCACAGCTCTTTCATTCGCACAGGCTCGGGTGCTGTGCCGTTGTACACGCCCTGCATAGACGGATCTAGCATAGCTTTGATAAATAGGTTCACTAAGTCATCGATGTGAACCCAGGAGAACCATTGCTGACCGCTGCCGATAGGACCGCCTGCGTAGAGTTTGAAAGGGGTGATCATTTTTGCGATCGCACCCCCATCGCCCAGCACAATCCCGGTGCGAATAATCGCCACCCGAACGCCCGCCTCTTTCGCCTTTCTAGCCTCACCTTCCCAGGCCTGACATACCTGAGAGAGAAAGTCATTTTCAGCCGGTTCACTGGTTTCAAAAAATTCTGCGGTTTCGCTGGTACCGTAGTAGCCGATGGCTGAGCTGCTGACCAGTACAGAGGGCTTTGGTTCGGCTTGTGCGATCGCCTCCACCAGCTTTTCGGTCCCGACTTTACGACTATTGAGAATACGCTCTTTTCTCTCTGCCGACCAGCGTTCAGAAATGGGCTCACCTGCCAGGTTAATCACGCCATCGCAGCCTGAAATTGTCGACTGCCAGTCGCCAGATTGCGTGGGGGTGTAGGCCACGTACTCAACGGGCTTGAACTTAGCGGCAGCAAAGACTTTTTTGGCCTTGTCTACACTGCGGGTGAGGACTTTAACATCGTGGCCGTCTGCCACCAAGCGCTCGACAAGGCGAGCGCCTACAAAGCCGGTAGCACCCGTAATGGCAATTTTCATAGCTGGGCTATTTTCCTGTTTTATTCACTGCTTTTATAGTAGCGAGCTGTGACAGCGTAAATACAACTCAGCCTGGGCAAATCCATGACCTAGAGCAGCAATAAAGCAAAAAGATCTGCCACAGTCACTGTCAGCGCATCCGCAAAGTCTGGTGTAGGTAACAGGTCCTCAGGCTCATCAAAGATCTCTATTTCCCGCTGAGGGCGGCAAGCCCACACTGCTTTGTCTTCAGGGGCGATCAACCATCCCATCTGGGATCCGTGCTTTAAGCAGCGCATGATTTTTTTAGTGACTTTGGTAGGGCTTTGCCCCGGTGACAAGATTTCAAGGGTCCAGTCTGGCGTAAGCGGAAACGTGTTGGCAATTTCTCCATTGGCATCACGTTGGATGCGCGCCCACACGAATACAGCGATGTCTGGAACGATAGAGCTGCCGCCGAACGTACAGCGTAGTTCAGGGAAAGCACGCGCAATTTTTGGGGCCCGTACAGCGGCATTGATCAGTGCCATCAGGTCAGCCTGAAGCGCACTGTGTTTCCCTTGTGGCATCGGCTTTTGAAAAACTTTTCCGTCTACAAATTCACTGGCAGGCTTTGTCTCTGGACGGGTCAGAAACGCTTCTAATGTCAGCGGCTTAGCTGGAGTTTGAACCACTTTGAAGGCCTCTTAAGAAGACGTCTTATCCTATCGTTTTACCGCAAACGGTCGCCGATGGGGGGGTCGGCATCAAGTGTTGTATGGGCAGGAGCAGTTGCTGAAGCACCACAGCCCTAGCCTTTCACACCACTGCCTGTCTCTGAGGGCACGATGTATCGCTGCGCTGCTACAAAAAATAGGATAATCGGCACCACTGAAATAACTGAACCTGCCGCAATCAGCCGCCAATCCAGCGAAAAGCTACCAGCTAAGCGAGCCACACCCAGCGGCAGCGTGTAATATTCAGGCCGATCGAGAATCAGCAGCGGCCACAGAAAATCGCTCCATGAGCCGATAAATACAAAGATGGCGAGAGTTACTAAGGCCGGTCGCACTGACGGAATCATGATATGCCACCAGATACCCAACTCACTACAGCCGTCAATCCGCGCTGCCTCTTCCAATTCCTTTGGCACCGATTGAAACGCCTGTCGCATTAGAAAGATGCCGAAGGCAGAGGCGATGGAAGGGAAGATAACACCTAAATACGTATTGGTCAGCCCGAGCCGTACGGTAAGAATGTACAGCGGAATCATTACAATCTGAAACGGAATCAGAATGGTGGAAACAATCAGGGAAAACAGCAGCTCACGCCCTTTAAAGTTCAATCGCGCTAGGGGATAGGCCGCTAGTGAACACAGAACTAGATTGAGCGCGACGGTGACAGCAGCAATCAGGGTGCTGTTGAAAAAATAGCGGCCGAACGGATTGGTCTCCCAGACTTTGACAAAATTGGCAAAGGTGGGGGCAGCGGGCAGAAACTGTGGGGGAAATTGGAAGATGTTTTCGGTGGGAGATTTGAAGGAGGTGCTGACTAACCAGAGCAGCGGTAGGAGCATGATCAGCGCGATCGCACTCAAAAGGGCATACATCAAAACCGTCTTCAGGCCATATCGCTCAAGCAGTCTGCTCCACTGCTGATACCTATAGTCATCGTTGCGATCGCCAAAACCCATATCATCCTCCTAAATCGCCACGCCCCTAACCAAACTCTCTAGACTGCATCAGCCAAAATCCCGCAAAAGATTCTGACTCTGGACTGTCTTGCACTGCCAAAAAATGTACGTTGTTTGCCGCCGCTTTAGCGTCTTCAAAGCACCGTGCCTCTGCCTGCGTTTCTGGCGTAGTCAAATCGGCCATTAGCCAGGTGTCAGTTGTGCCTGTGTCCATCAACAGCCGCGCCGTATCGCCGTCAGTTGGCGCGACATAGTTACTCGACTCCTCGCGCCCTGCTCGTACACAGGCAAGCTCTAGCCCAGACATCCAGGCAGCCATTGCATTGGCTCGCTGAGAGTAGATAATAAAGCCTGGAATCGGCGTGTTAGGCGCTACGCCAGCAGGGGCCAAAGGAAACGATTCGCCAAAACCAACGTCCCACTCGCCCATTTCAGCAAAGGCATCCGCAGGCAGGGTTACCAGCGACCACTTCTGACCTAGCAGCGCGTCTGGCAATGGGTTAACGACTTCTAGCGGTTTAGCAATCGAAGCAGACGCAGACGCTTTATAGCCCGGCTCATTCGGATACACATTTTCTTTGCGGTCTTCTAGCCACTGTTGCAGCGCCAGGGTGCGACGGCTAGGGTAAGGGAGCAGTCCTACGTTTTCGCAGGCGCGCTTGATCATGTTCTGCATTTGATAGCGAAAGTAGCGCACCTTTGTAGGCGAATTAGCGGTGGGTGAATCGGCTGACTGTGCGATCGCTTCTTCAATCGCCGCCTGCAAGGTCTCCGAATTCACCTCACTGTTCGATACATACTTGCTGTAACGAAATAGCGCTTCAGGATCATCTTCTACCGACTGCATTCCTTCGCAAATCAAAATCTCCCAGCGTTTCTTATTTTTCTCATCTAAAACCGGTCTGGAATAAAAATCCAGCTCCCAAACAGTTCCCATGACTCATAGCCAGCTAATTAATATCCCCGACCGAAGTAAATCCCTTCTCAGGAGAGCGTATCAACGGAAAAGCGTATCAACGCGGTCAAGGGATATCATAATGTGTTTCCCGTAGGGCGAGGGGGATCTCCGAGCAGAAAATTCAGCACGGCGATCAGCACGGCAAAACGACTAATTAACGACTAATTGTCGCCTTCAGCCAGCGTCTTAGAAACGTTCTTAGCCCGCTCCTCAGCCTCAGCCATCATCGTCGGCATCTCTTTAAGAATCTCCCCCGGGTACTTCTCAAGCACCTGAGTAGACAGCGCAATTCGCCCCTTCTGGTCATCAATGTTCAAAACGACCGCTTTAATCGGATCGCCCACTTTGAATACATCACCCAACGCAGAGACGTAGCTCTTACTAATCTGCTTGATGTGTAGCAAACCAGACGCACCGCCAAAATCGACGAACGCGCCAAAGGGCTTGAGTGAAGCAATCGTCCCCTCAATTAATTCACCTTTGGTCAGACTGCTCATCGCACTCGCCCTAGCCGCTATCCGCTCAGAAAGCAGCAGCTTATTCTTCTCCTCATCTACTTCTAAGAAGGCAACATTGATGGTATTTCCCATCAATTCGTTAAGGTCTTCTACCCGCCTAGCTAAATGAGAGCGGGGGATAAATGCTCGCAGTCCGCTGACATCTGCGGTAACACCACCCCTATTACTGCCAGAAATCGTGACTTCTAGCACATCGCCATTTTCTTGGCGTTCTCGCAGACGCTCCCACAGCTCTTTGATCTCCATCGCTCGAATAGAGATCACCATTTGACCATTCGCGTCTTGGTCGCGCACGATCAAAAACTTGCGCTCGGTGCCAATTGGCAAAGACTCTTCAAGCACGAAATCTGGCTCAATCGAGGCTTCTTTCAGAGGTAAGAAAGCCGCCGACTTACCGCCGATATCGACGTATGCTCCATCACTTTCGTGGGTTTCCACTTTACCGGTTACCACGCTGCCGCGTGAGAACTCGTAATCTTGCTGCTCTAGAGCTTTTGCGAAATCTTCGGCTGAAAACAACGGAGAAATCTCCTTGGTCGAAATAAATAATAGTTTTTCAAATATATCGGGTTATTGAAGCTTTTCACCGATATGAGGCTTGACTTAACAACAATCACTGATGTGTCAGATCTATTTATACAGGCTTTGCTACTGCCATTTTTGCCATCCTAACTGCCATTTTTTGCCATCATTGTGCTGTCACGACTGAGGCCATGGCGCCTGTCCGTACAGACACCATGCTGATAGGCTCGCTCAGATACATTCAGGAAATCTATGTAAAAAGCTGTCCCTAATTCATCAAGAATTATTGAGCAGACCCTTAAAAAATCACTTCAATCACCACGAAAGGAAGATTCAGGACTAATCTCATAGTTAGAAAACCAGCGGAAACAAAACTGTATTAGAATTCCGGTGGGCTGCCGCGCCTTTTTAGCGCTGGCTGCATTTACCTTTGCTATATTTGCCACCTGGGGGGGCGCACTGCAAGTGGTTCAGTTCCATATTCAAACCGATAGCGAAATACCCGCGTCGACTCAACTTTACGACCAAATTTGGTTTGCGATCGCATCCCGACAATATCCACCTGGATACCGCCTACCCAGTACGCGGCAGCTAGCGATGCAAACCGGCCTCCACCGCAACACCATTAGCAAGGTATACCGTCAGCTAGAAGATGCTGGTGTGGAAGAAGCAATGCCTGGTTCGGGCATCTACGTTCGAGCCGAGGGCACCACAGAAATTGTCAAACCCGGCTCGCCGCTGCTTGATAAGTTTCCAAAAGCCCAGGAGCTGGTGGAAAACAGCCTGGATGAGCTGCTACGGCAAGGGTGTTCGCTGCACCAGGCTCGTGAGCTGTTTATGACTGAGGTAGACTGGCGACTGCGCTGTAGTGCCCGTGTGCTGGTCACTATTCAAAAAGAAGATGGTGCTGGCGAGCTGATGGTACGCGAGTTAGAGCAGGCGCTGAAAATTCCTGTGCAGCTGGTGCCACTAGAAGAGCTCGATCAGGTGTTGGCGCAAACTCGGTCTGGAACGGTTGTGACCAGTCGCTACTTTATTAATGAGGCAGAGGCGATCGCAGCGCCTAAATCCGTCCGCGTCATCCCTATTGACATCTACGACTACGCCAAAGAACGCGAACTGCTCAAAAACCTACCGAAAGACACCTGCCTGGGCCTTGTCAGTCTCAGTACGGGCATTATTCGGATTGCCGAGGTTCTCTCCTACAGCCTACGCGGTGACGACATCCTGGTCATGACGGCTCAGACCGAAGATACGCAAAAGCTCAGCGCCGTCGTCCGCAGCGCTCAAACCATTGTGGCTCTGGACACAGCGAGCTATCCGGCCATCAAAGAAGCCCTCCTGGCTGCCCGCAATGACATCATCCGTCCACCGGAGATAATTCGCTGCGAAAACTATATTGGGGAAAAGTCCATTGGCCTATTGAAGCGTGAATTAGGATTGGATTAGATACTTAGTGAGGGCTTCTGTCCTAATGCCTTATGGTTCAAGCACCGACTAAGAAAATCGCGCTAGCAAGCTTCTTGGCACTGCCCGAAACGAAGCCCGCTAGCGAATTTATCAACGGTCGCATTATTCAAAAGCTAATGCCACAGGGTCAGCACAGTACGCTGCAAGGAGAGCTGGTCACGCAGATCAATGCAGTTACAAAGCCCCCTAAGTTAGCCTGGGCATTTCCAGAGCTACGCTGCACATTCGGCGGCAGATCGCTAGTTCCAGATGTTGCCGTCTTTACGTGGTCGCGGATTCCAACAACTGAGACAGGTGCGATCGCAAATAAATTCAACCAGGCGCCCGATTGGACAGTTGAAATCCTCAGTCCTGGTCAATCTTCTACCCGCGTTACTAGCAACATTTTGCATTGCATAGAACACGGCACGCTGCTGGGCTGGCTGATTGACCCAGCAGAACAAATCGTATTAATTTACCGACCAAAGAAACCACCGATTTCCTTAGAAACAGAACAACAAAGGCTAGTCGTGCCTACTTTTGCCAGTGAGCTCAACTTAACCGTTGACTCAGTGTTTAGCTGGTTGCAAGTTCTGTAGGAATTTCAAAAACTGGATAGCGCTTTGCTGTTGAGCTACGGCTATTAGGCAGCTACAGGGGTTTCTGCATCTACAAGAAATGAATTCGTAATTTTTAGATAGCTTTCTGCGTCTTCCATCATGGGAAAGTGCGCCGTGTTAGGCATCAGCACGTATTCAATGTTGTCGCTCATCTCTGCGGCTTCTTTTCCCAGCTTGGCCGGCGTAATTTTATCGTACTCGCCGGAGACCATCAGTGTAGGAACCTTGAGAGCCGCAAACGCTTTGGGCATGGCTTCGGTTGCATGTTTGCTGACAGCGGCTTTGAGCGTACCCAGTGCAGCTGAACCATCCGCCATCAGAAAATCGGCAAGGAAAGCCTTTTTTTCTGCCAGCGGAATCGAGCCCTTCAAGAAACGCTGCATGAACATTTGAGGCGCAAAGGGAATTTTATCCAGCCATTTGGGACGAAAGGCGACCACGTATCCACCAAAAAGGTAGAAAGCTTCGAAAGCCCATTTTTGATAGGGGAAGCTGCCATTGCAGGTGAGGATGGCTTTTTTGACACGCTCTGGGTAGCGATCGAGGAAATAGAGCCCGATGGAGCCGCCCATGGAGTGCGCGTTCATATAGACAGGCTGAGTGAGGTTTAACACGTCTAGGAGGACGTTAAGGTCTTCGGCAAAGCTTTCTAGCGTGTTGAGGGTAGGATCGGCGGCGATCACATCTGGAGCAGAAGCATGCGATCGCCCGAACCCTCTTTGGTCATACAGCAAACAATCAAACTTATCTTTAATGGCCTCGGCAGTAGAGCGCCAGTAGCGAGCCGAACCTGCCCAGCCATGTAAAAAGACCATCACCGGCTTCTCATAGTTACCGGGATGGTCTTGAGTTGAAATCCATTCGTAGTAATGATCAACGCCGTTAACGCTAACGTAGGGCATCGCTGCTTTTACCTGATAATTTTCTGGGCAAATATTAGATTATTCTGCCTTGGAAAATTATAAAAAGCGAATGGCCCGACATACAACGACAGACACAAAGCTTAAGCCGATTCTGGCTCAGGCAATGAAGAAGGGTGAACCAGTAGATCCGCCGTCGAACGGTTTTCGACCATCTCACGGGTGATGGTACAGGTCTTCACATCATCGCGTGAGGGTAGCTCATACATGACGTCAAGCATGATTTCTTCGATGATGCTGCGCAGGGCGCGGGCTCCTGTCTTGCGGTTGAAGGCTTCTTTTGCGATCGCCCGAATCGCATCCGGCTCAAAATCAAGGTCTACATTATCCATGCGCATCAGCTTCTTAAACTGCTTCACCAGCGCATTCTTCGGCTCCGTCAAAATAGAAACCAGCGTCTTTTCATCCAGCGGCTCCACAATCGAAATTGCCGGAATTCGTCCGATGAACTCAGGAATCATCCCAAACTTCACGATGTCATCCGGCTCTAAATCTTGGAGCGTTAAAGAAGACTTTTCATCCCGGCTAATCTCTTTGCCAGGCTGTACAAAGCCCATTGACTTCTTACCAATGCGCTGCTCTACAATCTTGTCGAGGCCGACAAACGCCCCACCACACACAAACAATATGTTGCGCGTATCGATTTGAATGCAGTCCTGATAGGGGTGCTTACGGCCGCCTTGAGGCGGAACGTTTGCGACCGTGCCCTCTAGCATCTTCAGCAGGGCCTGCTGCACGCCTTCGCCAGACACATCACGAGTAATCGAAGGGTTCTCACTCTTACGAGCAATTTTGTCAATTTCATCAATGTAAATAATGCCGCGCTGAGCCTCATCTACATCCAAATCAGCAACCTGCAAAAGCCGCAGCAGAATGTTCTCCACGTCTTCACCAACATAGCCCGCTTCTGTCAGCGTTGTAGCATCTGCTACCGCAAACGGCACTTCCAAAATAGCCGCAAGCGTTTGAGCCAAGAGCGTTTTGCCACAGCCAGTCGGGCCAATTAGCAAAATATTAGACTTTTGCAGTTCAATATCGTCCTCTTCTTCCTCAGCCTCAGCCTGAACACTCAACCGTTTGTAATGGTTGTAAACCGCAACAGAAAGCACTTTCTTAGCTTCATCTTGACCAATCACATGCTCGTCAAGATAAGACTTGATCTCGCGAGGTTTCGGGATCTGGTTAAGCGACAGCGGAGAAGAAGACTTCCTCCGGCGCTCCGGCGCTTGCTCGCGACGCGGAACCGGCGAAGTCGAAGACGAATTAGAGTCAAAAAGCTCTTCGTCTAGGATTTCGTTACACAAATCCACGCACTCATCACAGACGTAGACCCCAGGCCCTGCAATCAGCTTGCGCACTTGCTCTTGCGATTTACCACAAAACGAGCACTTCAAATGGGAGTCATACTTCGACATAACCGTTACCCTACTGCCGTCAGCTTAGTATCAGAGAGCATTTGTCTGGTCACGACCTGATCGATCAAGCCGTAGTCCTTTGCTTCCTCAGCAGACATGAAAAAATCTCGCTCTGTATCTGCCTCAATCCGCTCGATATCTTGACCGGTATGGTCGGCCAACATCTCGTTAAGCCGCTTCTTTAGATAGAGAATCTCACGAGCCTGAATCTCAATGTCAGCAGACTGGCCTTGCGCACCGCCCGATGGCTGGTGAATCATGATTCTTGCACTTGGCAGAGACATCCGCGTACCCTTGGCACCACCCGAAAGTAAAAACGCCCCCATACTAGCAGCCAAACCAAAGCAAATGGTCACAACATCAGGTCGAATTTGCTGCATAGTGTCATAAATTGCCATACCAGACGTTACCGACCCGCCCGGAGAATTGATATAGAGCTGC
>CALDSK010000113.1 GCA_937911865.1 uncultured Synechococcus sp.
AATATAGCTCGTTTTGTCGTAGAGAATTCGCCCTGATTGTAGACAGAACATATCCCTGAAACTGTTCTGGCAAGGTCACTTCAGATTAATGTTTGCCTGCTTTACGGAAAAATATTGTAGTCGGTAGGCATCATGTAAAATCATGAAACGTTGAAAAAAATGACTTGTAGCCATAACGGTATCTCCTGCGACAGAAGCGCTCTTTTTATCCGATCTATGGTCTTGAGTAATAGTCTTAAACATGAGTCGCTAACGCATGGTTGTAGCGCCTAGTTATAGGGTCGTTACACAAAGTGACTGAGCGCAAAGCGACTTAGCTGCTTCTTCCTGGCTTTCTCTCTGTCTACTTCTTTGCATATTCGTCGTTAATCTCGCATTTATTTGCCTTAAAGGTCTTTATTGAAAGATTTTAAGAATTCCTCTTATAAAGCTGTTTTATAAGATGTCTCTTTATCAGATGCCCCTCTGTCACAGGAGTAAAGGTTACCTATGACTCAACAAGATTCAACTTTGCCAGAAAAAACGCCCCCAAATGCTTTACCGTCTGATCCGTTAGAAGCTTCCTCAGCACAGCCGTATAGAGATCGCCGAAGTCCGGGCGATCGCAATATTACCGGCTACGGCTTCGACTTTCACCCAGAAGTCTTTCTGGTCTCAGCTGGATTGATTCTGTTGTTTGTCCTCGTAACACTCATTTTTAGAGAGCCTGCCGAGACTGCGTTTGGCGCGATTCAAACGTTTATTGCAGAAGCCATGGGCTGGTTTATGATTCTGTCAGTCAGCCTATTCTTAGGCGTTAGCATACTCCTAGCCTTCAGCAAGTTTGGTAAAATTCGCTTGGGTGGTCGCAACGCAAAGCCGGAGTTCTCTACCTTCTCTTGGGTGGCAATGCTGCTCAGTGCCGGCATGGGTATTGGCCTTATGTTTTGGAGCGTTGCTGAGCCTATGTTTCACTTTCAAGAGCCGCCCGCGCTGATTGGAACTATTGAGCCGCTCACTCAAGAAGCCGCTCAGCAGGCTTTGGGTATCACCTTCTTTCACTGGGGGCTACATGCCTGGGGGATTTATGCTCTAGTTGGGCTATCGCTTGCTTTCTTTACCTACAACCGAGGTCTACCGCTGACAATCCGCTCGGTGTTTTATCCTGTGTTGGGCGATCGCATCTATGGCTGGCCCGGTAACGCAATCGATATTCTTGCCGTTGCCTCCACGCTGTTTGGCCTAGCCACCTCTTTAGGATTTGGCGTGCAGCAGGTCAACGCCGGGTTTAACTTTCTCTTTGGGCTACCTGTTAGTACGCCTATTCAGGTCGGACTCATTTGTATTATCACCGGGTTTGCCACCGCCTCTGTAGTTTCTGGCCTAGATGCAGGCGTCCGTCGGCTTAGCGAACTCAACATGATATTGGCGGCTATCTTTATGAGCTTTGTTCTGCTGGTAGGGCCAACGCTGTTTATCCTGGGCTCTTTTGTAGAAACTGTTGGCTACTATGCCGCTTCCCTGCCTACCCTAAGCTTTTGGACAGAAACCTTTGAAGGCACCGCCTGGCAAAACAGCTGGACCGTCTTCTACTGGGGCTGGTGGATCTCCTGGTCTCCTTTTGTCGGCATCTTTATTGCTCGCATTTCAAAAGGCCGCACCGTTCAAGAATTCATTTTGGGCGTGCTGCTTGTTCCTTCTTTGCTCACGTTCTTCTGGATGTCAGTGTTTGGCGGTACGGCCCTCTCAATGGAACTGGGTGACTTGCAGGGCACCATTAGCGACGCGGTCAGTGAAGATGTCGCAACAGCCCTCTTTGTAATGCTACAGCAGCTCCCATTAGCGGCCATAACGTCCTTTGTTGGCATTGTGCTGGTCATTGTCTTTTTCGTGACCTCCTCCGATTCAGGCTCTCTAGTCGTCGATAGTCTCACTTCTGGGGGCAAGCTAGAATCTCCTGTAACCCAGCGGGTGTTTTGGGCTGTCACCGAAGGCGTTGTTGCCGCGGTGCTGCTACTCGGAGGTGGCTTGCAGGCCCTACAGACAGCCTCCATTGCCACTGGGCTGCCCTTCGCAATTATTTTGCTGGTTATGTGCTATAGCCTGTATCGTGGGCTTAATCAGGAGCTGGTAATGCTTGAAAAACAGCGACTGAAAGCAGTCGATACGCCTACGTTGCAGCCCCACCCGGCAGGTCTTTAACCGATTTGCCTAACCACTGATCAAGCCGATTATTAACAGGGGAGCATTCCACGCCATGCCGCAACATTTCGATGCCATCGTAGTCGGTGCAGGGGGTGTAGGCAGTGCGGCTGCCTACTACCTCGCCAAGCAAAAGCAGCGCGTTTTGCTGCTAGAACAGTTCGAACTCAACCATCAAAATGGCAGTTCTTACGGCAACTCGCGGGTGATTCGCTACACCTACGACAACACCATTTATATCGATCTGATGCGAGCGGCCTATCCGCTCTGGTTTGCGCTGCAAGATGAAGCTGAAGAACAGCTATATGTCAAAACAGGTGGGCTAGACTTTGGCTTTCCCGATGTAGACACTTTTCAAGCGCTCAAAACAAGTATGGATGCCGCTCAGCTGGACTACGAGTATTTGGATAGAGAAGAGATTCAACAGCGCTACTCACAGTTTAACCTTGAAGAAGGAATGGCAGGGCTGTTCCATGCAGAGTCAGGGTTGTTGCGAGCTTCTAGGTGCGTGTTAGCCCATGCAAGACTGGCCCAGTCAAGAGGGGCAGCCCTACTGGATAAAACACCTGTGGTCACCATTACACCTAGCGAAAACGGAGCAGTCGTTGCAACTGAAAAAGAGACGTTTAGCTGCGATCGCCTTATCCTAACCACTGGCAGCTGGGCCAAAGCGCTTCTAGCCAAACAAGGCATTCACCTGCCGCTAAAAATCATGCCCTGCCAGCTAGGGTTTTATCAGCCCAGCTCAGCCGGTGACTTTGTGCCTGGCAAATTCCCTGTCTTCTTTGCTCATATGAATGGCGACTATGGCGAAATGCCCTACGGCATTCCTCACGAAGATCCCAGTGTTGGCGTCAAGATCACAACCTTCTATGGCTGGGACACTGTTGATTCACCTGAGGAAGTAGACTACACGCCCAGCGAAGTCTGGACCGAGCGGATTCGTGAGTTCGCCAAAGACTATATTCCTGGTGCGGCCGGTCCGCTACTAAGCACTCGGCGCTGCCTTTACACCCTTACCCCGAACAAAGACTTTATCATTGATCGCCATCCTAACTATCCTCATGTTGTCATCGGCTCAGGGTTTTCTGGCCACGGATTCAAATTCACAACGCTATTGGGTAAAATGCTGGCGGACATTGCGGTTGAAGGCAGCACACCGCATGACACCAGTCTGTTCAAATTGAGTCGGTTCGAGCGGGCTCCTGCCTATGTGTAGCGATCGCTGCTTTGCTATAGCGCTTTACTATAGCTACTTCACAACAACTCTCTACGCCACGCGCTTCTTTTTTCGCTAGGATACCGGCAGTCGCACCGAAGGATGATACTTTTTTATGGTTTCTAGCGGGCCAGGTATCCAGAAGCAACCCTTACATGTTGCTATTTCCCAGAAGCTGAAAGAACAAATTGATCTGGGTCAATACTCGGTAGGAGAACAGCTGCCCAGCGAGTTTAACTTGGGAGAGCTTTTTGGTGTGAGCCGTACAACTGTGAGACGAGCGATCGCAAACCTGATAAAGCAAGGCATCGTCGTTACTCAACAGGGAAAAGGTATCTTCGTCAGCGGTCGTCAAAAAATCAGATTTTCTCTATCGAATCCTTTGATGCACTTTGACCAGGCACTTCAGCAGCAGGGCTATGCGAGCCGGGTAAAATCTCTCAGCTTTCAGCAAATCAACGCATCGACAGAAATTATCCTCAAGCTACAGCTTTCTGATAGGACTTCGCAGGTCTATCGACAAGAAAAAATTATCTACGCAGACGACACGCCCATTGCGCTTGAAATCGATTGCTTTCCTGCTGCGATCGCATCCCCCTTAGCTGAAGCCTTACAGCAGGGCTTCACCTACAGCACCCTCAGCGATAACAACATTGCTCTAAAGTCAGCAAAAGTTAGTCTAGAGAGCTTTCCGGCCACTTACGAACTTAGCAATCATCTAGCGGCTCCTCTCGGACTGCCAATACTGGTCTTCAGCTACATTGTTTATGGAGACAATCAGCAGCCAGTCGTTTGTGGTAAAACCCTATCGCGCTCCGACTGGACCCAATACGTCTCACAGATAGAGACGTCTGAGGCGATGACAAAGAAGGGTTTACCTATCGCAAGTGTGTAGGGCTGTATGTAGGGCTAAAGGGCGAACCCTATGAATTTTAGTAGTCGCGAAGAAAACTGTTGAGTACGCTTGTAACACGTTCTGGTGCTTCCATTTGAGGCAAGTGCCCAAGGCCCGGTAGCGTCTCAAATGAGGCCTGCGGAATTCGCTCATGAAGCGATCGCCCCCGTTCTATCGGGATCCAGGGATCATTCTCTCCCCAAATTATCTTTACTGGGCATCGAATCTTTCCATACAACGGCTCTACCTCTGCGGTAAAGCGTTCATCTGCCTGTGCAAACTGCTGGTAAAAGCTGTCTTTACCGCTCTTAGAGAGCCATGGTAAAACCAGCTGTTCTATATCACCCGCATTGAGTTCACTGACGATTGCACTCTTAACGTAGGCTTCGACAACAGCTTTGTGAATGTGAGGGGGAAGACCCGAGAATGCATCAACGTGCCGACCCACATGATCGAAGAATTCAGAGCCCCACGGACGCATCGCTACTACATTCATCAGCACATACGCACCGAATTCACACTGGTGTAGAAGGTGAGCACGCAGCGTCGTGGCCCCGCCAAAATCATGAGCAACCACCAGCGGTCGATCAAGCTTCCAATAAGCCAGCATCTCTGCAAAAATCTCACCTTGCACATCTAGGGAAGTCCGCTGATTAGAAGACATGTCCGATCGGCCATAGCCTGGCATATCGTACCAGTGAACGCGATACCGTTTAGATAACAGAGGAATCACGCTGTGCCAGGAAAAAGACGACCACGGCCAGCCGTGAGCAAGAATCAGTGGTGGACCTTCGCCGTCTGAACCTGCCGCAACTTTTCCAGCGCTTGTACTCACGCTTTCGTTTAGTTTCCAATTCATACCCTTTGTCTTTCCTCTCAACTCGCAGCTACAGATTTTATTACCCGTTTTATCACCCGGCACGGATTGCCAACTGCAACTACGTTGTCTGGAATGTCTTTAGTAACAACGCTACCAGCGCCAATCGTAGTATTTTCTCCAATAGAAACACCCGGACAAACGATTACGCCGCCACCAATCCAAACGTTGTTACCAATATTAATAGGTGCAGCTAACTCTTTTTGTGTTAGACGAAGGGAAGGATCTGTTGGATGATAGGCAGCGTATATTTGCACCTTTGTCGCGATTAAAACATTGTTACCGATGTGGACTTCAGCGCAGTCTAGAATCGTACAATCGGCGTTTATGTATAGGTTCTCTCCTGCAAAGATGTGACAGCCGTAGTCGCAGTAAAAAGGGGGCGTAACAGAAAATTCTTGTCCTATTTTGCCGAACAGCTGGCGCAGCGTTTTCTTTTGTTTAGCAACATCTCTAGGATGAGACGTGTTGAAGTCATACATTAGGTCAAGTGCTTTAGCATGCAGCTTAGCTAACTCTGGATCGCTCGCCAGGTAGAGTTCTCCAGACAGCATTTTTTCTCTTTCTGATTTTCTAGTCATTCAGTAATTTTAGAATCTATGGAAAATAATTTTACAATTTATAGCCCGCTCTTCTTTACTGACGACTTTCTAACCTACAGCGGCTTAGCAAACACGACAGGAGCGCTACAGCTTCTATTATGTTTGCTGAGAACACTCTTGTCAGCTAAAACTTATCGGCTGCAACTTATCGGCTGAAACCGTTACATAGCAGTAGGTAATTTGACTAGCAAAGCAAGAATGAATGAATTCTTACTTTGCTATAGATTCAAGGCTATGGATTCAAAGCTATAGATTCAAGATGCGATCGCAAAGTCTTTCTAACAGTCGCTGCTCGTGACTGATTGCAACCAGCCCAATCTGCTGTTTTTTAACAAAGTCAAGTACAATTTGCCAAATCAATGCCTGAGTATTGGCATCGAGCATGGCAGTCATTTCATCGGCAATAATGTATCGCGTTGCTGAATTGAGAATACGAGAGATGGCAACGCGCTGTAGTTCGCCGCCGCTTAGCTCGTGAGGATAGCGGCTCAACCAATTTGGATGAATACCAAAGGCCGCTAGCTGCGCTAGATTAAGTTTGCCGCCTTCTTGCAAAATCTGACGAATGCGCCAGCGCGGATTCACCGCAAGTTCAGGGTTTTGAAACACCAGCTGTACCGGGCAATAGCCTTTTTGCGGTAGCGATCGCCCATTCACGCTAACCGCTCCTTTTATTGCCGGCAAATAGCCTGAGAGCAGTTTACCTATCGTGGTTTTACCATAGCCAGAGGGTGCCATAATCCCCAATACCTCACCAGGGGCAACCGCCAAACTGATGTTTTGAACAGTCCAAGGTAACTGCGGACCATAGCGAAACCACAAACTGTCACCCTTCAGCATGAAAGCACCTCACCCAACCATCGTTTAGCTCTCTAAGCGCCGGCCTTTCTTCTCGGCAAAGATCATCCACCCACGGGCAGCGATCTTTAAACAAACAGCCCTGCGGTAATTGCTCTAAGTTCGGTTGATTGCCAGGGACGGGCAAAAACTCGTTTTGAGGGAGCGATCGCCACAGCGCCTGCGTATAAGGATGCCGCAACTTTCCAGTAAAAAAATCTCTTCCCGCTGCAATTTCTACCGTCGTACCCGCATAAAATACCGCGACCCGATCTGCAATTTTCAAGGCTGCGGCAATATCGTGCGTAATCAAAATCACGCCTCGCCCCGCATCGGCCAGCTCTCTTAAATGGGTGAGTGTTTCTGATACAACATCAGGATGCAGTCCCGGTGTAGGTTCATCCGCAATCACTAACTGGGCTGGGGTAACTACAGCGGTTGAAACCAGTACTCGTCTGGCCATGCCGCCTGAAAGCTGAAACGGATAAAGATCAAATGTCTTAGCGGGCAACCCGTAACGAGTAAACGTTTTCTTGACCGCCGTTTTCGCTGCGGCTTTAGTGCGTCCGGTGAGCTGAGCTACCCGCTGTACCTGCGGCCCAACAGTCATGAGCGGATCTAAATAGCCAACAGACTGCGGAATTAGAACAATCGCTTTACCTCGTAGCAATCGGCAGCGGTGTGGTGTGAGCGGTTCTCCCTGGAACGTCATCGTACCACTCATGACGGCATTTTGTGGCAAGATACCGAGCAGCGCATGGGCCAAAAGACTTTTACCTGACCCGCTTGCGCCCACGACTGCAACGACTTCGCCCGCCTGTACGTCTAAGTTCAAATCAGTAATCACCCGCAGCTGCTTGCGCCGCAGACCCCGATCGTATTGAGTGAACGTTACGCTTAAGTTTGAGAGCGAGAGCATGTTATTCCTGGCTGGTTTATTCTTGGCTAGTTTTGGGCGCAAGGAGTATTCGCAGGTTTTCACCAACCCAGTCAAACGCCTTCACCGACAGCAGCAGCAACAGGCCTGGCATCACGCCTAGCCACCAATATCCGGTAGAAAGATGCCGCATGGACTCAGCCAAGATAATGCCGACGGCAGGCAAATGAGGTGACAGGCCAATGCCAATAAACGATAGTGCAGCTTCGTGCAAAATCGCGTGAGGAAACAACAGAATGAGACCCACAATCAGCTGTGGCACAATATGAGGCATCATGTGATGGCGTGCAATCCACAGAGAAGACTTGCCGAATTGTCTCGATAGGTGAATGTAGTCGGCGCTATTGACCTGCAAGACCTCAGCTCGAATTATCCGCGCTAAATTTGTCCAGTGGGTCAGCGCAACAGCGATAATTACCCCTCTTGTGCCGCCACCTACCGAAAAGGCAATCAAAATCAGTAATACCAAGTGCGGCAGGCTAAAAAAGACATCCACAATCCAGATGATGACGGCATCTACCCAGCCGCCAAACGTACCAGCCGCCAACCCTAAGCTGGTGCCAATAAAGGCACTGATACTAGCCGCCAGGAGACCGATTCTTAGGCTGAGTGATAGGCCGTGGAGCGATCGCATCAGCATATCGCGCCCTAGCCAATCTGTCCCAAATGGGTGACTCCACGTGGGTGGCTGATTGCGCTGCGTCAGCACCGTACTCAAACCAGATTCTCCTAGTATCCAAGGGCTAAAGATAATAGCGCCCAGAAAAAGCGTGCCTAAAACAATCGCTGCTAGCGTTCGAGAGCGTCGGCTGGTCCGCGATGGGTTTTGTTGTAACGAGCTAGACGTCTTCGCCTCTAGATTAACCGCCGGATCTATCGTTGAGGTCATCGGTTCATCTGCCCTCCTAGTCGAATGCGAGGATCGATGATGGGATAGGCCAAATCTGCCAGAGTATTGCCAATATAAACAAACAACGCACTAAAGAACACAATGCCAACGAGTAAAGGAACATCGCTGCGTAGCGCCCCTTGGACGGTGGCTTCGCCTAATCCTGGATAGGCAAATACCTGTTCTACTAGTACTGAACCGCCAAACAGCTCACTGAGCGAGGCAAACTGCAGGGTAATAGCAGGCAATAGAATATTGCGAAGACCGTGATAGCGAACGATATTCCACAAATTTTCTCCTTGTGCTAGCGCAAACAGCACGTAGTCACTGTGGAGAACTTCAATAAGCTTTTGGCGAGTATGTAACGTAATATTTGCGATTCCAATAATGCTGAGCGTCATTGCCGGTAAGAGTAGATGATGCAGGTGCTGCCAAACCGTGACATTTTGAGACAGGACTCCTGGCGGCGCGGCGCAGCAAACCGGTGCAATGCGCCAAGAGACAGCGAATACAATCAACAACAACAGTGCGACCCAAAAAGTAGGCGCAGCAGCCAGGGTATAGGCATACAGCCGAATGACGCGATCTATCCAACTACCAGCAACAGCACCAGCCAAAGTGCCAAGCGCCAAGCCCAAAAGACCAGAAAGCAGCCAGGCGATAGCTAGCATTTGCAAAGATGCCTGAAACCGAGCCGCAATCACCTCACTCACAGGCCGATTGAACACTAGCGAAACGCCCAGATTGCCTTGTAGAATCTGCCCTAGCCAATCTAAAAAACGGTTCCAAAACGGCTGATCGAGGCCCCAGCGTTCGGCAATTAATGCTTGCTGATCAGCGCTAATTTGCATCATATCTGCGCCGATGTATGCCTGTACGGGGTCAATAGGCGAAAGACTCAGCAGTACAAAGGTAAAAATAGCCACTGCGATTAGCAACAGTCCCAGGCGCAATAACTTTTGTCCTACAAATATCAAAAGAGTATTGACGCGTCTGTTTACTAGCTGCTTTTCTGGCTGTCTTTCTGGCCGTCTTTTTATGGGCATGTCCAAGTCCAGTCAGCGATATTGGCTGTAATTGGCCAGCCATGACCATGAGGTTCTACCTGAGATTGACCCACGTCTAGACAGTCATCAACAAAATAGGTGTGGTCTAGATTCACCAGCCAGGCCCAAGCCGCATCGCCTTTTGTGGTTACGCCCTGATCGCCATTCCACTGCGCTGCTTGCCAATAGGTAATGGCCTCGGCCTCTGACGGCGCACCCATAGCCAAGTCCAATAGGCCGTCAATGGCCTGGTTAGCGTAGTAGCCCGCGTTGTTGTAGTCTCCCTGTGCTGATTGCGAGTGGTACAAATTGTACATTTCTGTTTGGTCGTGACTACCCCAGCCAAACACCACCACATTGCTGTGCATGAGCGGTTCAATATCGTCCCAGCTTTTCCCTTCTACACTGACTCGAATACCAATGGGTTCGAGCATTTCAACAGTAGCGAGTGCCAGCGCTTGGCGAATGCTGTCACTTGCGTTGTAGAGAATCGTAAATTCAGCGTCTAATCCATCTTTTTCGACAATGCCATCACCGTCACTATCTTGCCAGCCGCCCTCAGCCAAAATCTCTTTTGCCTGCTCAATCTGACCATCTTCAATGCTGGCCTCCGGTTCTTCCCAGGCTAGACCGCTTACTGGGCCGTAGGCAGGCGAACCATAGCCTTCTAAAATGCCGTCGACCAGCGTTTGACGATCGATGGCATAGTTAACTGCCTGCCGAATCGCCAAATCGGCTGTTACGTCGTTGCCAATCGGATCGCCGTCTGGTGTTGTTTTACTGTTGGCGCTCAAAAACGGAAACAGCAGTCCTCGGTTATCGACGCTGGTCACATCTCGTAGCGTCATGCCTTCTATCGTTTGCACGGCCAGAGACTGAGGCACCGCTGCGACTTGGGCCTGCCCTGCTTTCGCGGATGCAAACGCGCTGTCTTCATCTAAAAACAAAAACACCAGCCGCTGTATGCCGGGCGGCCCATCGTAATAGTTGGGATTCGCTTCCACAATTAACTGCTGGCCTTCATCCCACTGCACCAGTTTGTACGGGCCAGACCCTATGGGATTACGAGCATAGTCTTCTCCGTGCGCATGTTCTGGCACGATGCCTAGCGTGATTAGTCGATTAACAAAGGTGCTTTGCGGCTGTTTTAACTTGAGTTCTACTGTCGCTTCATCAATCGCCGTTGCCGTCTCTAGCTGTGTGACATCGGTTAGGCCACCGCTCTGTGCTGCCTGGTTAAAGGTATAGGCAACATCTGCTGCAGTAAGCGGCTCCCCGTCAGAAAAAACAGCATCTTCTCGAACAGTGACTGTCCAGGTTTTGCCGTCTTCGCTGATGGTATAGTCTGTTGCCAAGTCATTGACGATATCTAAGTTTTCATCGCGTTTTAACAAAGTACTTTGAAACAGAGGTGCCCCATAGCGCCCCCATCCTAGAGTTGGATCGTAGCCTTCTTCACTTTCGCCGCCAATCGCCAGCACAATTTGCTCACTAGAGCCGGATTGGGCAGACGAATTTTGAGTCTCATTGTCGCGGTCAGTCGCCGTAGGCATGGGCGTACAGCTTGCAATCATCCAGCCTGCTAGCAAAACACCTAACCGCTTGGTCAGACGCTTTGGTTTAAGTCTTTGCATGTTGAATAGCTAAAATCTTTTAAGTAAAATAGCGTCGAACTAAAGTTAACCGTATCGCCTTCGACAGATTGAAACAATGCCCAGGGGGGGCATCTGAACGTTGATTGAGGCTTTTCAATTGAGGCTTTTCAATAGATAAGATAAGCAGACGGCCAGCAGTCTACCACTACACGTTTGTTAAATATACGTTTATCAAAGGAAGCAGAAAGCAGAAGATGCTAGGCGTACGTACTAGGTCAAAGCCTAATTATTACGAAGCTATTTTAAAAAAGAGAACTCTCTTTTTTTACAAAATCTCTTTTTGCGAGTCGAGGGCATTGAGCTGTCGCTAGATAGATAACAAAAGCTGATGGAATATAAACGGAACTTATATTGAAATGATTGTGTCATCCGCTTTGGTTATCGCTACAGTGTATTCAGTTCGCAAGATACTCCCGTTTAGGTGAATCAATCATGACTAATATCATCGTTGAAACAAAGTCTCTTTTTCTATCTACTGTATCTGTGCCGCTGGCTCCTGCTTCAGCTCATGAAAACCGGTTGAGAGCTGCTTTGGAGCACGCTCGCCGCCTAACCGAAATGAAAGGTGCGCAGAGTATAGAAGCGGCTATTGCTTGGGAAACTGTTGAAGAATTGCAGAGAAATACTTTGCCTCGTCACACGTCTTCTTGTCAGTCAATGTTTGCCGATTACTGCGCTGAGAATCCTCACGAACTGGAATGTAGAACCTACGACTGCTAGCACATGCGTTGGGACTATCAACTGTTGCTTGGTCTGAGTGTTTTCTAACATCCTTTCTGTGTCACACAGGATAAAGTCTTTGTTTTGAGTAGTTCTGTTTTTGTGCGATCGCATTTCACCTTCACGACTCACCTTCACGACTCACGTTCACTTTTTGCTTTCATAGTTTATATAATCTGCGAGGAATCTGTTCATGTATACCACCACCGATGAAACAGGCCGTTTGAACAACTACCCTGTTGAGCCTCAAATGTATTTGGCTTCATATCCTTCTCCCGAGCAGCAGATTGCTTATCTGTGGCAAGGGTTAATGGCAACCTGTCTGGTCACTAGCTTGATGCTAATTGCCGTTGTTGCTAGCTAGTAGCTTTCTTTTTCTGACAAGCTGTTGTTTATCCTATCTGCTGAGATTTCTCAGCTCCTGTCTATGAGCGTTCCTATTGATATGGAACGCTCTTTTTTTGCTGTTGCCAGATTCTGTTAAAAAACTGGCTCTGGCGCTGCAAGGTAACGTGCTGTCATAGCCGCTGTATGTCACTAGCCATTGATGCGATCGCTAAGCACATTCTCATCAGAGTTATGGCACTACCTACTGCTTGGTTTAGCTGATGCTTACATAAAGGCGATTTATCAACTCATCACTTTTTCTTCTGAATAGAAGTCTATCTACATCAGCATTTGTACTCTTCAGCACAAAAAGAATTTTCTAACTCATCAGAATGGCTGCATGCATTAAAGAGCACAGGGTGTTTGTTTCAGCAGCTGTGGTTTTTAGGGCCATGTTTTTCAAGGCCATTCATTAGCATTGCTGAAAAGTTGATTCAGATGATTAAGGCTATTTAGTAGAGTGTTCAGGAGTTAACTATGCAGCAGGTCAGGCATTTTCTCAGTCGACGTAAGTTTCTCGCAGCTGCGGGGCTAGCAAGCTGTTCTTTAGTATTGGCGGTTGGCTGCTCCCAAGAACTGGACGCTTCCGTTGAAGCCGAGTCTGTCACGGATAGCGAGGTTGCTGATGCGCCTTCAGGTGAATTGCCTAAGGTCAGAGTGGGCTTCCAGACTGGAGATATTAACAACATTACAATGGTAGCGGCGGAAGAGGGCTACTTTGAACAAGTAGGGCTAGATGTTGAAATGAGCCCTTACTCTTCTGGCGGTGCGATGGTTCCGGCCCTCGCCGCCGGAGAAGTAGACATCACCTGGTTTTTTCCCTTCCCTTCTCTAACAGCATACGCTACAGGAGTAGATCTTGAAGTGGTTCTGTTGGACCATGCGCCTTTGACCGCAGAGCGCTTAATCGCCAGCGAGTCCATCCCCGATATGGCAGCGCTTCAGGGTAAAACGTTGGGTGTCACCATCGGTACTTCTGGGCACCATTCTCTTCTAGCTGCGTTAGATCAAGCGGGACTCTCTCAAGATGATGTCACGCTGGTAAACCTAAAACCGTCAGAAATGGCAGCCGCTTTCTCTGCCGAGCAGATTGACGCCGCCTGGACCTGGGAGCCCGCTGCTGGAAAGCTCAATGAGCTAGGTGGCACTGATATTGCGACGGCTAAGTCCGTAGGCGCTTATGCGGTGGCACTCTGGGGTGTGCGCAAGGAGTTTGCTGAAGAGAATCCTGAGGTGATGCAGAAGTTTATGGAAGCCTGGGACATGGCTCAAAAAGACTATCTCGCTGACACCAAGGCTGGACAGAAGTGGGAAGCTGAGCGGCTCAATCTCTCACCCGAAGAGTTTGGCGCGATGGTCGATCGTCAGGGGTCAACGGTCATTCCTATTGAAGATCAGCTCTCGGACGAATGGCTGGGGCAGCCGGGTGAGCCCGAATCAACCGATCTGTATAAGGCCTATGAAGAATACGCCACCTTTCTGGTTGATCAGGGGCGATTGGACAGTGTTCCAGAAGATCTTTCACCGCTAATTAACTCCACCTATATCGCTGATTACCTTGAGACAAAGTGATATTATGCCTCGACCAAGCTCTACTTCTCTGTCAGCTGCCAACTTGACCGAGCCATATGTGCAACCTGCTGCTGACAAAGAGATCATCGGTCTTAGCCAGGTAACCTTTGGCTACAGTCGTAAACGACTGGTACTGCAAGATCTCACGCTTAGCATTCGGCAAGGAGAGTTTTTGACTTTGCTGGGCCCGTCGGGCTGTGGCAAGTCAACGATTCTCAATCTGATTGCGGGCTTTTATAAGCCGTTGGCGGGTTTGGTTACTCACGGTGGTGAACCGGTCAAAGGCCCTTCGGAAAGACGTGGGGTTGTGTTTCAAGGCAATGCTCTGTTTGACTGGATGACCGTAGAACAAAATATCGCGTTTGGGTTTCGGTTTCAGTCGTTGTCAAAGCTGGAGAAACAGCAAAAGGTAAAAACAATTATCCAACTGGTAGGACTACAAGGTAGCGAGAGAAAGTATCCTTACCAGCTTTCTGGCGGAATGCGGCAACGGGTAGCGGTGGCGCGCTCGATGGTGGTGCAGCCGGAAATTTTGCTGATGGATGAGCCGTTTGCAGCGGTGGATGTGCAGACTCGTGAGGGGTTGCAAGAGGAGCTGCTAAAGCTCCATGAGCAGGTTTCAGGTGCCATTTTGTTTGTGACGCACAGTATTGAGGAGGCGGTTTTTTTGAGCGATCGCATCGTCATCTTAGATCGTAATCTGGGTGGCATTTATGACGAAACTCTTGTGCAGCTACCTGAACCTCGCTATACCCCGATGAATCGAGTTTCTGATGCTTTTAATCAATACCGCACCGATTTGTATTTAAAGATGAAAGCTATCGGCTAACGAGTCTCAGTCTTTGTCCTTAAAACCGACGACTAAAAACGATATAGCCAGTGATTGAAAAACATTTCTAAGGAAATTTCTTAATGCAGCTAAAAGCATCCCAACAAACCGCCCAACAAATCGCCCAACAAACCGCTGCCAACGCACCTAAGTTCAAAGGGCAAGACCTGAAAACTCAGGAACTAAGAGAAAGGGGACTGCTGTTTTGTGTAGGCATTGCTATGCCTGTACTCATTCTTATTCTGTGGGAAATAACCACTCAGCAAGGGTGGATTGATGAGCTATTTTTACCGAGTATCTCGGGCATTGTGACTGAGTTTTTTGCGATCGCAAGCAAAGGCTATGCTGGCACACCCCTGATGTCTCACGTGCTTGCTAGCTTGCGCCGCGTATTTACAGCCTTTGGCGTCGGCACTCTTGTTGGGCTGCTGCTGGGCCTGTTAATGGGCTACTACAAATATATCCGCGCTGCGTTCTATGTTGTTACAGAGATACTGCGTCCTATTCCACCGCTCGCGTTTATCACATTGTTTATTCTGTGGTTTGGCATTGGTGAAATTTCAAAGGTGCTGATTATTCTCTACGCTGGCGCGCTAATCGTTATGCTCAACACTATGGAGGGCGTGCGGGCCTGTCCTAAGCAAAAGATATTAGCGGCCCGTACCCTGGGTGCAAAGGATCTGGCCATTTTTGCCTATGTCATTTTTCCCGCTGCCCTGCCTTACATTTTTACGGGAATGCGGGTAGCGCTCTCAGTGGACTTTGGCATTTTAGTCGCTGCCGAGCTGCTAGCAGGAGACTTAGGTATGGGCTATATCATCCAAGACGCCAGCACCTTCTTCAATGTAGAAGCGCTGTTTGTCGGTATCTTGATGATTGCCTTTTTTGGTGTGGTGTCTGACTTTTTACTCAGGCTGATTTCTGCTCGCGTTGTTCATTGGCAGGGTTGAGTTCCTTTCTATGGCCCTGCCTGCTCACGCTTCTACTATTTTTTAGCTTCTACTATTTTTTACTGGAGTCAAGCCCCATGGTTCAAACCCTTTCTAATCCCTCTAAGTCCGCTACGTTAGAGGACCAAATTCTCTCGGAAATCACCGCTGAAAAATGTATTCAGCTCATCAAAGAGCTTGTCCCAACTGGGCAGCCTGGCTGCGGCAATTCTATCGATCCAGAATTTCCGATGCCCCACGAAGAAGACATTTCTAAACAGGTGGGAGAGCTTTTGAAATCGTATGGTTTGGATGTGGAATGGGTCGCAGCTATTGAGGGAAGGCCCAACGTTGTTGGACGCTGGAATGATGGATTGCCGGGGCCTTCGCTGATTTTTAACGATCACCTCGATACCTATCCTTCCTGCGATCCGCAAGAGTGGGATATGTCGGGGCACAACCCTTATAACGCCACGCTACACGGCAACCATTTGTATGGGCGGGGCACCTCAGATACCCGGGGAAATATGGTCTGCCAGCTGATTGCCGTAGAGCTACTGCGCAAAGCAGGTGTGAAAATAAACGGCGAGCTGATTTGTGCTTATACCGTAGACGAAGAGCGTCATGGTAAAGCAGGCTCGATGCATTTGTTAAATGAGTATGGCCTGACGGCTGACTACGAGGTAACAACTGAGCCGACTTCCTGGACAGATGGTGATGAGTGGGGCATTGGGATTGCGCTGGCTCATTCGGGGCTATGCGTGGTGGATATTGAGATGACGGGTGTGCGATCGCACATATGGCGACCCGACGAAGGCGTCAATCCTATCCTCCACATGGCTCAACTGATCGAAACGCTTAAAAACACGCCTTTCACCCACGAACCTCCCGAAATCTACGGCCCTACTCAGCCAAGCATTTGTCCTGTCAGAATTGAAGCAGGCAAAATTGGCGAAGGTCAGTTCACGCCGCCGTCCTGCAAAGCCAGAGTGTGGGTCATTGGCCTAGTCCCAGGCATGACTTACGACTCCATCGTGGCGGATATGCAGAAAGTAGTCGATGAGATGACCTCAGCAGATGCGACAGTGCAAGCGACGATTACCCAGGTAGAAGGAGAAACTTTTGTGCCTGCCTATGTGGAAGTCTCGAAGGACGCGGCCCACGTACAGGCACTCTCTAAAGCCTACAAGCAGGTTTTAGGCAAAGAGCCTGTGCTGTATCGCAAAAACGCCTATTGCGACACGCTGCGATTTGCGCATAGTGGTATTCCTTCTATCACATTTGGACCTGGCGAAGACGGCTGGGCTCCGGTGAATGAGTACATTGATATAGAAAAGGTCGTTGCAGCAACTAAAATCTATGCGCTGTTTCTGTTGGACTTTTTCAAGGTAGAAAAAAGCTAACAGATCTGCTGCTAACACCGTCTCAACGCTGAATCACGCACACCAGTACCCTGGCTTTGTCAGGGTATTTTCTTTGTAAGGATGCTCGGTTTGAAAATCACAGTTCCCTTATCACAGCCCTATCCAATCACCCTTAGCCTTGAGAACACAGCGCTAATGGTGATTGATATGCAAAATGACTTTTGTACCCCTGGCGGCTGGGCCGATCTTAAGGGCTTTGATGTAAGCTACACACAGAAACCGATTGAGCCGCTAAAAGTATTGCTAGCAGCTCTACGACAAACACCAGTCACTATCATTCATACAAGGGAGGGCCACCGTCCAGATCTGAGTGATTGTCCGCCTCATAAGCTGGCTCGTTCGAAACGCCAGAAGGCTGAGATTGGAAGTGAGGGCGCTATGGGGCGATTGTTGACGCGCGGCTCCAAGAGTCATGACTTTGTCGATGCGCTCCGGCCTGAGCCCGGTGAAATTGTGTTAGATAAGCCGGGAAAAGGTGCCTTTGTTGCGACGGATTTGGATTTGATTTTGCGACAGCGAGAGATCAGGCAGCTGCTGCTAGCGGGGGTAACCACAGAGTGCTGTGTACATACAACCCTGCGCACGGCTAACGATTTGGGCTATGAGTGTTTGCTGCTAGAAGACTGCTGTGCGTCTTTGAATCCGGCGTTTCATCGGGTGTCGATAGAAATGACGAAAACAATTTTTGGCTGGGTGATAGATTCTACAGATCTTCTTAGATCGTTAGGGTTGTAGTTTAATAAACTACCTTCTTTGATAGAGAATCGAGCGACAGATATTACGGTAGCTATATCAGAACATAGCAACATTCCATTCAAAAAGTAATCTACTTAACAGTAAGTCTGTAAAAAAATTGGCATCAATAAGTAAGTAATATCTTGCATAAAACCTAGTCGATCAGGTCTCATCCCGGTGTCAGGCGCCGGGATGTTCACGCTTCGTCGTCTCTGTGCCCAGAATATCTGCTCTATATCAATTCAGTTCTATATCAATTCAGTTGCTGCTTATTCAAAGAGAAAATTTAGCATGTTGTAATAGGGCACTTGTCAGTTGTTATTCCTGAATTTACAGCAGTTGTTTTCTTCAAAAAAATAAGCAACATCACTATCTCTCTGCTAATTCCTCTATTAGCTCTGGGCATTAGGTTAAAAACGTTGTCTACAAGAAGAGTATTTGCCATGGTTGGTACGGTTGAGAAAGCACCTACAGTTGTTCATGGCGCTTGTCCCCACGACTGTCCAGACACCTGTTCAATGCTAGTGACGGTAGAGGACGGGCGGGCGACTAAAGTAGAAGGAAATCCTGAGCATCCCTTTACCCAGGGAACCCTGTGTGGCAAGGTCAGTGATTATCTCGACCGCGTTTATAGTAAAGATCGTCTGCTATATCCGATGCGTCGCGTGGGGCCAAAGGGCAGCGGTCAGTTTGAGCGTATCAGCTGGGATGAGGCCCTAACAACAATCGCAGAAAAATTCAAAGCAACGGCTGCTGAGTATGGCGCAGAAGCCATTATGCCTTGCAGCTATTTAGGCCATGAGGGCTTGCTCAATGGCCTGACGGTGGGTGATGCCTTTTTTAATCGGTTAGGGGCAACGGTTACCGAGCGCACTATGTGCATTTCTTGCACTAGCACTGCCTACTTGATGACCTATGGGCCCACCCATGGTACTGACCCCGACACCTTCCGCCATTCCAAATATATTGTTCTCTGGGGATGCAATGCCCTCAGCACTAACGTACATCTCTGGCCATTTATTCAAGAAGCCCGAAAAAATGGGGCCAAGTTAGTATCCATCGATCCGGTGAGAACACGCACAGCAAAACAATCCGATTGGCATTTGCCAATTCGCCCTGGCACAGATGGGGCTCTGGCACTGGGCATGATGCATGTAATGATCAATGAAGGCCTGACAGATGATGATTACATCGAAAACTACACGGTTGGATTTGACGAACTCAAAGCTCGCGTTCAGGACTATCCGCCGGAGAAAGTAGCCGAGACTACGGGCCTTGCCGCAGAAGATATTGTTACCTTGGCTCGAGAATTTGCCACAATCCAGCCATCTGTGGTTCGCATTGGCGTAGCGTTAGAAAAGCAAGCCGGGGGCGGGCAAGGGGTACGGGCCATTAGCTGCTTACCTGCGCTGGTCGGCTCTTGGCGGCATCTGGGTGGCGGGATGTTGCAGGCCCCTATGTGGCCGTTTCCTATCCGTTGGGATGTGGTGCATCGCCCTCATTTCATTAAGCCAGGGACCCGGGTGTTAAATCAATGGCAGCTAGGTCGAATTTTGACCCATGAGGTGCCTCTCGATCCGCCAATAAAAATGCTGTTTGTCTACAACTGCAATCCGGTCACCCAAGCAGCCGAACAGGAGAAAATTTTGGCCGGATTGGCCCGTGACGATTTGTTCACGGTGGTCAGCGAACAGTTTTTGACAGATACTGCTGATTACGCCGATATTGTGTTGCCAGCCACCACCCAAGTGGAGAATCTAGACTTAATGTTCTCCTGGGGGCACACCTATGTCACCCTCAATAATGCTGCAATCGCCCCCCTCGGCGAAGCCGTCTCCAACACTGAATTATTTCGCAGACTCGCTGCAAAAATGAAGTTCGAAGACGAATGCTTCCAGCTTAGTGATGAACAGTTGACTATGGAAGTCTTAGACTGGTCAGCTCCTGTGATGGAGGGTATCGACATGGATGTGTTGAAAGCCCAAGGATACGCCAAACTCAAAATTGAAGAGGTTCCTCACGCGGAAGGAAACTTCCCTACGCCCTCTGGCAAATGCGAATTTGTCTCTGGAATGGAGGTAGATAGTAACTTTGTTTTGCCCGCATTTCGTCAAGGCTATGAGACTTACGAGCCGGGGGAACCGGTGGATCCACTGCCTACCTACACTCCCCAAAAAGAATCCGCGCACAGTAATCCAGAACTGGCCAAGCGCTATCCGCTCAGTTTGATGTCGGCCAAGCCCCACCAGTTTATCAACTCCTGTTTTGCTAACTTACCCAAGCATGCCAAACTGCAAGGCGGGCCCCGACTCATTATCCATCCTGAAGATGCCCAGCCGCGGAACATCAGCGATGGACAGTTGGTAAAAGTATTTAACGAACGCGGTACCTTCCAGGCTCCCGCAATGGTTAACGACATGACTCGTCAGGGCCTAGTGGTCGCGCCGCTAGGGTACTGGCGTAAGCTAAACCCCGCAGGCGGAACTATAAACGCAACTACATCTGCGAGCTTTACAGACATGGGGCATACCGCGGCCGTCGGTGATTCTCTGGTAGAAGTTGCGCTGGCAAGCGCTCAACCTTCCTTTGGGGCGCAGATTTTAACTCGGCTTTTTAGCCTGTTTACCCGAGATAAAAAAGAAAAAGCTGTTGGGGTTAAAACAAAACATTGAGAGTAGGCACAAACTCTAAATATGCTGCGCCTAGCTCTCAAACTCACATGAAAACGATGACTGATTTTTTTCAATTTGAAGCTGATTTTGTAGACTCGCTCCGCTGCATTCCTATGCAGGTACGTTACAAGCTAGATAGCTGTGGCATCAAACTCAAATTGCATCAGTGGAGTAAGTTTACTGAAAGCGATCGCAGACAACTTGTTGAGCTGCCTTGTCAAACAACAGAAAATATTCAAAATTATCGAGAATACCTGCAACAGCTTGTCCAAAAAAGAGCTGGGGAGATCGCCAAAGATCTTCCCGTTGAGGATAATCCAGACTGGGAAAATAGCACTACAATACCAGACTCAGTTGCAAAAAAAGCTGATGAAACAGGCGTTAGCTTCAATCTGGAGAACTGGCAGACGTTAACAGCGATACAACGCTTTGTGCTGATTAAACTCAGCCGCTCTAACCACGAAAACCGTAATTTTCTACCGGCTCTTAAAGAGTTTCAAGTGGTTTAACGGGGTTCTATCAGTACGGTCGCAGTGTTAGCTACTGACGGGTTTCGTCAACTGAATCATGGTGATTTTCGATGGGTCTATGGCATGTTCTATAATTCTCCTGACGTCAGCCCTCATCCTTGATACTTGCAACCATGTCAAATGCTACTAGCCAACAGGCCACCAGCTACCAGGCAATGGAAGTTGCACAAGTGGCTTTCCAAGACTTTTCTCAGGGGCTAGCCAGCGGTGAGTGGTCACCCTTCTTAGCGCACCTTACCGAAGACTTTACATTTTGGTTTCCAGCAGGCCCCTTCAAAGGACAAAATACCGGAAAAGATCGCGCTCGGGACTATTTCATGATGGTGTCCAAACTCTTTCCAGAAGGATTGAGCCTAACGGTAGAGCGCGTCATGAGTCAGGGGAACACGGTATTATTTGAGGTGCGATCGCAAGGCCTTATGCTCGATCAGCCCTACGAGAATCAAGCTGCCATTTCCTTTGACATTAGAGGCGACAAAGTCTGCGGCTACCGAGAGTATCTCGGTGTTATTTTTCAGCTAGGAGACTAGCGGCTGTGACTAAGCGGCGATATCGCAAGCTAGTAGCCCGGCGGCTGAGCCCTGATTTTGCCACTGCTGTGGACATTGTAGAAGAGAATCTGCCCGCTCTGAGCGCTGACCAAATCCTCATTCGCAATCAGTTCGCTGGCATCAACGCCGGATTCGATACGCTGCTCTGCCGAGGAGAAGTCCCCTATGTGAATCCCACGCCGCCTTTTGACCTGGGCGTCGAAGCGGTCGGCACCGTCGAAGCAGTGGGTTCGGCTGTCACAGCTTTTCAGGTAGGCGATGCGGTAGCGACGACCCAGCGCGGCCACGGCTACCGAGAATATCAGGTCATTCGCTCAGATCTCGCCGTAAAGATTCGGGCAGCTACTCCCGAGATTTTGACCCTGATGCCTACCGGGATTTCTGCACTGGTAGGATTGGAGCAAGTCGGGGAAATGAGAACACAAGAGACTGTTCTGGTGACGGCAGCAGCAGGCGGAATCGGCCATATTGCCGTGCAGCTCGCTAAGTTGGCGGGTAATCATGTGATTGGCACCTGTGGTTCGGGCGCGAAGGCAAAACTGTTGCGTACGTTGGGATGCGATCGCGTGATTAACTATCGTCAAGAAAATGTTCAAGACATCTTGAGCCAGCACTATCTTGATGGTATCGACCTAGTGTTTGACTGCGTTGGCAAACACATGTTTGACACAGGCGTAGACCACTTGGCTGTGAAAGGACGATTTGTCGTGGTGGGTTTTATCTCTGAATATGGCAAAGTGCTGGAGAACGTCACCCGGCCACGCATTTATGAAAAACTCTTTTGGAAATCGGCCTCAGTTAGAGGATTTCTGTTGCCGCGTTATGCAGAGCACATTCCGACCGCGCGTGATCGCCTTCTCGACTTGTACTATAGTCATCAGCTCCAAGTCAGCGTTGATCCAAAAATATTCCAAGGAATCGACTCTATTCCTAGCGCTGTGAACTATCTCCTCAGCGGCCAGAACTGCGGCAAAGTGGTGGTGCGCTACTAATGCCTCAAGAGCATCTGATTCAAGGTCTTTACGAAGTTTGTATCGGGGTTACGAACCTGGAGCAACAAGTGCGTTATTGGGGGCAGTTTGGCTATGCGGTGCGGGCTGAGGGCCAGTTGAGTGCAGATCAGGCTCAGCAGTTGTATGGGGTCAATAGTGCGGTGCGATCGCATCGACTTGTCCATCCAAGCACTGGCCAAAGCGCAGACCATGGATTAATCCGACTGATGGTGTGGGACAGGCCTGTGAACAAGGGATTGGGACTTTTGCCCATGAAGGTTCAGGGCAACCGCTGGGCAACTACGCTCACTGCCGACGTTATGAGCCTATGGAATCACGCCGAAGTCGCCGCCGAAGCCGGAGAACCCATTAATATCGTGCCGCCCAAATGGACGATGATTTACCCTATGCCTCAAGGACGGCCCTTTTTCGATTCGCCCGTGGGGGTGAGAGAACTCTGCGTCACGCAACCCTTGACCCGCCAAGTGTTGTTTCAGCGATTTGGCTACAGCGTGCCAAACTACGGGCAGATTGCTCCAGACTCGGCGCTGAGGGCCAGCCAAGTCACTCACATGGGCATGATTGTGCAAGATGACAGCCAGGAGACGTTGCGATTTTACGACGAAGTCCTTGATTTGCTGCGGGTGCAAGATGCGCTAGAGAGCACCTACGAAACCTCTACGGGCGGCAAGTACATTTTTGAGATGCAGCCTGGGGAGCGGTTTTGGGTCACTGCCTTTGATGACCCGCGTTCTTCAGCAACTGATTGGCAGGCCGCTCGTTCGGGTCGGCTATATATTGTTCGTTTCCCAGAAGCATTGGACTTGCCAAGTACTCACGAGAAATCGCGGCCTGGCTGTTTAGGGATGTCGCTGTATACGTATCGGGTGAGTGATTTGGAAGGGTTTTGCGATCGCATTCATAACAGCGCCGCCGAACGTGTGACTAATATTGTGACGGATGAATTTGGCGATCGCAGCTTCTCTTTTATTGCTCCAGATGGCTATTTTTGGACTTTGATTGAGGATTGAGAGAACTCTCTTTTGCTATCCAATCGGGAAGCGAGAGCCTGCCAAATAAGCCTCGAAGTGTTCCTTAAAGTAAATCCAAGACGTTACGCTCTCGATATCTTCTTTCTGAGCAGGGGCTTCTCGATAGACGGGAATGCGTGTGTTTATCTCATCTTGTAGCACCTGAGGTAGCTCTTCAAAACAAGAGAGCTTTCGGCCCAGTCCACTATAAATCAGCTGTCCTGTGCGATCGCCCATTTTCATCCAAGGCACCCAGGGACCGATTCTATCCCACCCCAGAATCATAGTCGGTACCGACGCTATCTCTGGATTTCGCAACTCCTCAGTCGGTACAGTCAACTTAAACAGCTCCACTGACTGATACATCGGCTGAGGACTGTACGCGGCAAAGCGCTCATCCATCGCTAGCGGATTTTCGTAGGATGAAAATAGGTCAAAGCTAAACGTCGTAAAGCCTCCTTCAACTTTCGCTGAAAAGTCTCCTTTAAATCTTCCCTGCACAGGATTGTTCGCAACGTGCATTACATTCAGGGTTTCTCCAGACCAGGGATTTTCCCACTGGTGCAAAATCTCATCCGTCTCGGGGTCCAAATAATATGTCAGCTCGCGAGAGGTAAAATCCCAGCTGCCGTCTCCCTGATCGACTGAGCGACTAACGTTCATCCCAACCATATTGAACAGTTTAACTTTCGCCTCGTTGGGTATCAGCGCATAAATTCCGCCTGTCCAGGTGAGAAAAACCGACTCGCCTTTTGTAGAGTTACGGACCTTGACCCAGTCTTTAGCGTCGAACTTTTCAATATGGCCCATAGCGTTATTCCAGTCTCACAAGCTCAACTCAAAACCTTATCCCACTCTAGCTGATGAGCCAGCCCATACTTAACAAAGTCTTCGTCCTTGGCTTTATCGTTTTTGCCAAACACACCCAGGCTATAGGGATTATCTTTCATCCGCTGCGCGACTTGTTCTCGCTCAAACTGTACGACTTCATCCCTTGGCTGGTCAGTTCTAAAAAAGTCAACAATCAGCACCGTTCTCTTGTGAGGGGTTCGATTATGCGGGCAGTGGGGATAGCTGTGGTCTAACACCATAAATTCACCCTCGTGCCAATACAGCGTTTCATGGCAAATTTGCATAGCCACGTCACCTGCTGGCACGATTAATCCTAAATACCCGCGATTCATATGAGGGTTGTAATTAACATGCAGCTTTATATCTAGTCCAGGCAAAAATGTACCGAAATACACATTCCTAATCACATCTTTGTAAGTGGTGTTCGTTTGGGTAATGGCCTTGGCTAGCTGCGGAAAGTATTTTTCTCTCAGCGTTCGTACATTATCAGCTGCGATCGCCCACGAATAGTCAGGATAAGTAACTTGGTGGGTACGAACATAGTCTTCAATGAACAGTCCCTGAAATAAGATTCCAAAGGCAGTGTACTTAGACTTGCCACGCGTCGTGATGGTTTTACTCTTTGGCCCCATGACCTGAGCACTCAGATGTCTTTCTGCCGGGGAGGCACTTTGCATAAACTGGGTAAACTCATCCCGAATGGGCTGCCAGTTCTCTTGAAAGCTGCTGAGGAAGGGAAACTCGGCTGGGTCCTTGTGATACTCGTTATAGCGTTCCTTCGGCTTTCGCTTTCTAGCAGTTTTATCCGTCGTTTTTATCCGTCGTCTCTGGCCGTTGTCTCTGGCCGTCGTCTCTATCCGTCTTTAAATAGCAACGTATCTTAATCATACCGAACGAGCTGACCCAGCTGAAACTCCATAGAATGGGTGGCAGGTCAATCAACCTCAGCATCATGCCAGAAATGTCAGGACTAGGCCAGCCAGCTGCCAATCAGCCAGATTTAGACCAGTCAGATTCAGGTCAACCACCACTGGACAAAATCATCAAAAATGTCCGAGTAGTCCGCCCTCACCATCCGACGGTTGAGACGCTTGATCTTGGCATTAAAGACGGCAAATTCGCTCGCATTGCCCCAGTCATTGGCCCCGACCAAGGGAGAGAACTCTTTGATGCCCAAAGTCTCCTCGGGTTTCCTGGCCTTGTCGATGCCCATATGCACATTGGCATTTACCAATCGCTTGACCAAGACGCGCTCACAGAGAGTAAGGCTGCCGCCATGGGCGGCGTCACTACCAGCCTAAACTATATCCGCACGGGTCAGTATTACTTGAACAAAGGTGGGCCTTATCAGGCGTTTTTCCCAGAGGTGCTAGAGCTTTCGGCAGGCAACTTTTTTGTTGATTACGGTTTTCATGTCGCCCCAATTAGTCCTCAACACATTAACGAAATGCAGTGGCTATACGAGCAGCAGGGCGTCTCTTCTTTTAAAATTTTTATGTTTTATGGCGGATACGGTCTTCACGATCTCTCCGATCAACAGAATCTGTTTTTAATGATTCAACCAGAAGAGCGCTACGACTTTGCCCACTTTGAGTTCATCATGCGTAGCCTTAGCAAGCTAGCAGCCGCCCATCCAGAAGCTAAAGATACTCTCAGCCTCAGCCTCCACTGCGAGGTCGCGGAAATCCTCAGCGCCTACACCAAAATCGTCAAGCAAGATAACACACTCACCGGACTTAGAGCCTACAGCGCCGCCCGTCCGCCCCACTCAGAGGGGTTAGCCATTTGCATTGCGGCTTACCTTGCCCACGAAACCGACTGTGTGAATATTAACTTGCTCCATCTTAGCTCTTGCAAAGCGGTGGAAGCAGCATTAATGATGCAAGCCACTTTTCCCCACATCAATTTTCGGCGAGAAGTGACGGTAGGCCACCTGTTGTTAGATGTGGATGCGCCGACAGGCAAATGGGCCAAAGTGAATCCACCAATTCGTGCTCGGGCCGATGTGGAGTTTTTGTGGCAGGCAGTGTTGAATCGACAAATTGATTGGATCGTAAGCGATCATGCCTGCTGCTCGGCAGAGAAAAAAGCTAGCTTGCGCGATCCAGAAAATATTTGGCTGGCCAAATCAGGATTTGGAGGAACAGAGTATCTGCTCTCAGGAGTTTTTAGCGAAGGGAGCAAACGAGGGATGGCTTACTCTCACATGGCGGAGCTATTGTGTTGGAATCCGGCTCAGCGATTTGGACTCTTGAGTAAAGGAGATATTGCCGTAGGCTATGACGCGGACTTGGTGCTACTGGATCCTGATGAGTCTTTTATCGTGCAGGCAATAGAGTCAGAATCGCAGCAGGGATATACCCCTCTGGAAGGTCAGGAAATGACTGGGAAGATAAAAAGCACGTTTTTGCGAGGCCGATTAATCTATCACCAAGGGCAGATAGTGGGCACACCTCAGGGGCAGTACATAAAACGCCCAACGGTAAGTCCTATTAGCGGCTAAGTCATTCGACATCGATAAGGGACGCGAAAAGGCTTTTTTCAGGATATTGCGGTGCGACCCCGCGTCGCTTTGCGGCGCTAGGGAACGCGCACAAAGATAATGGCGCTTACCAAGTACTTGTGGTTCGAGAACTGGACAGCTTTGATTGAGTTCATGCTGGAGGACAAGAAGACCACTGCTAAAGCAAGAAGAAACATCTCCTAATTTCTGTCATGCTCGGTCGTCAGTTAGCTTGCTATGACGCCTTGGTCTGTCTGTCTCTTGAAACTTAGCGGCTGTTGCGGCTTAAGGTCATTCTTGAACGGTGTGAGATGAGATTGGCTGATCCACCGTCAATTTGGAGAACATGGTGCTGGCCTTCACCGCTAAGGGTAATGTTGTTGCCCGCTATTGTTAAATTGCTGACTAAGGCAGGAAGCGGACTTTGCAGGGCGATCGCACCTTCCACCGCGCTTAGATCAATCAAATCATCATCAGGATTAATTGCCCAACGCAATGAGCCAATACTGCTATCGGCGGTATCGGTTACCTGAAAGTGAACGATTCTGTCCCTAAGCTATAGTCGGCTGCGGTATGCTATCGGCAATGTATGGTAGCGGAAAGCGGTGACTCAGGACGAATTACTTAGGCTGATTGATGAGGCGGCGGCTGACGGGCGGACGACGCTGGATTTAGCGGGGAAAGGGCTAAGTGAGCTGCCACCGGAGATTGGGAAGCTGACGAATTTGAAGACGCTGGTATTAGGCCGGTGGGATAAGAAGCAGGATAAAGTCCTTGGCAATTATTTGAAAGATTTGCCAGGTGAGATTGGGAAGCTCGTTAATTTGAGAACGCTGTTTTTTTATGGTAATCAGTTTTCGGAGGTGCCGGAGGTTGTTGGGCAGTTAAGGGAGCTGCGGTCTTTAAATGTTAATAGCAACCAGCTCAAGGAGCTTCCTGAATTTATTGGCTTGCTTAGCCAACTGCGAGTACTGAACCTCGGGAGCAATCAGCTTTCAGCGGTGCCGGAGGTTATTGGGCAATTAGATGAGTTGTGGAAGCTTGAGCTTGATCGCAATCAACTCTCAGCGATACCAGAGTTCTTCGGTAAGTTGCACAAGCTAACTAAGCTCGATCTCTATGGTAATAATCTCTCAGAGGTACCTAAGGTCATTGGCCAGTTAACTAACTTGACTGATCTTAATCTCGGTAGCAATCAAC